>PXRK01000038.1 GCA_003021015.1 Halobacteriales archaeon QS_4_66_20 | reverse complement strand
CTCGGTGACGGTCGGCCTGAACCACCCGCTGACGGGGAACCTGAGCTTCGCGGGCGGCCAGATCAACGGCGTCGGGGAACTCGCCGCCCGCCACATTAACGAGGACGGTGGCATCGAATCGCTCGGTGGTGCAGAGATAGAGGTAATCTCTGCAGACAACGAGGGTGTCCAGGAGCAGGGCGGACAGGCGGAACAACAGCTCATAGATGAGGGTGCTATCGCCTGCATGGGTTGTTACTCCTCGCCGGTGTCGCTGGCCGCGATCCAGACAGCTGAACGCGAACGCGTTCCGCACGTGATCGACGTGTCGATATCGCCAGCGATCCTGCAGGACAACGACTTCAACTTCGGCTACCGCTCGCAGGGAACGCCACTGACGTTCACCCGTGACTTCGCCCGGTACGGTCCGAGCCTGGCCAGAGGCGCCGGCAAACAGTGGGAGACGATGACGATCACCTCGCTCGACAACCTGTACGGGGATTCGGTCAAGGACGGAATTAAGCAGTTCATGCCCGACGAGGGCGTTGAGATTATTGAGGAAAACGAATACCAGTTCGGGGCCGAATCGCTGTCGAGTCAGGCGACTGCTGTCGAGCGCGCCGATCCGGACGCGGTGTTCTTCGTCGGGTACGACCCCGGCGCCATCCGTTTCTGTAACGCTTTGCAGGACATCGACTACGAGCCGAACCTGTTAGTCGGGTCCGGAACCCCAATGATCTCCTCAACGTCGGTGTTCAACGAGGTCGGCGAGTTCATCAACGGGGCCATCGGGAACAACGCTGACTTCAATTACAACAAGGACATGACCGAGACGATCTTCAATGATTTCGAGGGGATGCACGGCGACCCTCTCGAGATCGCGACCGCCGGGCAGGCGTACGTCGCGATGGAGGTCATCAGGCAGGCGCTGGAGGAGTCCGGAACTACCGACACTGTCGAACTCAACGACGCGATCCAGAACGTCCGCGTCGAGTCCGAGGAACACCCGATGGTGATGGACGCAGTCGAGTTCCGCGACGACGGCGAACTGGCCGGACTCGACGACCCGGAGTACGTCTCGACCGCGTTCATGCAGGTCCAGGACCTCGAAACGACTCACCTCGCGCCCGAGCGGGCCAAGGAGGGGGACATCCAGTTCTAATGGGGAGCACCGGGTAATCCCCGACAGATCGTCGCCCGATTGCAGCACGTGGCCGGGACGACTGCGCCGCCGAACCGGCGGCGCCGTTGTTCGATCGATCGCCCCCTGCCGACCTGCAGCTTTATACTCGTCGTCCCGGAACCCCTACCATGGATTCCGAGACAGCCGAACTCGTCAGAAACGCGAGCAAGCCGTTGGAACTCAACGCCGAACCGGGCGACGACGTCCTCATTGTCTCCGACACCCGGACGGCGGATTCGGTCGTGACGGCGCTGTTCGCCGCCGCACACCAGCAGGATCTCGACCCGAGCGTCGCCATCATGCCGCCGCGGCGGGGTCACGGCAACGATCCGACGCCGGTGATCGAGGAAGCGATGGTGTCGGCGGACCTGTGCGTGATGGCGACGTCGACCGCGCTCACGCATTCGGACGCCGGCGCCCGGGCGCAGCGAAACGGCGTCAAGTGCGTCGCGATGGACGAGATGACGCCGGAGATCCTGCGCGGCGGGGCCGCCAGTGCGGACTACGAGGCGATGCAACCCATCGCGCAGGCATTGGGTGAGATCTACGCCGCGGGATCGGAGATGCGGATCACGAGCGAGACCGGCACCGACGTCGTGGGGGACATCGGGGATCAGACCTACTGGCCGATCGCCGGCAAGATCGTCGACAACGAGACCCAGAGCATCTGCGCGTTCCCCGACGGCGAGGTCGGGGTCGCGCCCGACGAGGGCTCGACCCAGGGGACGATCGTCTGGGACACGACCGTCCACGGGATCGGCCTGCTGGAGGAGCCGATCGAACTCAACATCGAGGACGGCTGGGTCGTCGACATTCGCGGCGGGTCGGAGGCCGAGCGGTTCGAGCGGACGCTCCGCGAGGAGGGCGACGACAACGCCTGGTACTGCGCCGCCGAGATGTCGATCGGCATCAACCCGGACGCGGAGATCACGGGCGCGATGCGCACGGACAAGAAAGTCGAAGGGGCCGTCCACACCGCGACCGGGGACAACTACGACCTCGGCGGCGGGATACAGAGCAACCTCCACATCGACGGGTCGACCGTCGCGCCGAGCGTGTGGGTCGACGACCGGCAACTCGTTGACGAGGGCGAACTGCTCGTCGAGCCGTGATACTGATTGTTGTGACTCGTTACCGCCGGGTACTCCTCAGACGCCAGTTTCGGGGCGTGAAACCGCCGCTATTGCGATGTGGTGGTGAAAATAATCACAACAATCAGTATGAGTCACGGCTCCGGGACGACGGCCGTCGCCGCGACCCCGGCGCCCCGATCGCCGCCACAACTATTTAGCGGGCGCCGTCGAACGCCCGTGCATGGTAGACGGAGGCCCGTCCCAGGACCTGGGACTGCTGTTTCAGTACGACCACTCCCTGTCGGAGCAACTCGAGTTCGTCCAGTACGCAGAGCGCAAGGGGTTCGAGCAGGTGTGGCAGACGGAGTACCGGCTCGGCCGGGACGCCGTGACGCCGACGGTGGCGTACGCGACCGTGACCGAAGACATCCAAGTCGGCCTCGGCGTCATTAACCCCTGGACGCGGAACGCGGCGCTGATCGCACAGACGCTGAGCACGATGACCGAACTCGCCGGCCCGAACCGTGTCATGGGCGGCCTTGGCGCCTGGTGGGACCCGCTGGCCTCGAACGTCGGCATCGACCGGCGCCGGCCGCTCCGGGCGATACGCGAGCACGTCGAGTCCGTCCGGTCACTCCTGGACGGCGGTGAGGTCTCCTACGACGGCGAGTTCGTCTCGCTCGACGGCGTCTCCCTGGAGTTCGAACACCACGAGGAGGGGCCACCGCTCTCCTCGCAGGTGTACGTCGGCGCCACCGGATTCACGATGCTCGAACTGACCGGCGAGTTCGCCGACGGCTGCCTCGGCAACTACCTCGCTACGCCGACGTACAACGAGCGCGCGTTCGAGGCGCTCGAAACCGGCGCCGAACGCGCCGGACGATCAGTCGACGACGTCGACCGGTCGCAGCTGCTCGTGTGTGCGATGGACGAGGACTACGACGACGCCGTGGCCGCAGCCAAGCGGTTCTTTCTCGAGTACTACGCGCCCCGGCCGACGGTCTCGGACGCACGGAAGGTCTCCGGGATCGAACAGGAAGTCGTCGATGACATGATGGCGGAACTCGGCGGGTGGCCGGCAGACGAGGATGCCATTGAGGACGCCCTCGAGGTCATCCCCGAGGAGCTGGTCACGAACATCACAGTTTGTGGAACGCCGGACGACTGCCACAACCGGGTTGCGGAGTACGTCGAGACGGAGTTCTGTCAGTGTCCGGTACTGGCGCCGATCACCGACAACGTCCCGGCGATCATCGACGCGTTCGCCGAGTTCGAGGTCGAGTAGCGGGTCGAGCGCGGCGGTCTGCCGCCACGGGCTACAGTTCGTCCGCGGTGACGAGGTAATCGGTGTCGAGCGGGCCGCCGATGCACCGGAAGAACGTCATGCCGCCGATCTCGTTGCTGAACGGGCCGTGTGGGATGTGTGGCGGTCGCCAGAAGTAGCTGCCCTCGTCGAAGGTGCCCCGATCACCCTCGATCGCACCCAGCAGTTGGTAAGCCTCCTCCACGACGGGGTGTTCCTCGACACCGAATCCGTCGCGCTGGGGGAGCGACGCGAGCAGCCAGGATCGCTCACCGGTCTCCTCGTCCTCGTGGAGCACCTTGATGCCGGCGCCGACGATGTCCCACAGGTCGCCGCTGGTGGAGTGCTCCGCGACGTTCTCCCACTCCATCTCACCGGTGCGTTTGACCTCCGCCTCGACGGACTCGTCCGGCTCCGTCACTGACAGTTCGGCGTCGGGCATGAACAGCAATTTCGCCCCAGCGGGCGCGCCGAAGCGGGCGAACGACGCCCCCGCGGGAACGTACGCGTAGTCGAAGCGTTTGAGAACCTCGCTGCCGAGCCACAGTTCGCCGTCAAGGACGAGTATCTCGACGGGGGCGTCCCAGGCGAGCGGGTCCCGCACTGGCTGGCGGCGCTCGCCGGTCATCGAGAGTATGCGGGTCGATGCGCCGGTCTCCGTGTCTTCGCTCAGTACTTTCTCCTCGGTTCCCTCAGGCAGCCCCGCGACCGCGGACGGCTCCCAGGGCAGCGAGGAGTGGTGGATGTATTCGACGTGTTCGCGTGGCATACTTGTACACTGGAGTCGGGACGGAATCCGATCCTAGCGGTAGGTCACTAGGTGTCGATAAATACCTTTTGTCACGGACGGGAAACGTCGAACAGCTCCGTGCTGACCAGCGACAATGGATGGGACGCTGACCACCGGTACACTTAATTGAACCCTGGTTAAAGGAGTCGTGTGCATGGCGAACGCCGACCTCACACCCGTTCGCGGGTGGAGGCGTTCGAGTCTGGCCGCGGATCGACTCGCCGGGTCAAGCGCGGATCGAACGGACTAACCGAGAACAGCACCGGTCACGAACCGCACACAGAGAACGATACACACTGAAAAGGGTCACGTGTCACTGAATCGTCTCCGGAACGTCTCGACCACGTATCTCCGAGAAATAGCGACGGCAGGTGCGAACGGACTGCGCCGCGTCGGACGAATAGCGAACGTCGTACGGAGCGACAGGGAGTTGCTATTCTACGCTACCATTCTGCTCGTAGTCATACTGATGGGCGTGCTCGGGCCGATGCTCGCCCCCTACCAGTACAACGAGCCGCAGTACGCCGACGACGGGTCGCTTCTGCGGGCGGAAGGGCCCTCGGCGGCTCATCTGCTCGGCACGACGAGTTCGGGCCACGACGTCCTGTCGCGACTGCTGGTCGGTGCGCGACCGACGGTAATCACCGGCTTCCTCGGCGGAGCGATGATCATCACGCTCGGAACAGTCGTCGGGGTGACCTCAGGGTTCGTCGGTGGCAAGGTCGACGAGGCGCTCATGCGGATGACCGACTTCGTGTACGGGGTCCCGCTCATCCCGTTCGCGATCGTCCTGCTGGCGTTCATGGGGTTCGGACTCCTGACGACGGTGGTAGCGATGGGATTGATCCTCTGGCGTGCCTCCGCGCGGGTGTTGCGCGCGCAGGTACTGCAGATCAAAGAGCGGCCGTTCATCCTGGCGGCGAGAGCGACGGGGATGAAACAACGGACGCTGATCCGGGTGCACATCCTTCCGAACATCGCTCCGATGATGACGTTGTTTTTCGCCCTCGGGATCGGCTACTCGATCCTCGTGCAGGCGGGACTGGCGTTCATCGGTGTCTCGGACCCGTTCACGCCGTCCTGGGGGGTCATGCTCCGGAACGTCTACGACGCCGGGTACGCCGAAATCGCGTGGTGGTGGTCGATCCCACCGGGGCTGATGATCTCGCTGACCGTCCTCTCGGCGTTCATGTTCGGCCGGAAGTTCGAGGAGATCACGAGCGGTGAGCTGGACGACAGCGACATCGCGGGAGGTGTCTGAGGATGACGCGTCTCCGGTACTTCGCCTCCCGGACCGTGCAGACCGTCGTCATGCTGTGGGCCATCTTGACGTTCCTGTTTTTTTTCTTTCGGCTGATGCCCGGCGACTTCGCCGACATCATGCTGTTCCAGGGCGCCTCCGAGGAGGCTGTCGAACAGTTCCAGGAGAAGTGGGGGCTGACCGACCCGGTGTACGTCCAGTACGCCAACTACATGGCGAACTTCGCGACGGGCGACGTTGGCGTCTCGCTGCGGACGCGCCAACCCGTCTGGGACACCGTCAAGATGCCGCTGTTCAACTCCTTCATTCTCATCGCCCCCGCGATCACCGTCGGGTACCTCATCGGCGGTGTGATGGGGACGATCTTCGGCACGAACCGGAACACCCGACTGGAGCGGTTCGGGATCATCGGGACCGTCTTCATCGGGACCGTCCCGATCTTCTTCCTCGGGATGGTGCTGATCGTCGTGTTCTCGGGATGGCTCGGCTGGCTTCCCTCCTCAGGGATGCTGTCGCCGATCGCCGTCGATCGGTTCTCCGAGGACGCCTGGTGGCGAATGTACGTCTCGAAGGACTTCGCGTTGCACTACATGCTTCCGTTTCTCACTATCGCGATCCGGTACGCCAACTTCCCGACGCTCATAATGCGGACGAGCGTCGTCGAGGTGCTGAACCAGGACTTCGTCTACTACCAGCGGATCACGGGCATCCCGAGCATCCGCCGGAAACTCCACATCGCGCGCCACGCGAGCCTCCCGGTGATCACGCTGTACCCGATCTCGATGACCCGCGCAGTCGGCGGCTTGGTGTTGCTGGAGGTCGTGTTCAACTGGCCGGGGATCGGCCGGGAACTCGTCGAGGCGGTCCTCCAGCGCGACTTCCCGACCGTGCAGTTCATCTTCTTCCTCGTCGCGGCGATGGTGATCATCGGCAACTTCCTCATCGACATCATCTATGGGATCGTCGACCCCCGCGTCGCCGTCGACGAGTGATCGTGATTGTTGTGACTCTGTACCGCCGGGTATTCGCCAGACGATCAGTCCCCGCCACCTAGGAGGCCGCGCTCCTCGGCTTCCTCAACGAGGATGGGAACGCCGCTCGTGAGCGATCTGCTCCCGAGTTCGCTGGTCACCTCCAGCACCTCCAGAATCTCGCCGTGCGACGCACCGTACTCGAGCGCGTTCTCGATGTGGGCCCGGAGCCCGCCGAGATAGAACGCCGGCAGCGACGCGTCCAGGGCGATGTAGATGAACTCTTTCACCAGCGGATCGAGGTCGTCGGTGTCGTCGGCGTCAGCGCCAGAGTAGTGGGCGACGTGCGCCGAGTAGTCGGTGTAGTGCTGCAGGAACTGGTGATCGATCGCCAGCAGGTCAGCCCAGAGGCCGTCGTCCCAGTAACCCCGCTTCTCCTCGAAGTTCGCCCTGGCACGCTCCTGGGCGTCTCGTTCGGCGTCGGAATCGGGTTCCGGGATACCACCCTCCTCCGCGAGGATGGGGACCCCTTTCAGCACCGAGTGGATCCCCGCCGTCGAAAGAATTTCCAGGACGGTGAGCACTTCGGAGACAGTCGCGCCCTGATCGAGGGCGTTCCCGACGTGTCGACGGGCGTCAGCCTCCGAGATGTGGGTCCCCGGCGAACTGTAGATGGCGACGTACACCAGCTCCGTGACTTTCGGGTCGAGCGAGCCGTTCTCCCAGGCGTGCGTCGAGAGGGCGAGGTACTTCTCGAAAAACTCCCGGTCGAGGTGGAGTAGCGCCTCGAACGCCGGGTGCCAGAAGTTCCGCCGCTCCTGGAACGTCGCTTTCAGTTCCGCCGCTTCCGGGTCGAGTGGGTCGTCGAACACTGACATACCCCACCTTCACCGGTAACTCCGTTAAATATGTCGCGTCCCGCGTCGCCGGGGTCGCCTTCCGGCGGTAAAAACGCGGAACCGACAGCGGTCCGTCGGCCGAACCGTGTCCGACACGTGACGTCCGGTCATCGCAGTAGCGGCGGTTTACGGCTCGAAACTAGGGTCTGACGAATACCCGGCGGTACAGAGTCACAACACTATCAGTCGAGGATGACTTCGCCGTCCTCGGAGAGGCAGGGGAACTCATCCGGGCTCGGCGTCTCTCCCGCGGGCCAGAGCGGTTCCGGATCGACATCGCCGGGGTACCGCAGGTTGCCGTCGTCGTCCCAGCCCCAGCCTGCGTCCTCCAGCCGCGCCCGGGCGCCCTCAGCGTCGCCCGTGGGATCGGTCGTGTAGAAGTGCAGGTCCTCCTCGGGCGGCGAAAACGGGTGCCGCGTCAGGAAGTTCCCGCTGTGCATGATCTCCTCGCTCCGTCCATCGAAGGAGACAGCGTTGATCTCCCGGCGGTTGATCGACATCCCCACGGCGTCCATGAACGCGTTCATGTAAATCGGCGGCCGCGAGTACGCGCCGATGACCTTCCAGGCGCCGATCCCTTCGCTCACGTTGCTCTCGAGCGTGTCGCCCATCTGGTCTTCCAGCCTGGCGAGGTCGGCGCCAGTGATGTTCTCGACGATCTGGTTCTCATTCTCCCGGAGCGCGCGGGTCATCGTCTCGTTGTCGGCGTACTGGAACACGACGATCTCGTGGTCAGGGTCGTGGCGCGGGTGGCCCTCCGGATGCGGTTCGAGCACCATCGACTGCTGTGCGGTGAAGTCGGCGAGTTCGAACGGGCCGGAGCCGACGACGTCGTCCAGGTTGAACTCGCCAACGCTGTCGACCCCCTCCCACGTCTCCTTGTGGAGAATGCCCCAGATGCCGACGTGCTGACTGAGAAACAGGGGCGCCGGTTCACTCATCCGAACCACGGCGGTTCTGTCATCCACCGCTTCGGTCTCCTCGATGGGGTACGAGGTCGCGACTGAGACCTCCTGATCCTCGATGAACTGGAACGTGAACGCCACGTCTTCGGCGGTGATGGGATCGCCGTTATGGAACTGCGCGCCCTCTACCAGTTCGAACGTGAACTCGGTCCCATCGTCGCTCACGCTGTAGTCGGCAGCCAGTCCGGGCTGGCGCTCCCGATTCTCGTCGAACCGGAACAGCGGCGAGTGGACGAGCGTGTTCCAGAGGTAGTTCGACGCAGTCGACTCCATCGCCAGGTGGTTTATCCGGTCGGCCGGCGTTCTGGTGGTGCCGAACACGAACCGGTCGCCGCTGGTCGGCGTCGAGTCGATGAGGAACGTCGGGTTGAACAGGGTGATCCCGCCCAGGCCCAGCGAGTTGAGGTCTACCATGTCCGAGCGAGCAGCCCCGAAGGCGTCGTTTGAGGTGACCGAGAACTCTACCCTGTCCTCGCTGTAGATCCGCTGGGCCTCGTGGAGCTGCTCCAGCCGCTCGTCCTCGTCACCGGTCGTCAGCTGCTGGACGACGAGCTTCGAGAACTCGCAGTTGGCGTAGTTGCCCCAGTTAGGGGCCTGCTTGGCGCCTGCGTTGTCGATTCCGAAGTTCCGCAGCACCCGTCCCGGGTCGAAGCTGGTCGGCTGGCTGTCCCACGCCCACGTCGAAAGGTGGTACGACCGGTCGTCGGTCTGCTGTGACTCGAGGAACTTGGCGATCTCGACTGGCTCCGCCTGGATGTCGTGGTCCAGTGCGTCCCCCAGGTCGCGGACGATAATTTCTGTCGCGTCGTCCCACGGGCCGAACCCGGGGATGAACTGGATGATGATCGGGGGGACGCGCTCCCCGAGCGATCCACCGTTCCCGTTGCCATTGCCGTTGTCGTTTCCGTTCCCGTTGCCGTTGCCGTTTCCATTGCCATTGCCGTTCCCGTTACCGTTGCCGCCGTCATCGTCGTCGTCGCCGCTACACCCGGCGAGACTCCCTGCGGCAGCCGTTCCTGCCAGCGTCTGCAGGACTCTCCGTCGGCTTAGCGGGCTGGTATCGTCTGGCATCTCTACTACCATGGTCGAAATATGCCGTCATAAGGCTTCGGGACAACCTATTTAAACCACGTCCGATCGGCCCACAATTCGTGGTGGACGCGGTCGTTTTCGGCCGCTAGGGGCGAATACGGGGTGAACTAAATAGCAGTGCCCCGAATCGGCGATTCACGATGGCCGATCGACTGCAGATAGAGACCGGCGTTCGGCGAACGCCCGGTGATCATGCGCTTTCGGACGGCGTGGGCACCTGGGCACGAGCGGCCGAGGATGCGGGGTTCGACGGGTTCGTGAGTTCGGAGATCGGGAGGGATCCGTTTCTGCCGCTCGTACTGGCCGCAGAACACACCGAGGAGATCCAGCTCTCGACGCGCATTGCGACGGCGTTCACCAGGAGCCCGATGGTACTCGCCTACCTGGCGTGGGATCTCCAGCGGTACTCGGGCGGCCGCTTCGCGCTCGGGCTGGGCACGCAGGTCCGGGCCCACAACGAGGGACGGTTCAGCGTCGACTGGCACTCGCCGACCGACCAGTTGCGCGAGGTGATCGAATCACTGCGACACATCTGGGCGGACGTGTTCCAGACCAACGACTCCGGGGCGCTGGACTACGAGGGCGAGTACTACTCGTTCTCGCTGATGACGGACTTCTTCAACCCGGGCCCGATCGACGACCCCGACATCCACATCCACGTCGCCGGCATCAACGAGCGCAACGTGACCCTGGCGGGCGAACGCTGCGACGGCATCTGCCCGCCGCGGGTGAACACGCCGTCGTACATCGCGGAGAAGATCCGCCCATGGATCGCCGAGGGAGCGAGTCGGCGCCCCCCGCGGAGGCGAGCGCACACGTGACCGACGAGATGATCGACGCGATCGCCGTCCAGGCACCGATCGATTCGATCGGGTTGACGATCAGGGACGCGTACGGCGACGTCGCGGACGGAGTGTACCTGTCTCTGGAGTTCGGAGACGAGCCCTACTGGGAGGACCTCGTCGACTCCTTATAAGCCGTCGGCGCCCCTCCGGAAGCCATGGAGATCGCACCCGGCCTCTACGCGCTGCCGCAGATCGTCAAGCCGATCACCGTCAATCGGGATCGGAGCACGATCCACCCTGCGGCGGTTGAGACGCGACAGGGACTGCTGCTGCTGGACACCACCTACCCCGACGAGTTCGAAAAGCTCGTCGACAGCTTGGCGGAGATCGGCTGGCGCCCGGCGGACGTGACGGGAATCGTGCTGACACACCAGGATATCGATCACGCCGGCGCGACGGCGGCCGCGGTCGAGCACACCGGCACGACCGTCTACACACACGAGCGGTGTGCGCCCCACGTCGACGGGCGCCTGCCGCGAACAAAGAACGTCGGCAATGAACCGTATCCGACGACGCCCGTGGACGTCGAACTCGTCGACCGGGAGGATTCCTGACGACGCCGACCGCATCGAGGGAAGAGACGACTGACGACGGCGGCCGCGCCGGGCCCGATCGGCTGATCGCGGCGATCGCCGGCGAGATTTTATAGACATGTGCCTGATCCGACGCGTCGCCACTCGATCGATACCTCAGCGGCGTCGATCGAGATCGCCGTCGACCAGCGGGGTGGCGACGAACGCTTTTGTGCTGCGGCGGGGTACGGACGGCTATGCTTGAGGTAGGTCAGCGCGCGCCAGCGTTCGAACTGCAGGATCAGCACGGGGAGACGGTCTCACTCTCGGAGTTCGACGGGCAGTACGTCGTCCTCTACTTCTACCCGAAGGCAAAGACGAGGGGCTGTTCGATCGAGGCTCGCGGGTTCCGGGACCACCACGCGGCGTTTCGCGACCGCGATGCGGTCGTCGTCGGCGTCAGCGCCGATCCAGTCGAGGAACTCGCGGAGTTCGCCGAGGAGGAGACCCTCCCGTTCAGACTGCTGTCAGACCCGGACGGCGAGGTGGGCGCGGCCTACGACTCCTACGGCGAAGTCGAGTTCCGCGGCGAGACGCGGGAGTCTCCGTTCCGGAACACGTACGTCGTCCGCACCGACGGTACCATCGGCGCCGTCTACGAGGACGTCACGCCGGAAGGCCACGCCGAGGAGCTACTGGCGAAAATCGACGAGCTTCGGGGTTAGTGCTCCTTCGACGGGACAACCTCCTTTCGCTCCTCGTAGGCCTCGTGGTCGTAGTGGAGGTGGCAGGCGGTCCGACGGCCGGGTTCGACTTCGAGGAACGCGGGCGTCTTCTCGCAGACGTCCATCCGCTCGGGGCAGCGGTCGCGGAACCGACACCCCTCTCCGATCCCGATCGGATCGGGCGTCGAGCCCTCTAACTGGGTCCGCTGGCGGTCGGCGTGGGGGTTCGGGACCGGGATCGCGTTGATCAGCGCCTGGCTATAGGGGTGTTTGGGGTCCTGGAGCAACTCGAGCGTCGGCGCGCGCTCCACGATGCGACCGAGGTACATGACGTTGATCGTATCGCAGATGTAGCTGACGGTCGAGAGGTCGTGGGAGATGTAGATCATCGAGACGTCCTGCTCCTGGATGAGGTTCGACAGTAGCTTCAGGATCGACGCCTGCGTCGAGACGTCGAGCATCGACACCGGTTCGTCCGCCAGAATCACCTCGGGTTCGAGCACGAGCGCCCGCGCGATCGAGACTCGCTGTTTCTCCCCGCCGCTCAGGCTGTCGGGGTACTGGTCGAGGTACCGCTCGGGCGGCCGGAGTTCTGCCATCTCCAGCGCTTCGCGGATGCGCCGGTCCTGGTCGTCCATGTCGTGGACTTTCAGCGGGATGCGCAGGATCTGTTCGACGGTCTTTTTCGGGTCCAGCGAGTCGAATGGGTCCTGGAAGATGACCTGGACGGAGCGGTAGAACTCCCGTTGTTCGGTCTTCGTGAACTCGTCGTAGCTCTTGCCGTGGAGCCGGACGTCGCCCCCCGACTTCTCGTAGAGGCCCAGCAGCGTCATCAGCAGCGTTGTCTTCCCGCAGCCGCTCTCGCCGATCACGCCGACGACCTCGTTATCGTCCAGGTCGAACGAGATGCCGTCGACGGCCTGGACCAGCTCCGGATCGCGTCTGAGGACCGTGTCGAGAAACGACTGTTTCTTCGTGAAGTACTTCTGCAGGTTGTCGATCTCGAGGACCGGCCTGTCCGCGCTCATGCGCCATCACCGCCCGCTGGTGATGGCGTCCGGTCGCGTTCGTACAGTTCGTGGACCTCGTCCCTGCGGAAGCAGGCGCCGCGGTGGTCGGGATTGCCGTCGATCGGTTCGAGCGGTGGTTCGCTCGCCGTGCACTCCTCGACCGCCCACGGGCAGCGATCGGCGAACGAACACTCCGAAACGTCGCCGAAGAGCTGTGGGGGCGTCCCGTCGATCGTGCCCAATTCCCGCTCGGGGTCGCTGACGTCCGGGAACGACTCCTGTAAGAGGATCGAGTAGGGGTGGCGCGGCTCGTCGTACAGGTCGAACACCGATCCGGTCTCGGCGATCTGTCCGGCGTGCATCACGGCCATCGAGTCGCAGGATTCGAAGACGAGGCTGATGTCGTGGGTGATCAGGATCATGCTCGTGTCGAACTCGTCGCGCAGCTGGTCCAGGTGTCTGAACACCTGATCCTGCATGATGACGTCCAGCGCCGTGGTCGGTTCGTCGGCGATGATCAGGTCCGGATCGAGGTACAGCGCAAGCGCAATGATCACCCGCTGGGACATACCGCCCGAGAACTGGTGGGGGTACTCGTCGATCCGCTCGGGCTGGAGTCCGACGATTTCGAACAGCTCCCGGAACCGATCGAGCGCCTCCTCCCTGGTCATGTCCGTGTGCGTTTGTGCGATCTCGACCGCCTGATCGCTCATCCGGCCCAGCGGATCGAGGCTGTTCATCGAACTCTGCGGAATGAGCGAGATGTCGTCCCAGCGGACCTCTTCGTTCCACTCGCGTTCGGAGAAATCCTGGATCTCGGTTCCCCGCAGTGAGATTGTGCCCGACTCGACGTACCCGTTGTCATCGAGTCCGCCGACCAGCGCCTTCGCGATGGTGCTTTTCCCGCAGCCCGACTCGCCGACGAGACCGAAGTATTCGCTACGATCGACCGTGAACGACGCGTTCGAGACGGCCGTTACCGGTCCCTCGCTCGTGCTGTACTGAATCGTCAGGTCCTCGACTTCCAGTAGCGGGGCAGACATGTTATCGCGTCGTACTCCGTTGAGTGGTGCAGTCGAGAGCTGGTTGTGAGCGCCACACTGTGTTGGGGCCCGCTGTTTCGGTACCGGAAATGCGGAGTCGTCGGAACGTGGGTCTGTCCGATCGGAGAGACCCGCACGCACGATGCATACCCGTTCTGTGCTACCGATCCTCAAAACAATTTCGCCGGGAAGTTCCGACGCGTTCCCACCGTCGATCACCACCGAAGACTAAAGACGGCACGGGGAAAATCCAGTGGCATGACGGACGAGACCGAGGACGACCGCGAGAAGCGACTCGTCAGTGGCTGGCAGGGACGGTACTACGAAGACTTCACCGTCGGCGATATCTACAAGCATCCGTACGGCCGGACGGTGACCGAGACTGACGACGTGTAGCTGACCAACGTGACGATGAACCTGAATCCGATATACTTTAACGAAGCCTACGCCACGGAGACGGAGTTCGGTGAACGGCTTGGTCGTCATCGCCACGGTCGTTGGGATGAGTGTCATTGACGTCTCCCAGAATGCGACGGCGAATCTCGGGTACGACGACGTCCGCCACCACGCGCCGGTATTCCACGGTGACACGATTTTTGCCGAGAGCGAAGTACTCTCGAAACGCGAGTCGGAGTCGCGGGACCACGTTGGGATCGTCGAAACAGCACTCCGAGGATACAACCAGAACGACGAACTGGTGTTGTCGCTGACGCGGACGCCGATGGTGCTGAAACGCGATTCCGCCGAGCCGACGCCCGCGAAACCCCCGGGCTGGATCGAAGGCGTCGGAACCCAGCCGGAAGACCTCGAGTAGTCGCCGCCGAGGGACCGTCCGACGACGTCACCGCGAAACCAGCCCATAGTGTCCGCAAGAACAGCCCGGAGCGCGGCAACCGTATCGCACGTATCGCAGCGTCGCAATCGTGTCGAAGCGCCGTAACCGAGTACTCAGGGGATGCTCAGGCATACGCAATGTTCAGTTCGACTTCGTTCGCCGTCCCGAGCAGGAGGTCTGGCAGCGTTTCCTCGAAGCGCTCGCCCTTGATCCGGTTGGTCGGGCCGGAGACGCTGACGGCACCAAGCACCCCGCCATCTCGCGTTCGGATCGGCACGCCGACCGCCCGGAGACCCGCGACGTTCTCCTGGTTGTTGATGCTGTAGCCGTGCTCCTGGATGGTCTCGAACTCCTCGTACAGTTCCTCCCGGGACATGAGCGTGTTGTCGGTGATCGATTCGAGGCCCTGGCGCTCGATGATCTCCTCGACGCGCTCCTCCGGCAGGTGTGCGAGGATCGCCTTCCCGGCGGCGATGGAGTGCAGCGGGATCCGCTTGCCGATACCCAGGTCGGTCTGGACGGCGTGCTCGCCGGTCGCCCGGTAGACGTACACCCCGCGACCGTGTTCCTCGACGATGAACTGGACCCTCTCCTCCGTCTCCTCGGCCAGTTCGTCGACTTTCGCCATGACGAGTTCGTACGCGTCCTTCCGGTTGCGCGCCTGCTCGCCGAACTCAAGCAGGCGGAGGCTGACGTGGTACTCCCCGTCCTCCTCGACGACGCACTCCCGCTCGTGGAGTGTCTGCAGGTGACGGTGGGTGGTGCTTTTCGCCATTCCCAGTTTGTCGGCCAGTTCCGTGAGCTGTGCCCCGTCCGAGTCGAGGAGGTACTCCAGAATGTCGAACGATTTCTCCGTCGTTTTGACGCTCTCACCCGCGTCCGGTGTTTCCCTCATTCCTGTTCCTACAGAGACGCCTGTGATAGTTCAATGTTCCGCCCAGTCGAACGATGAGAGAACAGTTCCGGAGAGTGCGACGGGAGGCGTGCGTCCAGTTTCTGCCCCGCACCCGGGAGCGGAACCGAGTGCGGATGCGGGCACGCCAGTGGCTACGACCCGTCCCGCCCCTCGAACGCCGTCGACAGGACGTGTGGAACGTGTCCGCCGCGGTCGGCGGCCAGTTCGAGGTATGCCCGAAGGTCCGGCCGGAACTCGGGGTGGGCGCAGTTCACAATGAGGCCCCGGGCTCGTTCACGAGGCGCCTTGCCGCGTAGGTCCGCGACGCCCTGCTCGGTCACGACGACGTCGACGTCGTGTTCCGTGTGATCGACGTGGGGAGCCATGGGAACGATGCGATTGATGTTCCCGTCCTTCGCCGTCGAGTTGAGGGTGACGACGGAGAGAACAGCGTTCCGGTTGAAATCGGCGCTGCCGCCGATACCGTTGAGGACGCGCGTGCCGCCGACGTGCGTCGAGTTGACGTGGCCGTACACGTCGACCTCTAGGGCCGAGTTAACCGCGATGACGCCGAGGCGGCGAACGACCTCGGGACCGTTGGTTACCTCCGCGGGCCTGAGCACGATGCAGTCGCTATACGTTTCCACGTTGTCGAACAGGCGGTCCTGCCCCTCCTCGGAGAGCGCGAGGGAGGTCGCGCTCGCGACCGCGAGGTCCCCGGAGTCGACGAGGTCCAGCAGACCGTCCTGAATGACCTCGCCGTAGTACGCGACCGCCCGGTTGCCGAGGTCGGCGTCGGCGAGTTCGCCCATCAAGGCGTTGCCGAGGCTCCCGACGCCGAACTGCAGCGTCACCCGGTCGTCGTACAGCGGGCGGGATTCGACTTCCTCGGCGAGGAACTGGCGAAAGTTGGCCGCGATCCCCAGATCGCTGTCAGTCGGGGCCCGGAACGAATACGGCGAGTCCCGGATGTTGGTCTCTACGACCGACTCGAGTTTGTCCGCCTCGAACTCGATCCGCGGGTCGCCGATGCGCTGGCCGGGTGCGGTCAGCGGGATCGGGTCGCGGTCCGGAAGCGACCCGATGTCGTACGCGTCGTGGAGTTCGCGGAGCGCCAGCGGCTGGGTCTCGTTTACCTCGACGATCAGCGTCTCGGCTGCGTCAATGCAGGCGACGCTGTGTCCGATCGAGGTCGACGGAATCAACCAATTCTCGCCGACAGCGATCGCCTCGATGACTGCGACGTCGATCGGTCCGTAGACGCCGGTCCGGATCTCGTCGCCGAACCCGGCGATGTGGCGGTCGTGGTACGCGATCGATCCGTCGTTTGCCTTCTCCCTGAGCGACGCCGTCGCCTGGTAGGGCAGCCGACGATCGATCGCGCCCGTGTCCGCCAGCGTCGTGTCGATCTCGTCGCCAACGCTGCCGCCGCTGAGTAGCGTCAGAGACAGCTCCTCGCCGCGCTCGGCCAGCGCGAGCGGGACGTTTTTCGGGTAGCCGACGCGGCCGAACCCGCTGACCGCGACCGTCGCCGACGCAGGAATGCGCTCGGCGGCGGCTGTCGCCGACTCGACTGGCACCTGCCCGTGGAGCCGTTCGCGTCCCGCGGTCATCTGCGGATCACGTCTTCACCTGGCAGCGCCACTCCGTCCGGCCGGCGAGCGCCGTCTTCGGGTGCCGGCGTCGGGGTCGGTCGGCGCGTTCCGGCCCGGCACCCGAAGACGGCGTTCGTTCCAGCGCGGCGCGGTTCGGTAGTCCGTTCATCGTTAGTACGATTTCGGCAGGTCGAGGACGTTCTCCCCGACGTAGTTGAGGGCGAGCTGTTGAGTGATCGGGACGAGTTTCGTGAGACGGGCCTCCCGGAAGTACCGTTCGACGTCGTACTCCCGGGCCACGCCGAACCCGCCGTGGGTCTGGACGGCGGCGTCCGCGGCGGCGAAGGCGGCCTCGGCGGCGAGGTATTTCGCCATGTTCGCCAGCGCGCCGACGTCGCGGCTCGGGTTCTCGTCGTTGACGTCCGAGGCAGCGTCGTACATCAGACTTTTTGCGGCCTGAACCTCGGCGTACGCCTCCGCAAGCGGATGCTGGATCGCCTGATTTTTGCCGATCGGTCGATCGAACACGACCCGATCACGGGCGTACGCCGCCCCGCGCTCGACGGCGAGTTCGCCGAGGCCGATACACTCGGCCGCGATCACGATCCGTTCCTCGTTCAGCCCGTCGAGCAGGTGGTAGAACCCCTCGTCCTCGGTCCCGATGAGGTTCGTCGCCGGGACGCGCAGATCCTCCAGCCAGAGTTCGAACGCGTGGACGGCGTTGCTCGCCGACTTGGGGATCGACTCCATCTGAAGTTGGCCCGCCTCGTGGGCGTTCTTGACGTCGACGAGGAACATGGAGATGCCACGCGTGGGCTTCTCGACCCCGGACAGCGGCGTCGTGCGCGCAACGACAAGCAGGTAGTCGGTCGCGTCAACCCGCGACGTCCAGATCTTCTGGCCGTTGATGACGTATTCATCGCCGTCCCGCTCCGCGACCGTCTCAATCGACGTCGACTCGGAGCCGGCGTTGGGTTCCGTCAGCGCGAGCGACTGGATCGACGCCTCGCCCTCAGCGACCCGCGGCAGGAAGTCGCGTTTGAGCTTTTCGCTTCCGTGCCGGACGATAGGCACCGAGTTGTAGATCCCCCCATGGATCGCCTGTGCGCCCGCGAACCCACCCCCGCTCGCGGCGATCTCCTCCATCATCACGACCGATTCGGGCGTGCCCATCCCCGCACCCCCGTACTCCTCGGGGATCAGAATACCGAACCAGCCGTGCTCGCCGAGCGTGTCGACGAACTCCTGTGGATACGCGGCCTCCAGATCGCACTGGCGCCAGTACTCATCGTCAAACTCCGCACAGATATCACGAATACTGTCGCGTACCAACCGCTGTTGCTCACTAAGCGTCCCCGTCTGCATTAGCGTCATCTTCGCTGATTTGGAAATGTGATCTTATAAGGTTATGGACGCGGTCGATCACCGCCGTCGCCAGCCCCCCGAGACAGTCGACCGATCGATCACGCCCGGCACCCCTGCGATCACTCCGCGATGGCGGCTTTGAGTTCGATCACGTACCCGAACGGGTCGCGCACGTACACTGCGGGCGCGGTACCCGTCGCACCGAGCGGTTCCAGCGAGCGCTCGATCTCGACGCCGGCCGCGTCCAGCCACAACCGAATCTCGGTGATCGACGCCTTGAAGACGAGCGCGACGTGATCGAATCCCGACCCGGACGGCGGTTCGAACGCCTCGTACAGCTCCCGGTTCTCGACGTCGAAGTCGAGCGTCGAGCCGTAGAACTCGACGACCCTCTCGACCCCGTCAGCAGGTATCGTCAGGTTCACGTGATCGATGGCGGCGACGTCCATGGTATCGCGTTCCGCGAGGAGACGCCTATGCTTTTCGTCGCGTTCCTCCTCGATCAACCCACTGCCGGTCGAACCACCGGAAGACTGATTGCACCGCTCCTATGTCTCAGTGACATGACGGAGTTACTCACCGACCGCGTCTGCGTCGTGACGGGCGCGGCGAGCGGCATCGGCCGATCGATCGCACTGGCGTTCGCCGATCACGGGGCGGCGGTCGTCGTCGCCGACATCAGACGGGAGCCGCGCGAAGGCGGCCGTCCCACCTACGAGGTGATCCAGGAAGACGGCGGCACGGCGCGCTTCGTCGAGACGGACGTCTCGAACCCTGATGACCTCGAACGGGCGGTCGCGGTTGCCGCCGAGGAGGGCGCCCTGAACGTGATGGTAAACAACGCCGGCGTACTCGAATGGCGGGAGTTCACAGAAGTGACGGAGGCGGAGTACGACCGTACGATGGACGTCAACGCAAAGGGGACGTTCTTCGGCTGTCAGGCGGCAGCAAAAGCGATGCTCGACGGCGACGGCGGCTCGATCATTAACCTCTCCAGCACGGCGGGCATCCGCGGCGCCGCCGCGTACCCCTCCTACTGCGCCTCGAAGGGGGCGATCCGCCTGCTGACGTACGCGCTCGCCGACGACCTCGGGCCGGAGGGCATCCGCGTCAACGCCATCCACCCGGGCGCCGTCGAGAGCGAGATGACCCGCGCCGACTCCCGCGTCGTCGACACCGAGCGGGAGGACGCGTTCACCGAGGAGACGCCGCTTGGCCGCCTCGGCCAACCCGAGGAAGTCGCGGACGCGGCCGTCTACCTGGCGAGCGAGCTGTCGTCGTACGTCAACGGTGAGTCGCTGCTCGTCGACGGCGGCATCAGCAACACCTGAGTCGCTGTCGCCGCAACCTGCGCCACGGACGCTTCATACGGTCGTTCATGACTATTTTCGGGACTGCCTCGTCATATCGGGCATTTGACGGGCTCTGACGCACAAACTGTGACACCGTAGCGGTAACGAATCACGAACGACCGTATCAGGCATACTGGCTGCCCACGTGCTCGCCGACGATGTGGCCCTCGGTGAGCGCAGTCATGAGGTCCATACCGGCGATGTAGACGTGCGGATCGCCGGCTTCCAGGCTCTCGGAGGCGTTGCCGCCGGCGTAGAGGTTGTCGATGACCGTTCCGTCTTCGCGGCGTACCTGCATCCGCTCGTTGACCTTGATTCCCTGCCGTCCCTTCACGTACATCGGTTTGATCTTCGTCGAGTAGAACGGCGGAGACAGATCGTGCGGGTACGCGCGCCCGTGGGGAACCTCGTCCGGGTCACCGTTGACCGCCCGGTTGACGGCCTCGATCACGCCGGCGAGCGTCGCCTCGTCAAGGCCGTGCGCCACGGCGAGGTCGGCGATCGACTCGGTCACGGCGAAGGGGTCCTCCTCGAGGATGTAGCCGAACTGGTGACGGGTGAGTTCCTCGTTCGTGAACAGGTCGACGATCTCCTGATCGAAGATCAGGTACCCGACGCCGCCCTCCTGTTCGACGATGTGTATGTCCATCACGCGGTACGGGACGTCGCCACAGTCCATGAACCGCTCGGCAGACTCGTTGACGATGATCGAGCCGGCCTTGACGAGTTCGTTCGGCAGGTAGATCCCCTCGGGGACGGTGAACGGGCCGTGCATGTCGAACAGCGGTTCGTCGAGTCGCAGGCCGAGTTCCTCGGCCATCCGGATCGCGTCGCCCGTGTTCTCGCGGGTGCCCCAGTAGTCGAGGGTTGCGACCTCGGGGAACCGGTCCGCGAACAGCTCCTGGTTCGCGGCGAACCCGTCGCAGGCGAGTAGAACGTGGTCGGCCCGGATCATGTGGACCTCTTGGCGGCGGGGGACTGCGGTCGGGTTCTCCTTCGAGGCGACGCCGACAATGTCGCCAGTTCGCTCGTCGACCAGCAGCTGGTCGCTGGGAAACCCCGTCCTGACATCGACGCCCCGATCGAGGGCGGTCTCGTGGAGCGCGTCGGTCACCGGCTTGCCCGCCCGCGGGATGACGCCATCCTCGTGAACCGGGTAGTGCGTCCGGTAGACACGGTGGCCGGACATCTCGAATCGGCCCGTGTGGAGTGTCAGGTCAGCTCCAACCTCCTCGATCAGCCACTCGATCGTCTCGCCGGATCGGTCGGCGACTGTCGTAATCAGCGTCTCGTTCAGGTCGTATTGGTCCACTGATTCCTCGGTCTGCTGGGTAAGAAGGTCGTCGTAGAACGCCTGCGGGGAGTCCTCGATCCCTTTCTCGCGTTGCAGCGGCGAGTCCACGCCACAGATCTGACCGGTCGCAACCTCCGCTTTCCCGCCCACTGAATCCGCTTTCTCGACGACCACCACGTCGCAGTCATACGCGCCTGCTGTGGCTGCCGCCGAGAGGCCGCACCCTCCACCACCGACCACAACGAAGTCAGTCTCCGTTTCCCAGGTGATCAGTCCCGGTTCTACCGATCGAACGAACATACCGGAGTATGCTACTGCGAGCCTATTTCTTTTCTGATTAGGGGACTGTCGAGTGTGATCGAAACGGACTGCCGTGATTATTTGTCGGCTAATGTCCGAAGACTGTAGGCCTCCCCGTCGGTTCCGAGCCAGCGATCCGGAAGTTGCGAATGAAACTCCTCAGGATCGTACTCGTCGAGTACTCGACCGACTTTGTACTGCTTGTTCAGTTCCATCTCTTAGTCGCTCCTACTTTGTTAGCAGACGGCATTCAGGATTGTGCCAGCGAACGACGTTCTATAACCAATGTTCGGCTATCTCTAATTTGACGTGGCTAAACTAGTTTGAATCAAGTAGTTTTAGTTTCTTATACGAAGAAATATACGTTTGAAACGGTTCCGACTCCCGCTGCATTCATACTGGAATCGGAGGTCAGCTTGATAGAGTGGGGTGGAGAGGTAGGTTGCACCATCGACGATAAACACGGCGTCGACGACACCGTGTTTCTGTCGCGATTCTCTCAAAAAGTATCGGGAAGTACGGTTGCCGCGACTGAAAACACCCGAAAGTGAAGCAGATTATGTGGATGGAGATCAGCAGTCTACACAAATATTGGTGATAAGAATCACTGTTTCGTCAACTGCGTCCGATTCGTGGCTTGCCACTGATCGACTGTCGATCGGCCTTCTGTGCACAGTCATGAACTGCGTTCCGAGAGTGATAGATACCCAACAGTTCAAGTACGGATATAGTATTCGAAAACGAAAAATTAGCCAGGTGCAACTGGATGCCGAGCCTCATCGCTAGCCCGGGTGCCCGCCGACGCTCCAGAGATGCAAATCACGTCCGGGTGTATAACCATATGTATTTAAGACACTCCAGTCTGACCCTCAACTATGGATCGAGAGCACTCGGGCGTTCTCAGAGAGTTGCAAGACTGGCAACCAAACTAGATCTTGAGGGTGATATCTCGACTGTTCGGCCAACATTGCAGTCGAAATAATTTATCGATAAGATAAGGATGTAATTTGCCTGGACAGATCGACCGTAAGAAGACTCGCCACCCTGGGGGTCCCAGCAGTCAGTCCGGAGGGTCGGTTGCCGTCCAGGGGTGGGCTGTGGCGCTCACACCGGCTCGAACCGGTAGCCGTCCCACTCCTGGGGGCCGTCGGCGGGTTTGATCCCGACGCCGGCCTCGCGCAGTTCCTCGACGTACACCGGCGTGACCGTCTGGCCGATTTCGACGTCGTCGGTCGTCGTCCCCCCGAGCGCCCTGACGGTCTCGCCGTCGACGTCGAACTCGACGATGGCGAGCGTGTTGGGCGTGCGGACCCCCGGCGGCGTCGCGGTGCTCGTCGTCCAGGTGATCACCTCGCCGGTGCACTCGCTGAGGTCAATCGTCTCCGCCGGCTCCGCCCCGTCGCGGCTTCGCGGGTGTCCCGGGTAGCTGATCGAGCCGTCCTCGTAGCGGTACGCGTCCATCGTCATTGTCGTGCCTCCATGATGGCCGTCGTCACGCAGTTGCCGAACCCGCCGACGTTGCAGGCCAGGCCGGCGTCGGCCGACACCTGTCGGTCGCCCGCCTCGCCGACGAGCTGTTCGTAGATCTCGTACCCCTGTGCGACGCCGCTCGCGCCCAGCGGGTGGCCTTTCGACTTCAGCCCCCCCGACGGGTTGATCGGGAGGTCGCCGTCGAGTCTGGTCCAGCCGTCCATCGCCTGTTCCCAGGCGCGGCCCTGCTCGGCGAACCCGACCGCCTCCATCTGGAGGAACTCCAGAATCGTGAACATGTCGTGGAGTTCCGCGACGTCGATGTCGTCCGGTTCGAGGCCGGCCATCTCGAACGCCCGGTCGCTGCTGTCGACGACCGCGTTCATCGTCGTCGGGTCGTCGCGTTCGTGAACGACGTGGGTGTCCGTCGCGCCGCCGACCCCCGAAAGGACCGCGTAGTCGTCGGTGTACTCCTCGGCGACCGCGACCGGACAGAACAGGAGCGCGGCGCTCCCGTCGGTGACGGGACAGAAGTCGTACAGCCGGAGCGGGTCGGCGACGATCGGGCTGTCGAGCGCCTCCTCGACGGTGATCTCAGTGCGGAACTGGGCGTTCTCGTTGCGCACGCCGTTCTCGTGGTTTTTCACCGCCACTTCGGCGAGACTCTCGCGCGGTGCGTCGAACTGCTCCAGGTACAGCCGCGCGGTCAGCCCGGCGAAGGAGGGCAGGGTGACCCCGTGTTTGTACTCGGCGGGGTGGGTGATCGAGGCGATGACGTCGGTTGACTCGGCTGTCGACCGGTGGGTCATCTTCTCGCCGCCGACGAGCAGCGTCATGTCGCTCGCACCGCTTTTGATCGACTGCCAGGCGGCGTAGATCCCCGCCCCGCCGCTGGCGCTGGTCTGGTCGACCCGCTGGCTGTAGGCGGGCACGAGCCCCAGGTCGTGGGCGAGGGCATTCATGACGCCGGTCTGGCCCTCGAACTCCCCGCTGGCCATGTTCGATACGTACAGGTGGTCGACCGCGTCCGGCGGCACGCCCGCGTCCGCCAGACACGCACTCCCGGCTTCGGCGAGCAGCTCACAGATCCAGGCGTCGCGCTGCCCGAACTTCGTCATCGAGCCGCCGAGTACCGCGACTGAGTCGCTCATCGGTATCGGGTACACCGCCAGCCTGTGTAAAACTACCCCTCGGGACGATGCAACGGCCTACGAGTAGGTGACGTTGAGTTCGACGACGTCGGCGGCGTCCTTGATCTTCGCCGGGAACTCCTCGCGGAACCGCTCGTCCTGCACGCGGCTGGTCGGCCCGGCGATGCTCATCGAGCCGAGCACGTTCCCGTCCGCGTCGGTCAGCGGCACGGCGACCCCCCGGAGCCCGTTGAGCCGTTCCTGATCGTCCAGCGCGACGCCGCGCTGTTCGATCCGGTCGAGTTCGGCGGACAGTTCCTCGCGGTCGGTAATCGTGTTCGGGGTCAGCGCCGGGAGCCCGTGCTGGTCGACGATCCCGTCGACGCGCTCGCGGGGCAGCGACGCGAGGATCGCCTTCCCGAGCGCCGCCCCGTGGAGGTAGATCCGCTGGCCGACGTAGCTGTCGATGTGGACCGCCTGCGTGCCCTCCTCCCGGTGTAGGAACACGCCGTAGCCGTGCTCCTCGATGATGAGCGCCGATATTTCGCCCGTCTCCGCGGCGAGCCTGTCGACTTCCTGCCGTGCGATCTCGTAGACATCGTGGTAGTCCCGCGCTTTCGCCCCCAGTTCGAGAAACCGGCAGCCGACGCGGTACGACCCCCCGTCGTTGACGAGGTACTCGTTCTGTTCGAGCGTCTTGGCGTGGTTGAACACCGTGCTCTTCGGGAGGTCGACCTCCTGGGCGAGTTCGGTCAGCGTCGCGTGCTCCTGTTCTTTCAGCGTCTCGACGATCGTCAGCGAGGTTTCGAGCGCGTTGACCGGTACGTTGTCCGACATAGCGGTGCTTCGCGGGCCGCTGTGGTTAATGTTTATCGGTGGCGTGCCACAGGATATAAAAACTCGGGCGGTCCGAGGGTGGGACCGGCCAGACCACCCGACGACAGCGCGCTACTCGTCGGCGTCCCGGAGCTTCCGGCGGAGGCGGTGGGGGGTCGCCGGAATCTCGTCGACGACGACGTCGAACGGCTCCAGTGCCCGGTTGATCGCGACCGCGATGCTCGCGGGTCCGTCGATCATCCCGCCCTCGCCGGTGCCTTTCGCGCCGGTCGGGGTGAACGGCGACGGCGTCTCGGTGTGGAGCAGCTCCATTTCCGGGACATTCGTGACCGACGGCAGCAGGTAGTCGAACAGCGTGATCGCCTGGGGCTGGCCGGAGTCGTCGTAGCTGAACTCCTCCAGCAGCGCGGCGCCGATCCCCTGTGCGAGCCCGCCCATCGCCTGCCCCTCGACGATGGTCGGGTTGAGCTGCGTCCCGCAATCCCGAAGCGAATAGAACTTCAGAATCTCGACGGCACCCGTCTCGATGTCGACCTCGACGATCGGCGCGTTCGCCGCGAACGCGGCCGTCGGGTACACCGGGTACTTCTGTGTGAACGCCTCGTCGAACGCCTCGACGTCCGACGCCGGATGGTCGTAGGCGTACTCGGCGGCCGTGAGCGACTCTTGGTAGTCCTCGTCGATGGCGGCGAGGTCGGCGAGCGACAGCGTCTCGTCGCTGTTCGCCCGGTGGACCGCACCGTCGCGGTAGCTCACGTCCGTCCGGTCGACGTCCCAGTGTGCCGCCGCGAGCCGTTCGAAGTTGTCGGCGAACTCCCCGGCGAGCCCCTGGGCGGCTCCCGAGAGCATCACCGCCATCCGCGACGCGGCGGTGCCGTACTCCGTCGGCGCCTCGGCGCTGTCCAGGTACGACACCTCGATGTCGCTCGGGAGAAGGTCGAGCTCGTCGGCGAGCAGCTGTTTGAGGATCGTCTGGTGGCCCTGCCCCGAGGTGTCCGTCGCGAGATAGACGACGACGGTCCCGTCCTCGTCGACGGAGCCCTGGAGATACTCCGGCAGCTCCGCGACGTCCTCGCGGCTCCGCTCGGCGAGCGTCTCCCGGTCGGTCCGCTGGCGGTCCGTCCAGTCCGACCCGCTCACGCCGGGCTCGATGTGGACGCTGTAGCCGACGCCGCGGTACTTCCCTTCCTCGCGCTGCTGTGTGACGACCTCGGGGTCGAGCAGTCCGCCCTCGGTCCGCTCCTCGCGTTCGACGGTGTCTTTCAACTCCGCCAGCGCACCCGGGTAATCGCCCGAGTCGTAGACGTTGTTCGAGGGGAGCGTGTACGGCACCTGGTCGGGCCCGATCAGGTTCGACTGCCGGAGTTCGTACGGGTCGATGCCCGCCTCGCGCGCCGCCTCGTCGATCGCCATCTCCAGTGCGTACAGGTGTGGCGGGACGCCAAAGCCCCTGTAGGCGGTCTGTGCGGTCTTGTTCGTCAGCACCAGCTCGTAGTTGTACCGGACGTGCTCGATGTCGTAGGCGTTGGTCAGCACCGCGAGTGGCTTGAGCGTCTGGTTGACGGGGTAGCGGGGGTAGGCGCCGAAGTCGTCGACGAAGTTCACGTCGAGTCCGCGGATCGTGCCGTCGTCGTCGCAGGCCAGCCTGACGAGGTACTCGCGGTCGGAGCTGTGCATGTCGCCGCCCTGCAGGTTCTCGATGCGGTCCTCGACGAACTTCACTGGCGTCCCATCCAGCTTTTTGCTCGCAATCGCGGCGAGGACGCAGTAGCGGTGGATGGCGATTTTCGTCCCGAAGCTCCCGCCCACGTCCGGCGGGACGCTGAGCGAGACGTCGCCGGGGTCGTACCCCAGCGGCTCGTACACCGTGTCGTCGACCAGCGTGTGTAGCTGGATGTTGCAGTCGATGTCGAACCGGTCGCGCTCGGTGTCGTACTCGGCGACGACGCCGGCCGTCTCCAGCGGGACGCCCGAGATCCGCCCCCAGGAGTACTGGTTCTCGACGACCGTGTCTGCCTCTCTGAACGCCGCGTCCACGTCGCCGAACACGAACTCCTCCTCGTCGGGGACGTTCGTCCCCAGCCCCTCGTGGACGACTTCGTCGTCGCGGCGCGCGTCGACCGGGTCGACGATCGGATCCTGCGTGTCGTAGGCCACGTCGATCATGTCGAGGAGGTCCTCGGCGACGTACCGGTCGGGCGCGGCGACCATCGCGACCGGTTCGCCGACGAACTTGACGCTGTCGCGGGCGAGTGCCCACTCCTCGATCCCCGAAAGTCCCGACGGCATCGGGTTGTACTCCGCGGCGACGTCCTCGCCGGTCAGCACCAGCTCACACTCCGGGTGGGCCTCGGCCCCGCTGGTGTCGACCTCGACGATGTCTGCGCGGGCGTGGGTCGTCCGCAACAGCGCCATGTGGAGACAGCCCTCGGGCGTGATGTCGTGGATGTACTCCGCCTCGCCGGTCAGGATGCGGTGGTCCTCGACGCGGTTGAGTCCCGTGCCGACGAACGTCCCGTCGTCGGTCTCGACGTCGGCCTCGGCCTCCGCCTCCGTGCCGGCTTCACCGGTCTGTGACATCAGTCGCCCTCCATGTTGTCCGCCGCCCGCTCGACGGCGTCGAAGATGTTCTGGTAGCCCGTACACCGGCAGATGTTGTCCGCCAGCGCCGCCTTGATCTCCGCCCGCGTGGGGTCGGGGTTCTCCGCGAGGAACTCCCGCGCGGACATGATGAACCCGCTGGTGCAGAACCCACACTGGAGCGCGTGTTCCTCGTGAAACGCCTCCTGGATCGGGTGCAGTGAGCCGGCCTCGCTGATTCCCTCGACGGTCGTGACCTCCTTGCCGTCGAGCTGGACCGCGTACATGAGACAGCTCTTGGCGATGTCGCCGTCGACGCTGACCGTACACGCGCCACACACCCCGTGTTCGCAGCCGACCCGCACGCTCCCCAGGTCGACGTAGTTCCGGAGGAAGTCCGAGAGCTTCAGCCGCGGCTCCACCTCGGCGGTGACCTCCTCGCCGTTGACCGTCACTGAGATCTCGCGTGTCGGCCGGTCCGTAGTGGTGTCGGTACTCATAGACTGCTCGTACCCCACAGTAGGCGGTCACCATATTATATCTTGGGCCGAAACCACGGGATTGCGGGCGGTTACGGCGCTCACGATGCCGTTTTCGTCGCGGTCGCAGGCGGGGTCGGTTACTCGTTTTCTGGCCGGAGCCTTACTCGTCGAGCCCCTGCGCGCGGTCGTACGCCGTCGCGAGCGAGCGACGGGCGAACGTCGCCGCGAGTTCCCGCTTGTACGTCTCGTCAGCGTGCATCTCGTCCTGGGGCTCGACGGCGTCGTAGACGGTGTCCGCGACTGATTCGAGGAGCCCCTCCGAGAGCGGCTCGCCCGTCACCTCCGCTTCGGCGTCGTGCGTCCGCAGCGGAACGTCCGCGGCGTTCGCAAAGGAGAGCCGAGCGTCCTCGATCACCGGCTCGTCGGCGTCCGGGTCGTCGACGCGAACCACGGCCGAAGCGCCGAGCGTCGGCCACGTCTGGGCGGCTCGCTTTTCCACCGTGAATCGCATGCCGGTGCGCTCGACCGGGAACGCCTCCCGCGACACCCGGACGCTCGTGATCAGTTCGTCGTCCTCGACGGCGGTGAGCATGTACGCGAGGAAGTACTCGTCGATCGGGATCGTGCGCTCCCCGTCGGCGGACGCCACCGCCAGTTCCGCGTCGAGCGCCAGGAGGGTACACGAGTGGTTGCCCGCCGGGTCCGCCTCGCCGAGCGTGCCGCCGACGGTCCCCCGGTTGCGGACCGCGGGGCCGGCGATGTGCTGGGCCGCCTCGGGCATGAGCGGGAGCACCTCGGCCAGGTCGTCGGAGTGCTCGACGTCAGCGTGGCGCGTCATCGCGCCGATCTCGACGGCGTCGTCGCCGACGTCGACGTATCTGAGCCCCTCGATGTCGCTGATGTCGATGACGTGGTCCGGCGTCGCGAGCCGGTTCGACATGATGATGCCGAACGACTGGTTCCCGGCCATCAGCTTCGCGTCGGGCAGGTCCGCCAGGAGTTCAGTCGCCTCCTCGGCCGTCTCCGGACTGTGGTACTCGAACGCTGCCGGTTTCATCGGGGGGCCTCCCTCTCGCTACGGGAATCCATACTCGTACCTCTGGGTAGACGGCCGGTCGCGTGTTAAATTTTGCCACGAACCTGCCGGGCAGTGTTTAGCAACCTCTTGCCGAAACATCACCAGCTGCCGAGTCATCAGTCCTCGCCGAACACGCCCTCAGTCCTCGCCGAACACGCCCTCGGCGGCCAGCTGATCGAGCGTCTCGTCGTCGTAGCCGACCTCGCGGAGCACCTCGCGGGTGTGCTCGCCGAGGTCCGGCGGCGGGCTGTCGAAGCCCGACGCGGCGTTGGCGAAGTTCAGCGGGTGCTCGACCACTGGAATCTCGCGGCCGCCATCGTCCATCGTCCGGACCATCCCGCGCGCCTCGGTCTGCTCGTTGTCCAGCGCGCTCTCGACGTCCTGGACCGGCGCGGCGGGGACGCCCGCGTCGACGAGAATCTCCATCCACTCGTCGGTCGAGCGCTCTCCCAGGGTCCCGGCGAGTTCCGCTTCGAGCGCGTCCATGTGCTCGACGCGGTCGGCGTTGTCCACGAACCGGTCGTCCTCGCGGAGGTCGTCCCGGCCGATCGCCTCGCAGAACGCCCCCCAGAGCTTCTGGTTCAGACAGGCGACGTTAAGGTAGCCGTCCGCCGTCTCGAACGTCTGGTACGGCGCGAGGACTGGGTCTTTCGTCCCCATCCGCTCGGGCTGTTCGTCGGCGAACACCTTCCCGGCCTGCTTCGTCAGCCACGGCAGCGCCGCGTCGAGCATGCCGAGTTCGACGTACTCGCCACCGCCGGTCTCCGAGCGGCGGTACAGCCCGCCCATGATGCCGAAGGCGGCCCACATCGCGGTGATGAGATCGGTCTGTGGCAGCCCGACTTTCACCGGCGTGCCGTCCGGTTCGCCCGTGACGGACATGATGCCGCTCAGCCCCTGGACGAGCAGGTCGTAGCCGGGCCGCTCGCTCCAGGGCCCGCTGTCGCCGAACGCCGAGATGTCGCAGTAGACGATGCCGTCGTTGTGCGCCCGGACGTCGTCGTAGCCGACGCCGATGCGCTCGGCCGTCCCCGGCCGGAAGTTCTGGATGAACACGTCCGTCTCAGCGACGAGGTCGTACAGCGCGGCAAGGCCGGCGTCGCGTTTCAGGTCCAGTTCGACGCTGCGCTTGTCGTAGTTGACCGTCCAGTAGTACGGCGAGTCGCCGTCGATGAACGGCGGCCCGGAGTGGCGGATGTCGTCGCCGTACCCCGGCCGCTCGACTTTGATGACGTCCGCCCCCTGGTTGGCGAGCATCAGCGAGCAGAACCCGCCGGTGACGAACGTCGAGAGGTCGACGACGGTGATACCCTCCAAAAGCTGTGTCTCGTCGCTCATACCGTAAGCCACCGCACACCGTTTCCAAATAGCTATCGGTGATACCGCACGCCAGGGCACACCGTTTCCAGGTAGCTCCCGGTGCCGGCTACGGGGCGTCGACGGCGCGCTGCCACAGCGCCGTCACGGCGAGCACGGACAGCGACATGACGGCGAACCCGACGACGTAGCCGTCGGTCACGCCCAGCAGCCAGCCGACGAGCCAGGGGTACGCGAGCGCCGCCGCGTTCCCCAGCGCCGTCATCCCCACGAGCAGGACCCCGGCGTCGCTCCCGGCGCGCGCGAACGCGAGGCTGAACAGCGGGCCGAACGGCAGGCCGAACCCGAAGCCGGTCAGGACCAGCGCGACGACGAGCAGCGGCGCGGCGTCGACCCGGAGCCCGACGGCGACCAGCGCGAGCGCCGCGGCGAGAAACAGAAGCGACCCGCCGACCGCCCCCCGTTCGGAGGTGACGACGGTGAGCCACCCGCTGCCGGTCCGGCCGGCGAAGGTGGCGACGGCGAACCCGGACAGCACGAGCGTGACCGGCAGCGCCGGCACCGTGCCGACGATGTCGGTGTACCACGTGATCGCGACGATGAGGAGGCCGTAGGAGGCGGCGTTGGCCAGCCCCAGCGCGATCCCGTGAGCGGTCCGGAACGGATCGAGGTACGACGAGAGCCGCACGGCCGGCCGAGTCGTGACCGGTTGCAGCGAAAGGACGAGCGCGCCCGAACAGAGGATCGGAACGCTCGCCAGGGCCGCGGGGACCAGCGGGCCCACCGCCGCGACGGCCGACGGCGTCGTCGCGATGCCGACCGCGAGACCGAGCGTGAACAGCGCGCCGAGCAGCCCCTGGACCCGCGCGACGCTGCCGCCGTCCACCCGGAGGCCCGCGTACTTGATGACGAGCAGGAAGACGATGCCGTTGGCGGCGCCCAACAGCAGCCGCGAGCCGAGGTGGACCGGCACCCTGAGGACGCCGCCGAGGACGGTGCCGACGACGCCCAGCAGGAGGCCGACGGCGGTGACCGACCGGATCGACCACCGCCGGGAGAGGCTGTCGACCGGCAGGACGATCGAGAGCTGGCCGAGCAGGAACAGCGTCGACCCGAGCCCGGCCGTCGCGGGATCGACGCCGCGCTCGACGAGTTCGCTCACGTATGCCCCGAACCCGCCGACGGCCAGCCCCAGCCCGAACATGCCGAGGCCGAGCACGCCGATCATTCGCCTGGAGGCGCTGCCCATCGCTGCCACCGGCTACCGCCCACGCCGGCAAGTAAGTTGGTTTTCCCGGCCTTCCGGATGTGACAGGGCTACGCCCACGGGTCGAGAACGTGCATCCCGTACGTCTCACTGTTCTGGATCTCCGCGTGGACGGCCGGCACCTCGTCGAGGGTGACCGTGCGGCGGACGACCGGGTCGATCCGCCCGTCGGCGACCAGCCGCGCGGCCCGCACCGCCCCCGCCTTCGTGGTGTGGCGCGCCCCGACCAGTTCGGCCTCCTTGACGACGAACTCCTTCAGCGGCGGCGCGAACGCCCGGTCGTGGTGCGTCGTCAGCGAGACGATCCGGCCGCCCATCGCCAGCGCGTCCCAGGCGTCCCCCAGCGTGTCGACGTCGCCGACGGTGTCGACCGCGACCGTCGGCCCAGACCCGTACGGCGTGGCCGCCTGCAGGCGCTCGACGAACGCCGGCTCGCTGGCGTCGATGGTCGTCGTCTGCGGGCCGGTGTGCTGGTCGACGTGAGCGAGGCGGTCGTCGCGAACGTCGGCGGCGAGGACGTGCGCGCCGCGGCGTTCGGCGAGCTGTGCCAGGTGGATGCCGACCCGCCCGGCGGCCCCGATGACCAGCACGGTGTCCTCGTCGGAGACGCCCGCCCGCTCGCACAGCCGGAGGGGCGTCGCGAGGCCGTCCGTCGCCACCGCCGCCCCGGCGAACGACAGGCCCTCGGGCATCGGCAGGGCGTTCGCTGCCGGAAGCGTCGCGAACTCGGCGTAGGCGCCGTCGCAGTTGACGCCGTACCAGCCGCCGAACGCGGTGCACTGGTTGGTCTCGCCCCGCCGGCAGGCGTCGCACTCCCCACAGACCAGGTAGAAGTACGCGAACACCCGGTCGCCGACGGCGAGCGACGTCACGTCGTCCCCGACCGCGTCGACGACGCCCGCACACTCGTGGCCCGGGATGCGCGGGGTCAGGTCGGGGCTGTCGTCGAGCCCGCCCTGGATCGCGTTCTCGTTGGTCCGCGTGACGCCGCAGGCGCGCACCTCGATGCGGACCTCGTGGGCCTCGGGCTCCGGTTTCGGCACGGAATCGACGGTCAGGTCGCCGCCCCACTCGTCGAGGACGACGGCGCCCATCGCCGTCATCTAGCTCACCGCCACTCCGTCCGCGAGGGGATCGATCATGATGTACCACTGCCGGACACAGTCGGATAAATGTACTGTCGACGGGACGGATCGTGAGAAAGAGCGTCGACGAACGGGGGCAGAACGACAACGGGTAGCCGACCGATCAGGCTTCCGTGAACGCGACGACCCGGCTGACGCTGGACTCCCCGCCGCGGAACCGCCACGGGAACGTGCCGATCTGGAGGCGCTCGTTCAGCAGCTCCCCGGGCACCTGTGCGTTCTCGACGTGGACGATCCCCTCGGGGAACAGCTCGGTGTGCATCAGCTGGTACCCCTCGGGCGGGAAGATCTCGTCAAGGTCGTCGACGCCGAGGTGGTCGGCCGCCTCGTCGGCCAGCGCCGGCCGCACGTCGCGGACGATGGTGTTCATCGGGTGGTCGGCGCTCCCGCAGTCGAGGATGAGGTAGTTGAGGTTCTTCTCCTTGCACCAGTCGGCGAACTCCTGGTTCGGCCCAGGGTGCTTGCAGAAAAACTTGTGCGGGTCGGCGTTCTCGCGGTGCCAGGCGTACTCCTGGTAGCCCGTGTGGATGAACAGGATGTCGCCCTCGCGCACGTCGACGACATCCTCGATCATGTCGCTGGTGTAGATGTCGTAGTCGCCGACCTTCTCGGAGATGTCCGCGACGACGGCGTCGCCGACGAGTTCGTCGAGCGGCATCGACGCGATATCGCGGCCGTTGGCGATGAAGTGTTTCTCGCCGTCGAGGTGAGTGCCGGTGTGGTTCATGAACTCGATTTTCTGCCCGTTCACCTGCTCGGTGTCGAGGCTCTTCTCGTACCACACCTTCGGGTTGTCGTACGTCGGCCAGGCCGGCGTGTCCTGTGACCACGGCTGGGTCAGGTCGTACATCTCGTAGCTGTCGAGCATGCGTCTATCCGCACGAAAGCGCACCCAATGAAGCTTTTGACTCTGGCCACGCAGACCGCCGAACGAACCGCTGCTGCCCGGAAGGTCCGGAATAATCACAACAATCAGTCCAGCCTGTCCAGCGGATCGTCGATCATCCCCTCCTCGGGGTCGGCGGCCGCCGTCGAACCGTTCTCCTGGGCGCCCGTCGGATCCACGTCCGCCTCGGCGGCCTCCATCGCGGACTCGGCCGCCGGCTTCCCGGCGTCAGCCGTCGCAGGTTCCGGCTCCGCAGCCGCGTCGGCGCTCGTCCCGGTCGCCGACTCGGCGCTCCCATCGGACGACTCCGCCGAGAGCGCGTCCCACAGGATCGTCCCGATAGCGCCGAGAGCGACCCCGAGGAGCAGATACCGGAGCCTGCCGCCGCTTGCCTCGGCGGCCACCTCGCCGGTTCCATCTGACGACTCGCCGTCCCCCTCGTCGCTCCGGAGGCGTGACCAGAGCAGCACCCCGGCCACGCCGCCGGCGGCCCCGGCCGCTGCTGAGCGGCCGAGACCACCCCCCTCCGCTCCGTCGCCTCCGCCGCGGACCGAACCGAGCAGCGCGAACAGGTCGTCGACGGGGTCGTCCTCGCTGGCGGCAGCCGCGGCCTCGTCGGCCGCTGCGACCTCCGCCTCGCCGGCCGCTTCGAACTGCGCCTCCGCGGGCGTGCCCGCGACGACGTGGTCTTCGATATCCTCGAAGAAGTCGTTGACCAGCTTGTCGGTCACACTCTCGAGCGCCCGTTCGCCGAGGCTAGCGATGACGCCCGACACCTCGGCGTCGGCCCCCCAGGTGACCGTCGTCGTGCCGTCGCCGTTGTCGGCGAGCTCCTGCCAGGCGGTGACATCGAAGGAGTTGCGGCTGGCCTCGCCGCTGGCCTGCAGTTCCAGACGGTCCGGCTCGTCGCACTCGACGACGACGCCGGTCACCTCGAAGGAGGGTTTGACGCTGCCGACGCCCACCTCCAGCGACGCCCGGATCTCCGACGGCGACTCCAGCACCAGCTCCTTGCAGCCCGGCGCACAGTCCGCGAGGATCTCCGGGTCGTTGAAGTACGGCCAGACCTCCGCCGGGGTCCCGTCGACGACGAACTCACCGGTGAACTGCATCGGCTGGCACCTCCAGATCGCCGCGTCGGGTCCGTTCTCTCCGTGGCGGTTCGCCCGTCCGCGCGTGCCGTCTTCGCTGTCGTAGTATCATGAGTTGCTGATGTCCAGTCTGCTCGTCCGTGCTTAACTGTTCGTGTGTGGCGTAACAGCGGCCTTCTCGCTTAAATAACTGCTGCCGACGCCGGGTTCGGGGCGCCAGACTAGCCTCACTCGGCGGGCTGGACCGGCAACTCGATCTGCGTCGGGTGTTGCTCGGAGTGGTGGACGGTGTTGGTCGCGACGGTGTACTCGCGGTCGCCGTACAGCGGGCCGCCGGTGTTGTGGTTGACGTCGTACCGCGGGAAGTTCGACGACGAGACGTCCAGCCGGATGCGGTGGCCGGGCTTGAACACGTTCGCGGTCGGGTACGGCTCCATCTCGTACTCGTGGACGGCCCCCGGTTCGATCGGGTCGGGCGTCTCGCGGTAGCCGCGGTACCGGCCGCGACAGATCGAGTCCGCGAGGTTCAGCGCAAAGCCGTTCTGGAACTCGCTGTTTGGCGGGTACTCGTCAACGAGTTTCGCCGTGAAGTCCGTGTCCGGGGCGTCCGTCTCGCCGTACACCGTGACGGAGATGGGGCCAGCAATGTTGACCGGTTCCTCCAGCGGCGGGGTCCGGAACACGAGCACATCGTCGCGTTCTTCGAGCGGCCTGTCGGCCCGCTTTGCGCCGAGCGTGTCCGCGCGGGTGCGCTGGTCGAACCCGCCGCGGCCGGTGATGTCCTCGAGGTTGCGCTCCGCGAGGGGGTACTCCAGAAGCGACTCCTCGCGCTGTTCGTAGGTGATGTACGACGAGCAGTTCCCGCCGAGCGTCGGCACGGGGTGTTTCGGGTCGAACTCGTAGCTCGTCGACGACGCCGAGGCCGCCGGCTTGGTGGTACTGAGCGTCCCGTCCTGGTGTGCGTAGTAGGTGGTGAACGCCGTCTCCGGGAGGGGCCACTCCGGCGCGCTGTCCCAGGACCCGCCGTGGAAAAGGCGGCCGTCTGTCGCGCTGTGGCCGTCGCCTTCGCCCATCCGGAAGTACTCGACCGTCGGCTGGTCCGCCCACGTGTCCGCGCCCTTGAGGTAGTGATCGAAGAAATTCAGCCGCGTCCGCTGGTAGTCGCGCAGCGCCGCCTCGCCGAACTCGACCTCGCCGGAGTAGGATTTGTTCCAGGACGGCAGCGGATAGGCGTTCCAGCCGTGCGTCCACGGCCCCATGAGGAGGTAGTGGTCGCTCTCCGTGCGCCCGGCGAGGCGCTCGAAGTTGTCACAGGTCGCTTTGGTGTAGGAGTCGTACCACGCGCCGGCGTAGACGGTCGGCACGTCCGCGCTCTCCTCGGCGAACCGCTCGAAGTTGAGCCCCGGCTCCTGCCAGAGGGCGTCCTCGGCGCTGCCGGAGGTCATGATGTCGAACGTCCACTCCTCGTAGTCGGGAATGTACCGGAGCGGGGACTGCCCACGCTGCACCGGGCCGTTTTCGAGCACCTCGCGGACGTCGACGTTGGCGAGGCGTTGCTGGATGGACTTGTCGTCGAGGGCGCGCTTCGCGAAGCCGCCGCCGAGCGTCAGCGCCCAGCAGAGCCAGCGCAGTTCGAACGCGCCGTTGTGCCGGAACGTCGCTTTCCGGCCGTTCGCGGCCCCCTGGTTGACGAACATCGCCTCGAGGTGGGGCGGGTCCTGCGTCGCGAGCGCGGACTGGACCCGAGCCACTCGACGGCGTCGTGGCCGTCCTCGGCCTCGTTGATGAAGATGTAGAACTCGCCCTCGCTCTCGAAGCGGCCCCTGCAATCCTGAATCGCGACGACGTACCCCCGTTTCGCGTACCACTCGCCGTGTCGCTCCAGCCGTCCGCGCTTGCCGTACGGCGTCCGATCCAGCAGCGCCGGCTTCGGGTCGTCGACCGGCTCGCCGCTCTCCGGGTCGGCGGGGCGGAACACGTCCGTCGCCAGCCGCGTTCCGTCCCGCATCTCCGCCGTGACGTTCAGCTCAGCGTGCACTCCGTACTCCGGTTGGGTGGCCATGGTCCTACACACCACCAAGACCGACATATAAGTTGCGTCCAGGTGTACAATCAGTATCACAGCGGTATGGAGAGTACGGGCCGCGGTCGCTCCGCCCAGCAGTCGTATCAACAGAGGAATGGATACAGACAGCTTTATTACCCTATTCTGATATGTGAACAGTGTCGTACCCGAGCCATGTCATATCATAACACGCACCCGGATCGTGGAGAGGGAAACGATGACTGACGAACAGGACAGCTCCGGATCCGACACTACGGAGGTACGGACCGAAGAGGGCAGCATAGTCGAGTACGGGATCGATGACAAGCCGCCACTCGGCCAGTCCGCGCTGTTGGGGTTCCAGCACTACCTGACGATGATCGGTTCGACCATCGCGGTCCCGCTCGTCCTCGCGGGGTTGATGGGGATGCCGGAAGCCGAAACAGCGCGACTCGTTGGGACGTTTTTCGTCGTCTCGGGGGTTGCGACACTGGCACAGACGACGTTCGGGAACCGGTACCCGCTCGTGCAGGGTGCCAGCTTCGCGATCCTCACCCCGGGGATCGCGATCATCCTGACGCTCGAGGCCAGCGGCGCAGGCTGGGAGACGATGATACTCGAGTTGCAGGGCGCGATGATCGCCGCGGGGATCACCCAGGTGATCATCGGGTATTTCGGGCTGTTCGGCTATCTCAAACGGTACCTCAGCCCGGTCGTCATTGCACCCGTCATCGCACTCATTGGGCTCTCACTGTTCGACGTTCCGCAGATAACCGGCCCGAGCACGCAGAACCTGTGGCTGTTCGGCCTGACGTTCGTGCTCATCGTCGCGTTCTCGCAGTACCTCGGTGGGTACAGCCGGGTGTTCAAGCTGTATCCGGTGTTGCTGGGACTGATCTCGGCCTGGCTCATCGCGGCGCTCCTCTCGGTGGCTGGCGTCCTCCCCGAGGGCGGCGCCGCATTCGTCGACATCAGCGCGGCGACGGAGGCGTCGATCATCCAGCCCATCCTCCCGTTCCAGTGGGGGACGCCGAGTTTCACCCTCGCGTTCTTCCTGGGGATGTTTGCCGGCGTCGTCGCCTCGATGGTCGAGAGCTTCGGTGACTACTTCGCAGTGGCCCGGATCTCCGGTGCGAAGGCGCCCAGCGGGAAGCGCATCAACCACGGTCTCGGCATGGAGGGTATCGGTAACGTGTTCGCCGGCATCATGGGCACCGGCAACGGGTCGACCTCGTACTCGGAGAACATCGGCGCGATCGGGATCACGAGCGTCGCCTCGCGGTACGTCGTCCAGATCGGCGGCATCATCATGATCGTCGCCGGCTTCTTCGGCCCTGTCGGCGGCTTCGTGACGACGATTCCCGACCCGATTGTCGGTGGACTGTTCGTGGTGATGTTCGCACAGATCATCGGCATCGGCCTCTCGCAACTCCAGTACGTCGACCTCAACAGGAACCGCAACGCGTTCATCATCGGGGTCGCGCTGCTTGCCGGCCTGGCGATTCCGAGCCTGGTCAACAACTTCGCCGGTGGCGACCCCGCGGTAGTCGAGACGGCGCTGGTCGACATCCTCGGTGTCGGGACGAGCACCGCAACCGAGTTCGTCGCACAGATGGTAGTCGTCGTCGGGTCGATCGGCATCGCAGTCGGGGGGCTGCTCGCGTTCATCCTCGACCTGACCATCCCGGGAACTCGCGAGGGCCGCGGCCTGACCGCCTGGGACAACCTCACCGAGGACGACGAGGAGTTCGAGCCGGTCCACGAGAAGTACCTCGGCGGCGACGGCACGCCGAAAGAGCCTGCCGACGACTGATAGTGATTATTGTGAGTCGTTACGGGCTCGACCGCATGACTGCGTGCGGTCGACCCGGTAAACAGTCACAATAATCACTATGATAGTGATTGTTGTGAGTATTTTCGGCACCACATCGCAGTAGCGGCGGTTTCACGGCCCGAAACTGGCGTCTGGCGAATACACGGCGGTAACGAGTCACAACAATCACTATGAGGCCCCCTCACATTTTTCGAGGCGAAACGTGAAAGCGTACCGGACCACAGCGACAACTATGGACGACGCTGAGACGGACCGGATGGCGCTCAGGCGGGGCGGGTGGGTGCAGATCCAGGACCGGACCGTCCGGATCGACCGCGACGACGAGACCGTCACGATCCCGGCCGAGGCGATCAGGAAGATCAAACTGGAGGTGCTCGAGTGGGGCCTCGCCGTGATGAGCGCAGTCACCGTCGTCTTCGGCGCGTACTTCGCGGCTGTGGAACACCTGCTCGGCGGGATCGGGTTCGCTGCCGTCGGGGTCTGGAGCCTTCACCGCACGTACAAGCAACGGAACACCCTCGTCATCTGGGTCGACGACCGGCCCAAGCCGATCGCCGTCTATCCCGAACAGCCCAACGCCTGCCACGCCGCCGTCGCGAAGCTCGTTCGGCCGGACGAGACGCCGGTCACCGCAGCGACAGCTAACGACGAGGAGTAACCCGGGTGGCGGTCGGCAGCGGGGCGCCAATAGTTAAGTTCCCCGCCCGTGAGGGTGCGAACGACAATGGCGCACGCAGACCTGCGAGTGGTCAATGCACGAGTCGTCACGCCGGGTGAGACACTCATCGGCGGCGTCGCGGCGAGGGACGGGACAATCGTCGCGGTCGGGTCCGAGTCATCGCTCCCGGACGCCGACCGGACGATCGACGCGGCGGGGAACTACCTCATTCCCGGCTTCATCGACCCGCACGTTCACTGGGGGCTCTCCCGGTACGAGTACGAGTACCACGAGGGGCTGGCACACGACTTCGAGACGGAAACCCGCGGAGCCGTCCACGGCGGCGTGACGACCGTCGTGAACTTCCTCCTCCAGCCCGACCCGTACGTCCCGGACATGGACTACTTCGTCGAGGCCGGCGAGGAGAACTCCTACATCGACTTCGCCTACCACGCGATCATGCACAAGGAGCCCCACTTCGATGAGGTCGAGGCGCTCGCCGAGAAGGGCGTGCGGTCGTTCAAGATCTTCTACAACTGGTACAAACACGCCTCGCCGGAGCTGGGCATCGAACACTCCGACTCCGGGCGGGTCTACCGGCTGCTCGACCGGGTTTCGGACATCGATGGCGGCGTCGTGATGTTCCACGCCGAGAACGAGGACCTGGCTCACGAGCGCCGCGCGGAGCTCAAAGCGGAGGGCCGCAACGACCTGCAGGCGTGGTCGGAGTCGGCCCCGAACATCTGCGAGGCGATGCAGATCGAGAGCATCGCCAAACTCACCGAGTACACCGACTCGACGTCGTACGTCGTCCACATGAGCACCGGCGAGGGCGTCGACATCTGCCGGCGCTACCAGGAGCAGGGCGTCGACATCAGCGCCGAAACGCTGCCGGCGTTTCTTGCACACACTAACGACAAGGACCTCGGCGTCTGGGGGAAGATCTCGCCCCCGTTGCGCGGCGAGTCCAGCAAGCAGAAACTCTGGCAGGGGCTGCGCGAGGGCGTCGTCGACTACGCCGGCACCGACCACTGCCCGCACAGGAAGCCGTTCAAGGAGAAAGACGGCGGGAAGTACGGCGACATCTGGGAGGCGATCCCCGGCGACAACAACGGCATCGAGTACTTCCTGCCGGTGATGATGAGCGAGGGCGTCAACGAGGGGCGGATCTCGATGGAACGGCTCGTGGAAGTCTGTGCGGAAAACAACGCCAAACGCTGGGGCCTGTACCCGCGGAAGGGGGCGCTCGTCGAGGGCGCCGACACCGATATGGTCATTGTCGACCTGGAGAAAAGCGCCGTCGTCGACGACGAGTTCTACCACACGATGGAGCCGCGCTACTCGACGTTCCACGGCGAGGAACTCACCGGCCTGCCGACGCACACGATCGTCGGCGGTGAGGTCGTCGTCGAGAACGGGACGCTGCAGGTCGAGAAGGGTGGCCGCGAGTACCTGCCCCGTCACGCCGACGGCGTTGCGATCGAGTGACCCGGACTGATAGTGATTATTGTGACTGTTTACCGGGTCGACCGCACGCAGTACCGCGGTCGATCCCGGAACGACTCATAATAATCACTATGATACGGTCGTTAACGAATCACGAACGACCGTATGAACGACGCCGCTGCGAGCGTCCGACTCGCATCACCGCTCAACTGTTCCCCCCAACAGAACCTGCGTTTTAACCGTCTGAACAAAAGGTCTGATACCGGACTATCAGTCTCAGTTCGAACAGTAAAGAATCCGCCTGTAGGGATTCAAACACTAGCATCCCCGTGATCGTTCCACGTGGTTGGCGATCCGAGAATTGTTCTGCCATGCTGAACAATTGTGTTGTTATTCCGCACCGGAGGGGAGAATTCATCATCTTATTTCATGATATTGAACAACACGCACGCGGGATGCCCCACACTGGGACAGTACCACAGAGGGAGCGGATAGAATTACAACTGTATATCTGTAATGCAAAACGATGGGAGTGCACAGTTACCACAGTTACCCCAGCACAACCGATCAGTACCGGAGCAGTTCACTGTTGGATCGTTCAGTCTGACTGAAAGCAATCGAGCGCCTGGGCTTGACACTAGGCAAACAGATAAACCGCGATCGGCCGTAGCTGTGGTCATGGGCGGATACGAACCGGATGTTGAGGAGCGCTACAAAGTCGGCAGGGTCGTCTCGGAGTACGACCTCCGTGACCTGCACGATCGGCTGCCCGCGCTGTGGACCGGCGCAGCCGACGAGACGCTCAGTTTGCGCGAACTCGCCGAGCGGATAAACGTCGCGCTCCTGCGGCGTGCGATGGAACGCGCCGGGGAGGAGCCGTTGCGGGGCGAAGCCGAGAACGCCTACCGGCTGCTCACCGGCGACAACGTCACTGCGGGTGTGCGTACCCAGCAGCGCAACCGCCTCGGGCGTGCCGGCGTCGACGTCGACCGGGTCGAGTCAGATTTCGTCACCCACCAGGCGGTCCACACGTACCTCACGACGGCGCTCGGGGTCACGAAAGACGGCGACGGGGAAGCACCGGCTGCCAAACACGAGCAACGGATCCAGCGACTCCGGAGCAGGACAGCAGCCGTAACCGAAAACTCCCTGCGAGGGCTGCAGGAGGCGGGCGCTCTCTCGATCGGCTCCCCCGGCGTGGTTGTGGACGTCAGCGTCTACTGCCGGGACTGTGGCACCCAGTACGAGTTCTCGGACCTACTCGGTCGCGGGGGCTGTCGCTGCGAGTGAGCGCCGGTGATTCCGGCCCGGGAGAACTGGCAGCGCAACCTCTGCCGACGCGCCCGTCCAGCGTTCGCGACTGCCAGTAAATGTTGGTTTCGAATATTATTTTCCTTCCTGGTAGTATGGGCAGAAGCGTCGCAGATACACATTCACGACTGGCGGGAGCCGTCGGAAGGCGATCGACCAGCGACGGGGCCCTGACACGGAGACAGGTAACGGAAGACTGGCTCAGATCGCCACCCTGTAGCCCGACTATCCGACCCCGGTCCCCGAATCTGTCGAATGTTTTATCTGAAGCCATTATCATCCTACAATATAATTACAACGTAGTTTTTACTACAAATTGTCCAGAAGTAGCGACGGATGACACCAGAATTTTCTACCAACGCGGTTCACGGCCAAGGAACACCGGACCAGGAGACAGTCGACCACACCCTGTTCCCCATCGAATGCTACACGACGCCGTAATTACCACTTCAATGGTAAAAGGTTTAAAATATAATATAAACGTCAGGGCGTGGCGCACAACACGCCCCACGACGACGTCCGGCGTCGCTGGTGTGAGCACTGCCAGCTCAGCGTCGAGCCGTCCACAGGTGATGGTGCCCCTGCGTGTCCGGCCTGCGGGACCGCATTTTGAGGCACACCACGAGGACGCGGATGCGGAGACGGCGAGTGATGGGACAGTGACCACAGGACACTAAGCCCCGCCGGACGAACGAGCGCGTATGCTCACGGACGAGGACTATATCCGGGAGGCGATCGACCTGGCGCGGGACGCGGTATCGGACGGGAACACCCCCTTCGGCTCGCTGCTCGTCGTCGGCGACTCCGTAGTCAGGCGGGCGAAAAACACCACGGTGACCGACGACGACGTCACCGCACATCCGGAGCTGAAGCTCGCTCGGTGGGCCGCCCGCGAACTCGACGCCGACGAACTCGCTGACTGCACCATGTACACCAGCACCGAACCCTGTGAGATGTGCGCGACAGCCATCCACTACGCCGGGCTCGACCAGGTCGTCTACAGCGTCGCTGGCGCGTCGCTCGCGGCCATCCAGGGGAAGGAATCCAGCGGCATCTCCTGCGAGGAACTGATCGAGCGCAAGGGCGGAACCACGACTGTCGACGGCCCCGTCCTCGAAGCCGAGGGGAAACGCGTCCACGAGGCGTTCTACTGATACGGTCGTTCGTGATTCGTTACCGCTACGGTGTCACACGGGACGCGTTTCAGCCCGCGAACCCACGACGCTGGGACCTGGTACTGAAAATACTCACGCACAACCGTATGACGGGGAGCGGTCGCAGCGTGCTCACCCATCAGCAGGCGACAGCTGGGCTCCGGGCAGGCGACCCGGAATACCCCCCTTTTTTGTCGATCCAGCAGCAGGAGTGAGCCATGAGCGACGCCACGAGCGACCCGTCGCCGTCGATCGAGAGAAACCTCCTCGTCACAGTCTCCGGACCGCCCGGCTGCGGGGCAACGACGCTGTGCACCCAGCTTGCGGAGGCGAAGGACTGCCCGTACATTTCGGGTGGAGATATCTTCCGTGACCTCGCCGAAAAGCGCGGGATGACACTCACCCAGCTCACCGCGAAAGCCCAGGAGTCCGAGGAGCTGGACCGGGAGCTGGACAAGCGGATCCAGGACATCGCCGAGAAGTGGGGCGTGTCGAACAAACCCTGCATTCTGGAGTCGCGGCTGGCCGGCTGGCTCGCGGGTGACCGCGCGGACCTCCGCATCTGGCTCGACGCGCCGATAGAGGTCCGGAAAGAGCGGGTCAGCGACCGCGAAGAGACCGTCGCCGAGATGCAGGTCCGGGAGTTCAGCGAGGCCCAGCGGTTCGACTCCTACTACGAGATCGACATCGACGACCGGGCGTTCTACGACCTCCAGCTGAACACGGCACGCTGGAGCAAGCGCGGCGTGTTCGAGATCGTCCGGACGGCCATCGAGGAGTACGACCCGGACGGCGACGAAGGCGCGTTCGAGACGCCCGACGTGCCGCTCTGATCACGTCCGGGTATACATCGGCCGCGACCATCTACCGCTCGGCTCCGAGCACCGACGCGACGAGCTTCCGCTCGGCCTTGCGGAGGTGGTTGTGGAACGTCGGTGCTGCGATGTCCAGCGAGTCGGCGACCTCCTCGCCGGAGCTGTCGCGGGGCCACTCGAAAAAGCCCGCGTGGAAGGCGGCCTCGAGCGCCGTCCGCTGGCTGTCGGTCAGCGACTCGTCGAGAACGTTCGCGGCGGACCGCCCCCGGTCGGCGGTGCGCGCGACTTGCTGGCGGGTCACCATCTCCATCCCCGGGTAGCTCTCCTGGACCGTCTCGATGAACCGCCTGACGTCCGCACTCGGGGAGAGGTGCACCTGCATCCGGAGGTCGCCGTCCTCGATGGCTCCCTTCTCGAATGACCCGCCGAACGACGTCAGCACGGAAAGCACCGGCGGATCGACCGCCCGGAGTTCGAACGTGGACGCCCCCTCCTCCGCGTGGAAAGTGACCCGCTCCCAGGAGGGGAGCCGATCGTACAGCGCCGTCAGCGTCTCCCGTGCGCCGGCGGTAGCGGTCCCGTACACGAGGAACGCGTCGTCTTTGACGGGGACGACCGCGTCGAAGGAGATGGTGCCTGCGGGATCCACGGCGACATCGAGTTCGGTGAAGGCGTCCCGGATCTGGAACGTGAGTTCGACCGCTTCCTCGGACATGAGCGCCCGCTTGCGCTCGACGCTCGCGATGGCGTGACCGACGACCTCGCCGAGGCGGCTGATGACGCGTCGTTCCGCGGACTCGAAGGCGTTCGGCCGGTCGGCGTAAACGTTCAGTACCCCGTAGGTCGTCTCCTCGTGGACGATCGGGATCGCAGCGGAGGAGCGAAAGCCGTACTCCGCCGCGAGCTCCTGCCACGGGCCGTATCGCGCATCTTCCCTGCTGTCGTTCGTTGTCTGTACCTCCCCCGTGCGGAGCGCCCGCCCGGTCGGCCCTTCGCCCCTGTCGTCGCCGGGGTCGAGCAGGATTTCGGCGTCGTCCAGATACCCCGCCGTGCCGACGGTTACCCGGGGTTCGACGACCTCCGACGTCAGGTCGCCTTCGCCGATCCACGCGAACTCGTAGGAGCCGGTGGCCGCGAGCGCCTCACAGACCGACTGCTCGATCTCCTCGCGGGTCGACTTCGCGATCACCGTCTCCGTGATGTCGCTGACGATCCGGTTGAGATTGTTGAGCGTCGCGAGCGCCTCGCGTTGCTCGCGGATCGCCTGCTCGTTGTGGTGGCGGTTGATCGCCGTCGCGAGGACGTTCGCGACCGACTGGACAAAGTTCACGTCGTGCTCGCTGAACGTCTTCGCCGTCGTGTCGTGGGTGCCGAGGATTCCCCAGGGCTCGCCCTCCGAGCCGATGACGACGCTGATGCCGCTTTTGACGCCGTGGCTGGTGAGCAGGCCGGGGCCGCTGAACCGCGACTCGCTCGTCAGATCCTCGACCACGACCGGGCCCTCGTGTGCCAGCGTGTACGCTGCCTGCGAGTTGTCCGCCACCGACGAGATGGCCGCCTCGCCGACGATGCCCTCGTCCCAGCCGACGCCCTGGCGCAACAGGAGGCGGCCGGCCGACGCGTCGAGGTCGAGCACTCCGCAGTACTCGTTGTCGAGCGTCTCCGCGACCAGTTCCGCCGCGTTCGCCATCAGCGCGTCGGGTTCGTGTTCGTCGAGCGCCTGCCGGCCCAGTTCGGTGATCAGTTCCTGCTGGCGAACCCGGGACTGTAGCTCCCGCTCGCGGCGCTTCCGGTCGCTGATGTCCCGCACGACGCCTGCCGAGCCGCGGATCCGCCCGTCATCGTCGGTCAGTAACGTGATCCGGTTCTCGACGGGGATGCGTTCGCCGTCCTTGGTCGTCACTTCGTACTCGAGGGTAGCGGTCCCCTCGGGATCGTGCAGGAGCTGTCCGATCTCCGCCTCGCTGCGGGCGATCGCGTCCTCGTTCAGGCCGGTCGAGACGTGCTCGCCGAGCAGCTCCGCTTCGTCGTACCCCGTGTACTCGACGAACGCCTCGTTGACGAACGTGAACCGCCCCTGTGCGTCGAGTTCGTAGACGGGGTCGCCGATGGCGTCGATCAGCCCTGCGTAGCGCTCGAGGGTCTGCTCGCGCTGCCGGCGCTCGGTGACGTCGCGGGTGTAGACGACGATCCCGTTGATCGTGGGGTCGTCCCGGAGGTCCCGGGCAAGCGCCTCCACGACGATCCAGGAGCCGTCCCCGTGCCGGAACCGGAACTCAGTCTCGGCCTCGTAGCCGGGCGTCTCCAGCATCTTTGTGAACTCCGCCATCGCCTCCTCGCGGTCGTCCGGATGAACGTACTCGAAGCCGACCTCCCCCACGAGTTCCTCCTGGTCGTAGCCGAAGACGGTGGCGACCGACGGCGTGAGATAGCTGAACTCGCCGGTCTCGTCGACCACCACGTTGACGTCCTTCGACTCCTCGAACAGCGTCTCGTACCGTTCGAGTTCGCGTTCGTGCTCCCTGGCGTTGCGGTCGCTGACGCCGCGTGCGATGCCGGTTACGCCCGTGATAGTGCCGTCGGGGTCGGTCATCGGGGCGATGCTGTACTCGTAAGGGAGCCGCTCGCCGTCGGCGGTCTCCAGCGGCAGTTCGACGGTCAGGCGTTCGCCGTTCTCGAGCACCCGCTCGACGACCGCGGCGGCTTCCTCGGTCGCCGAATCAGGGACGAACGCGAGCGCCTCCATCGACCTGATCTCCGCTGCCGTGTAGCCGGTCACTTCCTCGAGGCGGTCGTTCCACCTGCAGAGCTGTCCGTCGGCGTCGAACGCGTAGACGATGTCCCGCTGGGTCTCCAGCAGTCCGCGGACGAACGGGTCTGCCGATGACTGCGCCGCTCCCTGCCGGCGAGCCGGGTCGCCCGAACGGACAGTCGCGGCCGTCCCACCTGCCTGATCCGGGGTCGACGTCGGCAGCCACCAGACACGGGCGCTGGCGCCGACCTTCTTCGTCTCCAGGTATCCGCGCTCGACCAGCCGTTCCAGGCGTTCGTACGTGCTCCGGCGACTCACGTCTACCTGCGCCGTCACCTCGCTGGTCGTCAGCGGCTCACCTTCCCGCTCGAAGGCATCGAGGGTCTCCCGCAACGGCTCGGTGAGTGCTGGTGTAGTCATTACCACCAGAATGTGCCCACAGTACATCAACCCTCCGCCGGCGGAGGCAGTAAGTCCCATAAACCTGGATAGCAGATGGTACGTACCTTTCATACAATCATTTCGTATGAGACGGGTTCTCGTAGGAAAACGTATAGTCCCTCCACGACGCCTTCCCTAATCAGTTCTAGACAGACCTTACCCTCGAAGGGGTAGTTAGAGGAAATACGCACGAACATAGGTCCACAGTTCCGAAGGGCCGGGCAGCCTGTTAATCCATGACGCCAAACACCAACACTCCCGACGACCCGAGTCAGCTAAACACGCTCTTTGCCAGCCTGGCGCAGTCCGAACGCCGCGAACTCCTCTCGATCCTCGGAGCGGCGTCCGAGCCGCCGACCGAGGAGGAACTCGCAGTAGCCCTGTGCACGCGAGCGGAGAGCCCAGGTAACGCCGACCCTGACGGCGAGCACGTCGCCAGGGCACGCCAGCAGTTACATCACGTCCACCTGCCGAAGCTCGAAGCCGCGCGGCTGGTCGTGCGCGACACCGACTCGGAAACCGAACCGGGCACAGTTCGGCGTACGGACCACCCAGTCTACGAGGACGAGGGGATCGTCGACTGTCTCGCGGCGGACGACGGGGCCGAGGACTCCCTCGACGCGCTGTTCGAGGCGCTGGCCGCCGAGCAGCGACGGACCGTGCTCGACGTCCTCAGCCACCAGTTCCACCCCATCCACGTGGAGACGCTGGCACGCGAACTGAAGGCACGCGAGGCGGGGACGGCCGAGCAGGCAGTCCCGTCCGACGCGGTCGAGCGGTGCTGCGTGGACCTGCGTCACGCCCAGCTGCCGATGCTCGCCGACGCCGGCCTGATCGAGTACGACCGCGAGGAGGGAACGGTCGCCCACGAGGGTCACCCACGCCTTCGGGTGCCGTGGATGCACTCCACGCTCGGCCCGAATTTTCGTTCGCAGTTGACGGGTGACGCCGACCACGAGCTGGGAACGCTCGACGACCGCGAGAGCGTGATCTCCTACGGCCAGTGGCTCGTCGAGCGCGCCGACGAGGAGCTGTTCTGCCTGTTCACGTACACGCACATGCTGGAGGCCGGGTGTTTCAGCCGCATCGTCCGCGCTGCCCGGGAGGGCGTCGACGTGTACCTGGGTACCGCCGACCCGACCGTCCGCGAGTTCGTCCAGGAGACCGTCCCGGAGGTCGTCCTCTGGGAACCCGAGACCGACTGGCTCAACCTCCCCGTCGAGGGCGACACGGTCGGGCGCCTCGTGATGGCCGACCGCGAAGCCGTCATGCTCGGCACGCTCGAGGAGCCGGTCGGGGACGAGACGCCGGCGGAGAAAGCCATCGTCGGCGAGGGCGCCGACAACACGCTGGTCGTGATGATCCGCCAGCTCCTGAGCGCACACCTCGAAGACATTGGCCGTGAGGAGACAGAAACGAACCTGCCGACCTGAAAGTCCCGAGTTGTGTCGAGATATCTTAGACAAATCACGTCCGGGTGTATAGCTACGGTCCGACAGTTGAACCTCCGTTACCGTCCGTCGGCGTAACAGGGGCGTCGCCGAGCGCACCACCGACTGCGACCTGCAGGAACCCCAGTACGACGACAGCACACACCAGCACCAACCTCGGGTTGGCCGCGATGCGAACGAGGAGGGACTTTCTTCGCATGTAGTCACTGAATGTGTTCGAGAGTTATAAATTTTTTGATTAAATAAACGAGTGATAAAAGCGGGACGGAGCCACCGCCCCATCCGGTGAGAGCGGTGGAAATCTCCACGTACTCACGTCCGACAGTATCAGGACATGCCTGTTCCGGCGGTAGCGTTGTAAGTAGAATTATACCAAACGTTATAACCCAGACACGCGTTTGCAGAGGTGATTGGGAATGCAATCGGGAATCGAATTTACAACCAAAAGGGAATCAGACGTACATATCCGGGACGTGGTAGCCGGGCGGCAGTACGGTCTGTCGACTGCCGATCCGATAGACGTTCGACAATCATCACCGGAGGGGTTCCCGATGCCAGTCACCGACGCGATCGAGACCGAGACGACGGGACTGTGGACGCTAGACCCCTACGGACTCACGATCCGCGGTGCCGACGGCGATATCGTCGACGTGTGTTTAATGAAAGACGAAACCCACACGTTCGACGGGGGAGAACACGTACTGCAGATCGAAGCGCCGGTCCAGACGTTCGTTCGGGTAGAGGGGCCGTTCAGATGCGAAACGTCGCTGGACAGGGTGTCGATCCAGTGTGAGGAGCGATCGACAGTCACCGTCGGCGCCAGGGCACGCCACTGCTACCCCCAGGAGACGATTACGACGACTGACTCCCCGGCTGACCTGCTGGAGACACTCTCGTATTTCGGGGACACGATGATGACGGCGTCGCCGGAGCGGTCGTACTCGTCGCTCCGGGGCCACCCGCCGAGGCTCGTTCACGGGGAGGAACTCGACGTGCCGGACACGCTTTCGAAACCGGAGACCGGTGTGACGATCACAGTCCCGCCCAATCGTTCTGAGATCATGAGCGTCGCGCCGCTGGCGTACTACCTGCTGGCGACCGTCGAACCGGACGAGGGGTTCGCGCTCACTACGTCCGCCGGCGTCGACTACCGGCCGACCGAACGGGAGACGGCCGACGCGGCGACCGAACTGCTCACTCATTGCTTCACGCTCGACTGTCTCGTTCGGACGGAAGGGCTGTACGACATCGACCTGTACGAGCGACAGCGGTTCGAGTCCCTGTCGGACGTCGACCTCGCGTACGCGGACCTGTACGACCAGCCCCTCGCCGAACGACTCGGGCGGTATCTGGAGGTCGATCGGGACGTGGTCAGCGAGATCGGGCCGACCTGGCCGACGACGGCGCTCCTCGAACCGGGCCGGGAGGCCGTCGAGGCACTGCCGTACCTCTCGTACGAACTCGCACAGGTCCGAACGGCAGATCCACCCCGGTACAGCGGGAACGAGGCCCGCAGCAAGGCACTCGAGGCGTTCTCCGGGTCCGCGGGGGCAGGCAAAACCCGGACCACGTCGCTGGTCTTCGACGACAAGGCGGAGTTCGTCGCGGTGCCGGAAACCGACAGCACCCAGACGGTGTGGGTCGGCAGCGGCATCCCGCTGAACTCTGCCACGTTCGACGTCAACGGCTACGAACACTACTCGCACGTGACCGAGGACGACGAGTCAGAGCTGGAGATCACGATCGTCTGCAACGAGATCGAGATGGACAAGGAGTCGACCGACCTCCAGGAGGTGCTGGACCCGAGGGACGACCTGGAGCCGGAGCTGACCATCAGGCGGCGGCTCTCTGTCGCGGAGCTCCGGGCGGTGATCGAAGACGGCGCGGACTACCTCCACTTCGTCGGCCACGCGACGCCGGACGGACTGCAGTGTCCAGACGGTGAACTCGACGTCGGGACTGTCGAACAGAGCAACGTCGACATGTTCTTTTTGAACGCCTGCCAGTCGTTCCAGCAGGGCAAACGTCTCGTCGAACGCGGCAGCGTCGGCGGGATGGTCACGTACAGCGACGTGGCCGACAAGTACGCGCTCCAGACGGGGACGCTGATCGGACAGCTCCTCAATGACGGCTTCTCGATCGGTGCGTGTCACAGCATCGTCCGGGAGACGCGCCCGATCGGCGGCCACTACACCGCTGTCGGCAACCGAACGGCGATCCTCTCACAGCCGGAGGGCGGTGCCCCGACGCTCTTTCACATCTCCCAGAAGAGCGACGGCTACGTCTTCGATACTCACGTCCATCCGTCGGAGGCGTACCCCATCGGCTCGATTATCTCCCTCGTCATCGACTCCGACGACAAGCACTACCTGGTTCCGTCGTCGGATCAGTTCGACGTCGCCCCGGAAGAAGTCGAGGAGGCGCTCTCCCACAGTCTCTCGCCTATCGTGGTCGACGGACAGCTGCAGTCCCGGTCCGAACTCCTCTCGACGGTCGACAGGTAGTCGAACTCCGTAAATCTTATTTAATTCTAATATATACATATATTATGGAACATATAGAAATCACGTCGTACGACGATTGCCTGGTCAGCTGTCTGGACGAGCCGTCGATCGATCACTGGCGCGTCCGGACGGACGACCCGGAGTTCCTCTCAGTGTTCATCGACGTTCTGCAGGAGGAGGACCCGGTCGGGAAACGGATCGAGTGGCTGTGTGATCAGGACGTGATCAAGGGCCTGGAGAAAAACTTCGTCCGGGCGGCGAAAGCGTCCGACCTGGTGACCGAAAGCACGCTCACGATCCGGGAGAGCACGGACGCGGCGCCCAACACGCCGACGGTGCTGGTCAGCCCGGAGCAGACAGTTTCGCTGCTGCCCGTCGGCGACGGGGAGGCGGTCCAGGTCGACATCACCGAGGAGGAAGCCTGCGAACGGCTCTGGGAGAAGTACCAGTCCGAGTGGGACATTGCGATGCCGCACTCGATCGACACGCCGCCGTACTCGCGGCTGGTGACGATGGCCGAACAGAAGCTCGGCGACGGCGTCGGTGCGGACATCGATACGGCCTACACCGCCGTCGAGAGCCGGTCGCCGGACGAACAGCCCGAGCCCGTCACTGTCTCGCTACTGGTCGGGGCGAAACACGAACTGCTGTTGAACGACATCGTCGACTGGGCCGAGACGTCAACGCTGGCCACGCAGGGCACGGTGTCGAAGCTCAAACAGCGTCTCGAGGAGTTCGACATCATCGCCACCGAGAGCAAGAGCGTCGGCGTCGGCCGGCCGCGCCAGCGGCTCGTGTTCTCCGACGAGTCGATGCAGTCGCTCCCGGCCGACGAACTCCTCGCCCACGTCCAGGGCGTGCTCGCCTAGCGTCGCAACGGCGGCACCGCCGCTCTCACCGTCAGCCCCTCTCCGCGGCGGGGCCGCGAGCGCCGGTAGCGCCCGCTGCACAGCAGGTTTTATAAACCTGAGTGCGAAACTCGGCATTGGATATGGACAACGATAGTACGCAGCCGTCCGAGCGCGCCTTGTCAAGCGGTACCACGAGGCGCACCGTGCTCGCGTCGCTCGGGACGGCGGGAGTCGTGGGACTGGCAGGCTGTACTGGCGACGACGACAGTGGCAACGGGAATGGAAACGGCAATGGCAACGGCAACGGAAACGGAAACGGAAATGGCAACGGGAATGGCAACGGAAACGGTAACGGGAATGGCAATGGAAACGGCACGAGCCTCGACAGCGTGTCGGTGGGGATGGTCACGTCGACGTCGGGGCCGTTCGCGGTGTTCGGCAACGCGGCAGTGACGGGCGCGGAGCTGGCGATCGAGGACCTGGAGGCGGAGTACGACCTGACGATCGACCTCCAGACCGCCGACTCGCAGCTCGATCCCGGAACAGCAGTCGAACAGGCGACGAGGCTCGTCACCGACGACGGCGTCGACTTCCTGATGGGCGGCGTCTCCTCGTCGGTCGCGCTGCAGGTGGGGGCGTGGGCAACTGACAACCAGGTGACCTACTTCCCGACGGGTGCTCACTCGTCTGCGATCACTGGCGAATCCTGTGGGGAGTTCGTGTTCCGTCCGACGGCGTCGAACTCGATGCTGGCAAACACGATCAGTTCGGACATGGCCGAGGCCGAAGACGAGTGGTTCCTGATGTACTCCGACTACACCTGGGGACAGACGGCGGCAGATGCCGTCCAGAACTCGCTCGAAGAGCAGGGCAAAACAGTCGCCGGCCGGACAGCAGTGCCGTTCCCGAGCGACGACTACGCCCAGTACGTCAACGAGGCCGAGGCGTCGGGAGCGCCGGCCATCGGCGTGCTGATCGCGGGGCTGGACCTGCGCAAGGCCAGCAACCAGATCATCGCGAGCGGCATCGAGGACCGGACACTGGCGATGCACCAGCTCGAGGACTTCGTCTTCTGGGGGATGGACCAGAACACGGCGTCGATCCTCGACATCGCGGGGCAGGTGTGGGGACCGGCGGTCGACGGCGGCGACGAGTTCAAACAGCGGGTCGCCGACCAGGGGGAGATCGAGCCTTACGTCCGGCACCTGCTCGGGTACATGTCGATGGATCAGGGCATTCGCGCGGCGATCCGGGCCGACTCGATCGGGGCGCCGGCGATGCGCGACGCGCTGGAGGGCCACCAGGTCGAGTCGCCGATCGTCGAGATGAAAGGCGGCGGTGAGATGTACTGGCGCGCCGAGGATCACCAGCTGATTCAGCCGACGTACACGGTGACCTCCCGTCCCGTCGAGGAGATGTCCGACGATCCGTACAAGGAGTGGTTCACCACCGAAAACGAGTTCGCTGGTGACGACGTCGCCCGTTCGATCGAGGAGACCAGCTGTTCACTGTCGTAAGCGATGAGTGAGACGCCCGGGACTCGTAGCCGGCTCCAGCGATTGTCCGAACTCTCGCCAGCGGCGGCGCTCGGACTCCTCGCCGGGGTGCTCTTGCTGGGTAACGCTGCCGTCCAGGAGCCCGGATTTTTCATCGACCAGGCGATCGGCGGCCTGGTCTACGGGATGATACTGGTGATGATCTCGCTCGGGCTGGCACTCGTCCTGGGGCTGATGGGTGTGGTCAACTTCGCCCACGGCGCCCTGTTCATGCTCGGCGGATACTTCACGTACGCCGCCATGGCGAGCTACGGGCTCCCGTTCTGGGTCGCACTGCTGATCGCACCCGTCGGCGCCGGCGTCGTCGGGATCGTTATGGAGGTGATCGTCCTCCGGCGCCTGTACGGGAAAAACCCGATCATCGGCCTGCTCGCGACGTTCGGGTTGACGCTGATGATCTCGGAGGGCGTCCGGTTCGTCTGGGGCGCCAGTGCCGTCCAGCCCGACAAGCCCGCCTTCCTCACCGGGGGGACCGATCTGCTCGTGACGCAGGTCGGAACGTACCGCCTCTTTACTGTCGTCGTCTCGGCCGTCTCGGTTGCGGCCGTCTACTACCTCATCACGAACACGGATCTGGGGTTGACTGTCCGGGCGGGCGTCCAGGACGGCGAGATGACCGAGTTCGTCGGCGTAAACCTCCCGATCCGGTTCACTGCGATGTTCTTTCTCGGGTCGGCCATCGCGGGCCTTGGCGGGGCACTCCGTGTCGTCGAGCAAGGGATGGACCCCGGCGTCGGCCAGGACCTCGTCCTCCTCGCCTTCGTCGTCGTCGTTATCGGCGGCGTCGGCAGCATCTTCGGGAGCGTCGTCGCCGGCCTGTTCGTCGGGTGGGCGCAGTTTCTCGTCCCGGCCGTCCTGAGCGCGCTCGCCATCACCACCGGTATCTCGTCGATCGACGTCACTGGGATCGGCGTTCTCGTCCCGTTTCTGGTGATGATCGTCGTGTTGCTCGTCAGACCTCGCGGCCTGTTCGGTGAGGAGGGACTGCTCGAATGAGCGGGCACGCCGACGAGCAGGCCAGCGGTGGCGGTCCCGGCGGTGGCGGCTCGGGCGGTGACCGGTCCGGCGGTGGGTCGGGGAGCTGGTTCAGCAGCGGAACCGTCGGCCAGCCGTCGCTGTTCGAGCGCTACCGGATCCCGCTCGGCCTGCTCGTGCTCGTGGTGGTGTTGCGCCCGGCCGTTGCCAGCGACGTCCTGCTCGGGTACGACGCCATCGCCAGCAAGATGCTGATCATGATGCTGTTCGTCGCGGCGTTCAACCTCCTCTTTGGGTACACGGGACTGCTCTCGTTTGGCCACGCGATGTTTCTGGGCTTCGGGCTGTACATCCCGGCGATCCTCGTCCAGAACGGCCTCTGGGTTCTCCCCGCGGGCGGGAACGTGACCTTCTTCGCCGGCGTCGTCCTCGCGGTGGCAGCCGTCGCGGTGTACAGCTACCTCCTCGGAAAGCTGATCGTCGGGATGGGCGAGATCTACTTCGCCCTGCTGACGCTCGCGTTCGCCCAGGCGCTCTACTTCATCGTCCTCCGGGACTGGTGGGAGCTGACCGGCGGCTCGAACGGACTCAGCCGGGGAACGCTTCCCGACTTCGTCGAACAGACAAGGGGGGCGATCTCGATCGAGGCGTTCGGGCTGTCTGTCGACTGGTACTGGGTCGTCGGCGTCGTGTTCCTCCTGGGAATGCTCGCGCTGTGGCAGCTCATCCGGTCACCGTTCGGACGATCAGCGATCGCAGTCAGGGAAAACGAGCAGCTGGCCCGCGCGATGGGTATCGACACGACGCGCTACAAGATCTGGGCGGTCACGTTCAGCGGCGTGTTCTCGGCGCTCGCGGGCGTCCTGCTCGCCATCCAGAACACGGGCGTGGCGATCGAGAACCTCAACGTGTTCACCAGCGGCGACACCGTACTGATGGCGGTGCTGGGCGGTATCAGCTACTTTTTCGGCCCGATCGCCGGCGCGTTCACCTGGCTGTTCGTCGAGGACTTCCTGACGGACTTCGAACTGTGGCAGTTCCCGCTCTCGGAGGTGACGCTTGTGACGCTCGATCTCGGCGACGTGCTCGCGTACTGGCAGTTCTTCCTCGGCGCGCTGTTCGTTGTCGTCGTGCTGACCGCACCCGAGGAAGGCATCTGGGGGTACGTCCGGTCGATCCCCGGCTGGCTGCGCGACCGGGTCGGGGGGGTGACCCGATGAGCCGCTCCGACGAAGCCGAAGGCGAGGGCGGTGGCGGGGCCGACAGAGCCACGGAAGACGGATCGGCGGCGAACGAGCCGACGGCGGACGACGGGTCAGACCGGCCGGCAGTCGAGCCAGTCGTCCCGCCGGCGGACGCGGCGCTCGGCGTCGACGACCTGCGGCGGACGTTCGGAGAGGTGGTCGCTGTCGACGGGATCAGCCTCGGCGTCCCGGAGGGGGAACTCCGGGCGATCATCGGCCCGAACGGCGCCGGGAAGACGACGCTGTTCAACTGCATCATGGGGACGCTGTCCCCGACCGAGGGCGGCGTGTACCTGTCGGGCACGGCGATCACCGACGAGCCGGAGGAGCGCCGCCCGCACATGGGGATGGCCCGGTCGTTCCAGTCCAACCAGCTGTTCACCGACCAGACGGTGCTGGAGAACATCCGCGTGGTCGTCCAGACGACCCGGCAGGGGGCGTTCTCGCTTGACCTGTTGCGCAGCCACTACGACGTCGGCCGCGAGCGGGCGATCGAAATCGCGGAGGCGGTCGGCCTGACCGGTGATCTCGAGGCCGAGGCGAAGAACCTCCCGCACGGCGAGCAGCGCCGCCTCGGCATCGCGATGGCGCTGGCGACCGACCCCGAGGTGCTGTTGCTCGACGAGCCGACCAGCGGGATGAGCCCCAGCGCGACGACCCAGACCGCCGAGTTGATCGAGGAGATCCGCGACGAGCGCGGGCTGACGGTCGTGCTCATCGAGCACGACATGGACGTCGTCCTGTCGATTTCCGACCGGATCACGGTGCTGGACCGCGGCAGCGTCATCGCGACCGGGCCGCCGGACGCAGTTCAGGAGAACCAGGCCGTCCAGGACGCCTACCTCGGCGGCATGCGGGAGGAGTTATGACGCTGCTCTCGGTCGCCGAGGCGGGCGAACTCGTCTCGCTGCTCGGCCGCAACGGCGCGGGCAAGACGACTACACTCCGGGCGATTGCCGGAGCAGCGGAGCCGCAGGTCATCGGCGGCTCGATCCGTTTTGACGGCGATGAGCTGCTCGGCACCCCGCCCTACGAGATCGCCGGCCGCGGGATCAGCTTCGTGCCCGAGGACCGGCGCTGTTTCCCCCGCCTCTCCGTCGTCGAGAACGTCCGGCTGGCGATCAACCACGCCGAGGACCCGAAGGACCTCGAAACCGTGCTCGACTTTTTCCCGGAGCTGTCGGAGATGCGGGAGAAACACGCCCGCAACATGAGCGGCGGCGAGCAGCAGATGCTCGCCATCGCGCGGGCGCTGGCGGCGAACCCCCGGCTGATGCTGCTGGACGAGCCGTTCGAGGGGCTGGCGCCGTACATCGTCCGCCGCATCGAGGATATCATCGCCGAGATCAACGAGGAGCAGGACATCGCGGTGCTGCTGGTCGAGCAGAACGTCGCCGCCGCGCTCGCGGTCGCCGGCCGCCACTACGTGCTCGACGAGGGCCGGATCGCAGAGTCGGCCTCCACCGAGCGCCTCCGCGAGGACGAGGAGATGCGCCAGCGCTACCTCGGCGTCTGAGGCGCGTTAGGTTCACCACACTGAGAGGACGACGGTCTCGCTTTCAACCCAGGACTGCTACCCAAGTAACTGCCTGTGTCTGCCGGCCACACAAGCATCGTCCCTGGCGGACTGAAAGGGCGAGGCGTGCTCGTCGGCGCCCCGGCGACGCAAGCACCGCAACGGAGTGAGGAGCGCAGCGAGCCGCGGCGTCACGAGCGCGCCGAGGGCTTTCTTTGCTACTGTACCGTCAGTTGCACAGTTATTCCGAGCCAAGCGCCGAGGACTTTCTGCGTCACTCCGTCACAGCTCACTCCCCGAGCGGATCATCAACGCCGAACTCCGCAGCCAGCGCCGTGAGTTGTTCGACCACCCGCTCCGGGAGCGGGATCCCTTCGGCAGCGTTCGCCTCCGCAGTCCGGTGCTCGGCTTCGCCGGGCAACAGCAGTTCGTCGCTCTTCGCGGCGTCGCCGACCGGAACCTCGGGGTGGGCGTCGGCCGCGCGGACGTGCGCGGCGAGCGCCTTGATCTGGTCGCCCATCCGCTCGCGGTCGCCGAACCGCGCCGGGTCGACCGCGAGGAAGCAGGCGCCGTTGGTGAACCACGCGTCGGGGTCGCGCTGGCCGACGACCGGGCCGCCGCCGAGCAGTCCGGCGAACAGTTCGGTCATCACGGCGAGGCCAGTCCCCTTGTGGCCGGCCGTGGTGCCGCCGAGCGGGCGGATCGCCCCCCAGGTGTCGCCCTCGCGGAACGAGCCCATCGCGGCGGGATCGGTCAGGGGCTCCCCCTCGGGGGAGACGGCCCACTCCGGCGGCAGGGACCGGCCGTCGGCCTCGGCGGCGTCGAGTTTGCCGTGGGCGACCTGGGAGGTCGCCACGTCCAGCACCAGCGGGAACGGGAGCCGGCCGAACGTCGGGACGGCGCAGGTAATCGGGTTCGTCGAGAACCGCCGGGTGGTGGTGCCAGCGGGCGCGACCACCTGCCCGCCGCCGGACATGTGGACGAACGAGAGGAAACACAGCCCCCGGTCGGCGATGCGCTCGGCCCACTCGCCGATCCGGCCGAGGTGGGTCGCGTTCCGGACCCCCACGCAGGCGAGGCCGTGCTCGCTCGCGCGCTCGGCCAGGGCGTCGACCGCGGTCCGGCCGACGGACTGGCCGAACGCGCCGTTGCCGTCGACGACGGCCGTCGCGCCAGTGTCGGTATCTTCGAGCACCGCCGGCTCGGCGTCGGGGACGAGCGCGCCGTCGGCGATCATCTGCCGGTACGTCGGGATCCGGAGCACCCCGTGTGAGGTGTGGCCCTTCAGGTCTGCCTCCACCAGCGACGCTGCGACTGCTTCGGCGGTTGCCGACGGGGCGCCGAGCTCCCCCAGGAGCGTGCCAGCGAACGCTTCCAGTTCGACCGCGTCGATTCTGTCCATACTGCTGTGTCTGTGGGCTCCCTCTTATACACCCGGACGTGATTCATTCACGCCGTGCCGTCCCAACTCCCGTTTTCGGGGCATGACACAGCCGATGGACTGTCCTGGCACTGTACGGAGTCACGTCTGGCTGTATATGGTCACGACCCGAAAAAGCGGCCGTGGAAACCGAACGGGATCGGGTGGGGCACCCGCGCGCGGCCCAGTTCCGCGAGCGTCGCTGCGTCGAAACACAAAAGCAGCGACTGCTCGGCGGCGACGTCAAGCGCCGGCGCGAGCACGACGCCGTCGTCCTCGGCGTCGGCGTCGGGACGGCTGACTACGCAGGGCTCCTCGACGTAGAGCTCCCGCTCCCAGAACTCGCGGGCGGTCCCGCGCTCGGTGTCGACCTTCACCAGCTCGTTCGCGCCCTCGCGGTCGGTCGACTGCCCGTAGGCGTACCGGTACGGCCGGGTCCGCACCTGCCGGGGCACGTCAGGGAGTTCGATCCCGCCGTCGTACAGCCGTCGTCGCTCGATGGTCCCGTCGGGCGCGATCCGGTACCGCTCGAGTCGGCCCGGCGGCACGCCAGCAAACCCCTGCTCGGCGAGGTCGTCGAGGCGAAGCGCAGTCACGACGCCGTCGTCCTCGAAGGCGATCAGATCGACGACGACGTCGCCGCCGTCCTCGAAGGCGTTGACCGTGTGGAACGTGAAAAACGGCGGCGCCGTCGCCTCGACTGCCACCTTGCCCGTATCGCGGGAAACGACGTAAAACGTCGTGTCGCGCTCCGATTGCCAGTCCAGCAGGTCGAAAAACCCCTCGGTGAACGGCGAGAGCGCCCGCAGGACGTCGATCCGCAGCGGCGTCTCGACGAGGGTGACGTGGTCCTCGCTGACGCCGACGCTGTGGACGTATGCAGGGCTGTCGGTCGGGATGGCGGCGAACTCCTCGCGCCGTCTCGTTCCGTCGGGGATCCGAAACAGGCGGTACTCGTGTGTCCGCCCGAACGTGAGCGCGTGGCCCACGTGCTCGCCGCGGTGGGGGTCCTCGACGAGGTGGGCGGTGATCATGTGGTGTGTAGCGAGGTCCTGGAACGTGAACTCGCCGCGAGTGGCGAGCGTCTCGCTGTCGAAGCGGACCCACTTCGGAACCTCCGTCAGTGCGACGAACCCGCCGTCGAGCCTGGCGACGTGGACGTTCGCGTTGTCGGTCGGTTCTGGCGGACCCAGCCGGCGCAGCCAGCCCAGCGCCTTCGCCAGGCCGCCGACGCCGGTCGCGAACTGCCCGATCGGCCGGCCGGCCGCCGCGTCCTCGTAGCTCTCGGTACGGAGAAACCGGTTCGTGTAGCGGACCTCGCCGCCGTCGAACGCGTACTTGCGCGGCATCGCGAGCCCGTCGAACCAGTGGGTCAGCCGCTGTCCGCCGCCCTCGAACTTCGCCGGGCCGTTGCGGATGAGCTGGCCCGAGAGCCACGGCGGGAACGACCCCTCGACCGGCAGCGTGCGGTCGGTCACCTCCTCGTCCAGCGACCGGAACCCCGGCGTGAAGTTTGCGTCTGCCACGGCCCACTGGTTTGGGCGGATACCGCATGAAAGTACGGGCGGCTGTATACTGCTGTTGCCTCCCTGCGACTCATAGTGACTGTTGTGATTATTTTCGGCACTACATCGCACTAACGGCGGTTTCACGCCTCAAAACTAGAATCTGACAAATACCCGGTGGTAAAGAGTCACAACAATCACTATCATACGGTCGTGCGTGACTGTGTACCGCTATGGAATCGCGTGTTGTGCGTTTCAGCCCGTGAAACCAACGGATATTGGGGCCCCAGTGCTGAAAATAATCACGCACGACCGTATCACGATCACCCGACTTCCTTCCACTCGCGGCCGCACCCGGGACAGATGCGCACGCGGCCGAGTTCGTCGGGGTCGTTTTTCGTGTCGAGCTGCTCGTCGCATTCGGCACAGGAGAGGCGCTCGTAGGTGTCCTTCTCGATTTCGCCGGAGCGCAGACCCTTTTGTGTCGACTTCATATCCCACGGTACTTTCCGGGAGTATAAAAAAGCTCCCGGAGCCTCGAACAGTGGGAGAGAATCTGCACCCGGTGACGACGGTCGGGGCGGGCAGCGCTCGCACAGATCGCGGGGCTTTTTGCGATCCACCCATACACGTAGCCGATGGAGTACGTCCAGGAGCGCATCGCGACCCTCCACGACTTCGGAAACGCGCACCCGGCGGCGCCGACCGACCGTGCGACCGTGGTGGTGCCGTTGACCGAGCGGGACCACACAAGCCTCGCAGCCGAGCGGGTACTCTCGACGCTCGAGGGGGTCGACCCCGGGCGGGTGCTGATCGCGGTGCGGGCCGACGAGAGACAGATCGACGACGTCGTCTCGTGGGTCGACGGCTTCGACCTCTCGACGACGGTGCTGTGGTGTACCGCGCCGCGGCTGGAGGCACGGCTCGCCGAGCGGGGCCTCGACGGCACCGCAGGGAAGGGCCGGGACGTCTGGCTCGGCCTCGGGGTCGCCAGCGACGCCGAGTACGTCGTCGTCCACGACGCCGACGTGGTGAACTACGACGCGACGCAGGTCCCGCGGCTGCTGTTTCCGCTCACGCGCGAGTACGAGTTCGTCAAGGGGTACTACGCCCGCGTCGAGAACGACCGCCTCTACGGGCGGCTGTTCCGGCTGTTTATCGTGCCGATGCTCCGTGCGCTCGCTGCGGACGCCATAGGCGCTGCAGAGACGGGCAACCAGGAGGGCGAGGACCTGCTCGCCTACCTGCGGGCGTTCCGCTACGCGCTGGCCGGCGAGTTCGCGACGACCGGGACGCTGGCCCGCCGCCTCCGTGCCCCCCGGGGGTGGGGGCTGGAGATCGGGACGCTCGGTGACGCTTTCGACGCGGCCGGCTTTGCGGGCACCGCGCAGGTCGACCTCGGCGTCCACGAGCACGAGCACCGCTCAGTCAGCGGCCCGGACGGCCTCGACGAGATGGCCGGGCAGGTCGGCGCGACACTGTTCACAGTCCTGGAAGAACACGGTCTCGCCCCCGACTACGACGCACTGCCCGGGCACTACCGCAGGTGTGCCCGCGAGGTCATCGACCAGTACGAAGCGGACGCGGCGTTCAACGGCTTCAGGTTCGACCGCGCCGGCGAGCGCGAGCAGGTCGACCGCTACGCCGCGGCGATCGAACCACCCGACGGCGACAACCGCCTGCCGGCCTGGCACGACGCCGATTTCGACCCGGAGACGGTTGCGACGCTCTCCGCGCAGGCGATCGCGGAGCACACGTCGTGATCGGGCCGCCGTCCGTCAGATAGCACGTTCCAGTTTGCCTTCACTGCGTAGTACTGGGGTGGATCGCAATACCTTTGCGCGCGCCGGACCGCGAGTCGCATATGAATCTCGCCGGCATGGCAAGCAACCGCGGCCGCAACCTCATGCACCTCGCCGACCGGGCGCCCGGCGGTTCCGAGTTCTCGGTGGTCCTCACGAACGACGCGGACGCACCGGTCCTGGAGAAGGCGGAGACGCGCGACATTCCGACGGAGACGGTCGTCCGCGAGGACGGCGAATCACGCCGCGACCACGAGCGGCGCGTCCTGGCGGCGCTGGCCGACTACGAGTTCGATCTCGTCTGCCTCGACGGCTACATGCGCATCCTCTCGGACACGTTCCTCGACGGGACGCCGACGACGCTGAACGTCCACCCGTCGCTGCTCCCCTCGTTCCCGGGGACGGACGCCTGGGGCGACGCGCTCGACGCCGGCGTCGCCGTCACCGGCTGTACGGTCCACGTCGTCACCGACGCCACCGACGACCAGGGCAACGTCGTCGAGGAGACGGTCGACGCCGGCCCGATCGTCACCCAGGAGCCGATCCCGGTGTACGACGACGACGAGAAAGACGACCTGACTGACCGCGTGCTCTACCAGGGCGAGTTCCGCGCGTACCCGCGAGCTGTCCGCTGGTTCGCCGAGGACCGCGTGACGGTCGACCGCGACGCGGGCGCGGTTCACGTCGACAGCGACGACAACGGGCAGTTCCCCGCCCGTCGCGTGACCAGCGGCGACCGCGCAGCCGAACTCCGGTACGGCGAGAACCCCCACCAGAACGCGGCGCTGTACGCCGACTACACCGCCGACGAGGCGAGCGTCGTCCACGCGCCACAGCTCAACGAGGGCGCCAAGGGGATGTCGTACAACAACTACAACGACGCCGACGCGGCACTGAACCTCGTCAGGGAGTTCGACGACCCCGCCGCCGCCGTCATCAAGCACACCAACCCCGCCGGCTGTGCGACCGCAGACACGCTCGCGAGTGCCTACGAGCACGCGCTCGCGACCGACCCGCAGAGCGCGTTCGGCGGCATCGTCGCGCTGAACCGCGAGTGCGACGCCGCCACGGCCGAGGGGATCGTCGACTCGTTCAAGGAGATCGTCGTCGCACCGGGCTACACCGCCGACGCGCTCGACGTCCTGCGCGGGAAAGAAAACCTCCGGGTGCTCGACGTGGGGAGCGGGGTCTCACAGACCCCGAACGACGCGAGCGGTGGGCAGCCGCGAGCGCTCGGCGGCCAACCGGAAGCACCGGTGGAGAAACCACTCGTCGGCGGCCGCCTGGTCCAGGAGCGGGACCGCCAGCAGCCCGACCTCGACGACCTGGAGGTCGCCACCGAGCGCGAGCCGACCGGGGAACAGCTCGAGTCGATGCTGTTCGCCTGGCAGACGATCAAGCACGTCAAGTCCAACGCCATCGTGTTCGCAAACGGAACGGAGACGGTCGGCATCGGCATGGGGCAGGTGTCCCGCGTCGACGCGGTCCGGCTGGCGGCGATGAAAGCCGACGAGCACGCCGAGGCCAAGGACGCCGACGGCGCCGTGATGGCTTCGGACGCGTTCTTCCCATTCCCCGACGGCATCGGGTACGCCGCCGAGGCCGGCATCGAGGCCGTCATCCAGCCCGGTGGGTCGAAAAACGACGACGCCGTGATCGAGGCCGCCGACGAGCACGACATGGCGATGGTCATGACCGGGACGCGGTGCTTTAGACACGACTGAGCGCAGCGAAGGAGGGTCGAAAGCTCGAAAATCGAGCGGAACCGTGTAGAGCGAGATTTTCGGTGCTTCAGACACGACTGAGCGCAGCGAAGGAGGGTCGAAAGCTCGAAAATCGAGCGAAACCGTGTAGAGCGAGATTTTCGGTGCTTTGTGGCCCCGAAAATACTCACAACAATCACTATCGGGTCGCCGGACAGAGCGGGTGTCAGCGCCGGCCGACGTGACAAACAAGAAATTGTTAAGTGGTCCTGCCCCGTCGTTCAGGTATGGGCAAAGTCAAAAAGACCCTCCTCGCCACGGTGGCGATCGTCATCGGTATCGTGACGCTGAAGAAATTCCGCAGCAGCGACGAAAACGTGGACGTCGAGACGCCCGACGAACCCGCGTAGTCGACTCCATTTTTTGTCCATCCGAACCGTACTGCTGCCCGGATAGCCGCGAGTGTCTCACGGTGCGGCGCCGGTCCAGATACCGCTTCCGGGCTCGACTCTGAAGTCGAGGTCGTTCTCGGGCGGTTCCTCGAACCACCGGGCCGCCGTGATCTCGTCATCGCCCGACGCGTCTGGGGTGCCCGAGACGTACGCTGCCTCGAAGAACAGTTCGAGCAGGTACCCCCGCTGCTCGGGGTCCTCCTCGTGGACGAACCGCTTGCGCTCCGCGCGGAACACGCCGGTGAGCTGACACTCGACGGTCGTCTCCTCGCGGACCTCCCGCAGTGCGGTTTCCTCCAGCGTCTCCCCGGGTTCGTGCCCGCCGCCGGGCGGCCCCCAGGTTTTGGCCTCCGAGTGGTAGATCAACAGCACCCGCCCGTCCTCCCGGTGGATCACCGCCCCCGCCGCGCCGACGTGGCCCCCCTCGATGTACTCCCGGCCGTGCTCGAAGTAGGAGGGGTCATTCTCAACCGTAAGCTGCTCGACCGGGAACTCGCCGAACTCCGCCCGGAGGCGGGCTACCCGCCGCTCGACCTCGTGCCTGGAGCGTTCTGCGAGTGACATGGAACCAATGCTGCACGCTGACCACTAATATCGCTGTCGGTAGCGACCGCTCCTCACCCCAGGGCGACGAGGCCCGTGACGCCCCGGATACCCAGCGTCCGGGTGCGCCAGCCGCCCTGGCCGTCCGTAGTCTGCTCCTCCTCGGCCGCGAGCAGGAACTCGCCCGCTTCGGTGACGGCGTACAGGCACGCGCCGTACGCGAGGTCTACCGGCCGGGCGCTTCCGGGCGTCGCCAGGGGTTCCCAGACTGCGGCGTCCCCTGTCGAGTCGCCGCCGACCCGTTCGAGCACCCGAGCCTCGCCGACCGCGTGGGCGCGCTCGCCGTCGGCCACTACGACCGAGGCCGCACCGTCGTGTTCGCGTCGCCAGCCGCCGTCTGTCAGCCGAAATAGCCCGTCTTCGGTCGCCGCGTACGGCCCGGCGGCTGCGACGTCCTGTGCTCCGTCCAGTCCCAGTGATTCGAGCCCGTCGTCGACCCGGTAGACGCCGTCCCCAGCGGCGAGCAGCGGGCCGTCGAAGCGCCGCGGCTCCTCGACCGTGCCGACGGAGGTCCAGCCGCCCGCCGACTCCCCGGAGGCGTCGAGTCGGCCGACCTCGCCGTCAGGGGCCCCAGCGTACACCGTCTCGCCGTCGATGCCGACGGCCGTTGCCGCACCGAATCCGGCGCCAGCGAACCCGTCGCCGCGGTCGAGCAGCACGTCGTCGGGCGTCGCCACGGTGATCAGCGCGTCGCTGGCGGCGACGCCGCGGGCGCTGCAGCGCTCGACCAGCGAGAACTCGCCGATGCGGTCCGGGCCGAGGTCGACCCGGACGACGCCGAGGTCGCTCGCGACGTAGGCCGCCGTCCGCTCTCTGGTCCGGGCAAAGAGGTTGCGCTCCTCGGCGGCGTCCTCGCCCATGGCTACAGCGCCGCCTTGTACGCTTCCAGCGTCTCCTCGATGTCCTCCCGAGTGTGGGCGTCACAGACGAACTGGGACTCGAACTGGTTCGGCGTGAGGAACACGCCCTCCTCCTTTATCGCCGGCCAGAACAGCCGCTCCCAGCGCTCGGTGTCGGCCCGCTTGACGTCGGTCCCGTTCGTCGGGCAGTAGTCATAGCGGTCACAGGCCGGCCGCTGGCGACAGCCCGCCACGCAGTGGTCCCCGAACTCGGAGGGCCCGTCGCGGGTGAAGATCACCTTGAACATGCTGTCGGTGCCGACGACCGTGTACGCCGGTGCCTGGTCGGCGACGATGTCGGTCAGCCCCGAGCGCAGCTGCTCGCCCAGGTCGTTGACGTGGTCGTAGACGTCGTGCTCGGCGGCGTAGCGCAGCGTCGCCAGCCCCGCGGCACTCCTCGACGATCTCGGTCCGGCCGCCGATGGCGCCGACGGGGAACCCGCCGCCGATGATCTTGCCGAACGTCGTCACGTCGGGCGTCACGCCGAACTTCCCCTGGGCACACTGGAGGCCGCCGACGCGGAAGCCGGTGATCACCTCGTCGAAGACCAGCAGCGCGCCGTGCTCGTCGGTGACCTCTCGTAGCGTCTCTAGGTAGCCCTCGACAGGGTGGACGATCCCGTGGTTGCCCAGGATCGGTTCGGTCAGCACCGCCGCGATCTCCTCGCCGTGGGCCTCGAACACCTCGTGGACGGCGTCCTCGTCGTTGAATGGGACGGTCAGCGTGTGCTCGGCGAACGACTCGGGGATGCCGGGGCTGGAGGGGTGGGTGTGGTCGCCTTCGCCCTCGACGAGCGTCGACTCCTGGGCGCCGTGGTAGCCGCCCTGCATGACGACGATCTTCTCGCGGCCGGTGTAGCCCCGCGCCAGCCTGACCGCCGACACCGTCGCCTCGGTGCCGCTGTTGACGAACCGGAGCATCTCGACGCTGGGGACGTGCCGGCAGACGAACTCGGCGAGCTCCACCTCGACCTCGGTGGGGGCGCCGTACATCGGCCCCTCGCTGGCGCGCTGCTGGATCGCAGCCGTCACCGGCTCGGGGAGGTCGTGGCCGAGCAACAGCGGGCCGTAGCCCATCACGAAGTCCAGATACCGGTTGCCGTCGGCGTCAATCACGTGCCCGCCGTCGCCCCGCTCGACGAAGAACGGGTACGGCTGGACCGCCCTGACAGAGGAGTTGACCCCGCCCGGGAGCACCGACAGCGCCCTGTCGTACAACGACCGCGACTGTTCGTGGTTCATACACAGGGGTTTGTCTGCCGACGGAATGAAGCTACCGTCACAACCTGTCGGCGACGTCCTCGGCGAAGTAGGTGAGAATCAGGTCCGCGCCGGCGCGTTTGATCGACAGAAGCGACTCGTAGGCGACCGCCTCGAGGTCGAGCCACCCCTTCTCGGCGGCGGCGTGCAGCATGGCGTACTCGCCGGAGACGTTGTAGGCGGCGACCGGGCGGTCGAACTCCCGGCGGACTTTGCTGAGGATGTCGAGGTACGGCAGCGCGGGCTTGACCATCAGCACGTCCGCACCCTGCTCGACGTCGAGCGCGACCTCGCGGCCGGCCTCGCGCGCGTTCGCGGGGTCCATCTGGTAGTGCCGCCGGTCGCCGAACGCGGGGGCGCCGTCCGCGGCGTCGCGGAACGGGCCGTAGAACGACGATTCGTACTTGGCGGCGTAGCTCAGCACCGGCAGGTGCTCGTAGCCGGCGCCGTCCAGGCCCTCCCGGATCGCGCCGACCATCCCGTCGATCATCCCCGAGGGCGCGACCATGTCCGCGCCAGCTTCCGCGTGCGAGACCGCGATCTTCGAGAGCAACGGTAGCGTCGCGTCGTTGTCGACCGTCTGGGTCGGGTCGGCCCGCGCGCCGTCCTCCAGCAGGCCGCAGTGGCCGTGCTCGGTGTACTCACAGAGGCAGACGTCGGTGATGACGTAGGCGTCGGTCGCCGCCGTGATCTCGCGGATGGCGCGCTGGACGACGCCGTCCTCGGCCCAGGCGCGGCTCCCCTCCCGGTCTTTCGATTCGGGCACGCCGAAGAGGATCACCGCCTCGACGCCCGTCTCGCGGATCTCCTCGACGCGGGCGACCGCCTCCGCGACCGGCACGCGCTCGTGGCCGGGCATCGAGGGGATCGACTGGCGGGTCTCGGTCGTCGCGTCGACGAACACCGGCGCGATCAGGTCGCTCGCCGACAGCTCGGTCTCGCGCACCAGCGATCGGACGCCGTCGGATCGCAGCCGTCGCGGCCGCTGTGTCTGGCTCATACCCCACGATTGCGGCGGCGGCTAAAAATCGGTGTCGCTCCGCCACCCGTCGCTGTCAGTCGGCCGTTTCGCCGTGGCGCCGTGGCGTCCGGCGGCCGACCAGCGAGTACAGCCACACGAGGCCGAGGCCGAAGCCGTAGGCGATCGAGGCGGGGATGGCGACGATGAACATCGTGAACACGCCCGACGGCGAGAGGAAGCCCGCGGCCGCGAAGAAGCCGATGACGACGCCGCGCCAGCTCTCGCGTTGCCGGCGGTAGGAGATGATGTTCCCGTGGTGGAACAGCACCTGCGTAGCGGGGATCAGCGCCAGCACCCCGACACCGACGGTAAGGTAGATCACCAGCCAGCCGAAGCTGTTGATGCGGTAGGCGATCACCATGTCGGAGGTGATGACATCCTGTGCCAAAAGCGAGATGACGCCGGGCGCGATGTACAGAAAGCCCAGCAGCGTGCCGCCAATGAGCGCGATCAGAACGGTGAATCCCCAGACCAGCAGGACGTTGCGGTCACCGGTCGTGATGCCGCGTTCCTCGACGGCCGGCCACGCGAAGTACAGCACGATCGGGAGGATCGACAGCGCCGCCAGAAGCGTCGAGAACTTCAGCATGAAGATCAGCGCCTCGACGGGGTGCAGCGTGACGATCTGTAGCTGATCCGACAGTGCTTCGGGCATGTTCGCCGAGAAGATCTCCCGGATCGTCTTGATCCCGCCGGTGTACAGGAACAGGAACGATCCGGCGAGCACGATCATGAACGTCGCGACGATCCAGATCGCCTTCGAGGTCAGCGAGTCGAGGATGAACGCGATGTCGTAGTAGTAGCCGCCGATGTCGTCCTCGGTGGTGTCGTCGTCGGTGAACGGATCGATCATCCCGGCGGCGGTCGAGGTGACGACGTTGCCCTCATCCGCTTCTTCCTGGTCGTCGTCCTCCTCTGCCAGCTCTTCTTCGAGCTCTTGGGCCTCGTCGAAGCTGTCGAGGATCGCCTGGGCCTTCTCGGGATTGTCGTTCTCGACGGCCTGCTCGGCGTAGTGCAGCGCCCGGTCGCCGCTCAGTTCGAGAAACGCCTCCGGCGGCGCGGCCTCGACTGCGCGGGCGCTGCCGTCCGCCGTGGACGCCTCGGGGGTGGGTTCGGCGGCTGCCGCCTCCTCCTCCAGCTTCTCGGTCTGCCGTTCGAGCTCCGTGATCCGGAGGTAGAACAGCGCGACGGCCGCGACCAGCAGCGCGATCACCGCCGTCAGGAGCATCCCGACGGCGGTCGAGGAGAGGCCGAACGCGCCGAGTTCGCCGCCGCCGGGAAAGCGGTAGTCCGAGCCGATCCACGCCAGCAGGTCGTTGGTCTCCTCGAGGCCGCCCTCGAAGAAGTAGACGTACATCCCGGCCCCCGCCAGCACGAACACGCCCGCGAGGTGGTTCCAGCGTTTTTGGGCGACGTCGCTGGTCGGGACCTGCTCGCCGGCCCGCTTCGAGAGCACCGCGAGCTTCGTGATGCCGAGGCTGAACACGTACAGCAACACGAGCGGCACGCCCCACATGATCTGGGTGAACGGGTCCGGCGGCGAGAACATCGCGCCGAATACGAAGATCACGACGACGGCGTAGCGCCACTTGTCCCGGAACGTCTCGTAGCTGACGACGCCCGCCCGTGCGGCCGAACTCATCGCCAGCGGCAGCTGGGCTGCGACGCCGAACGACAGCCCCAGAAAGAGGATGAACTCCGTCCACATGGCGATCGACCATGTTGGTTTGAACCCGACCTGGTCGGCGTTCGTCGCCAGGAAGTCGAACATGATGGGGAAAAACGCGACGTAGCCGTACGCGAGCCCGCCGACGAACAGCAGGAGGATCGTCACGACGAAGGCGGCAATCTTCCAGCGCGGGATCTTCGAGTCGGGGTAGAAGCCGCGCTCCCGGAGCGCGTCGCGGCTGTACCACAGCAAAACCGGGATCGACGCGACGATCCCCACCACGATGCCGATCTTGATCTGCAGCAGGATCACCTCGAAGGGGGTGATGGCGACGATCTCGGTCACCTCCGCGACCTCCTCGCTCATCTGGTTGTACACGAGGTCCTGCTTGAGCTGGTCCCAGAGGAACGCCCGCAGCGCCCAGATGGTGAGGATCAGAAAGAGGACGAAGACGAGAAACACTTTCTTCAGATGCGACTGTGCGGCGCCGAGCATCGACCCGACGGTCTGGCGGCCGCTGGCCAGCGTCTGGGCGGTGTCCTCGTCGAGTGCGCCGGACATCTACCCCGGTCTTACCGACTGTCGGTTATCAATCTATTCATACCGGGAGCACAGCGAACGCTCCTGGGGGGACTCGATCGCACGACTGCGCGGCGATCCGGTCACCCCGGACCCGCACCGAGAAAGAAGGCTTACAAGAGCCGACGGACAACCCGGAGACAATGAGCGACGGGGAGGAGCCCGCCAACACGCCCACCGTCGATCCCGACGGCGTCCCCGGCCAGCCCGGGACCGGGGCCCCCGCCAGCGACGGCGGCTACAGCGGCGCGCCCGACGACGAGGAGATGCCGCTGACCGAGCACATCGAGGAGATGATCCGCCGGCTCGCCTGGGTGATCGTCGTCATGGCCATCGCCAGCGCCATCGCCTTCCCCTTCGCCGACCGCCTGATCAACTTCCTGTGGTACTCGTTTCTGCCCGGCGACGGCTCGACCTGCGCCAACCTGGCCGTCGGCGGGGAGCTACCGGAGGGCAGCGACGCCGCCTGCCCCCGCGTGTACCACCCGCTCGCGCTGCTGCTCGCGCGCCTGAAGGTCGCCTCGCTGGTCGGCTTCATTGTCGCGCTCCCCGTGTTCGTCTACCAGTCGTACCTGTTCATGCGCCCGGGGCTGTACCCCCACGAGCGCCGGTACTACCTCTCGTCAGTGCCGACCAGCCTGCTGCTCGCGCTGGTCGGCGTCGCGTTCGCGTACTTCCTCGTGTTGCCGTTCCTGTTCACGTACTTCCTGTACTACTCCGAGGAGGCCGCCGAGATCGCGTTCGGGCTGACCGAGACGTTCGACACAATCTTGCTGATGATCGGGCTGTTCGCCGCCATCTTCCAGATCCCGCTGTTCATGATGCTCGCCGTCATGATGCGGGTCACCACCAGGCAGTGGCTCGTCGACAAGCGGCTGTACTTCTGGGCGGGCTTTGCCGGCGTCGCCTTCCTGTTCAGCCCCGACCCGACGAACTTCGCGCCGTTCGTGGTGGTGGCGACGATGATCGCCCTCTACGAACTGACGCTTCTGTTGCTGCGCTGGACTGACCGCTAGGTCGCTCATACGGTCGTGTGTCATGCCCCGAACAGCGAGATTTGGGACGACACGGCTTGAGTGAATCACGTCTGGCTGTACAATCACTATCAGGCCTCCGCCTGTTCGTTCAGCGAGTGGACGTTCGTGATCTCGAAGCGGGCGCCGCCCTCGTCGCTGTCGGTCGCCGCGATCCGCCAGCCGTGGCCCTCGACGATGTCGGCGACGATCGAGAGGCCGTAGCCGGTGCCGTCCTCGCTCCTGGTGACCCCCCGCTCGAACACCTGTTCGCGCTCGTCGGCGGGGATGCCGGGGCCGTCGTCGGCGACGGAAAAGCCGTCCTTGCAGGTGTCGACCCGGACCGAGACGCCCTCGCCGCCGTGCTCGACGGCGTCGTCAGCCGGAGGCTGTCGGCTCGTGGAACCGTGTTCGACGGCGTCCTCGGGAGCGTGTGACCGAGGGCTCGTAGAACCGTGTTCGACGGCGTCGTCAGCCGGAGGCTGTCGGCTCGTTGAGCCGTGCTCAACGGCGTTGCGAAAGAGGTTCTCGAACAGCTGTGTGAGGCGGTCGGGATCGGCGTCCAGCGTCGCGCTACCCGACAGTGACAGCGTCGCGTCCTCAGTGTCGACGCCGTCCCAGGCGTCCCGCGCGAGCGCACCGAGTTCGACCGGTTCGCGTTCGAGGTCGCGGTTCCCGCGCGCCCGGGCGAGCAGGTCCTCGATCAGCTGTTCCATCCGGTCGAGCGACTCCCCGATCTTGTCGAGGTGTTCCTCGTCGTCCTCGACGCCGCGGGCGAGTTCGGCGCGGGCGGCGGCGATGTTCAGCGGGTTGCGCAGGTCGTGGGAGACGACGCTGGCGAACTCGTTGAGCCGCTCGTTGCGCTGGGCAATCTCCCGCTCGCGTTCGGTGCGGGCGAACGCCGACTCGACGGTGCTGGCGAGCAGCCGGAACAGTTTGACGTCGGTCTCGGAGAACGCGTCCCGCTCGTCGGCGTAGGCGCCGAGCACGCCGTACTCCCCGACGGGAACCAGAAGCTCCGAGGTGACCTTCCCCGGATGGTGGGAGGTCGCGGTCGTTGCGGGGACGAACCCGAGGTGGCGCCGCTCGCCGTTCTCGTAGACGACCCAGATGAAGCGGCTGTCGGGGCCAAGCGGCTCCATCTCCGTCTCCCGCCGGTCGATCGCCGGGGACCACGCCAGCGGATCGAGCTTCCCGGTGCTGGCGTTGTGTCGCCAGACCGTGACCAGCGGGAAGCCGAGGATCTCCTCGGCGGCCTCGACGGTCTGTGCGGCGACGTCGACGTCGGACTCCGCGACGATCAGCTCCCGGGTGACGTCGTGAAGGTTCTGGAGCTTGCGCTGGAGCTGGACCTGCTCGGTGACATCCCGCAGGAACACCGAGAGCCCGTCCTCGGCGGGGTAGGCGTTGACCTCGAACCAGCGGGAAAGCGGCCGGTAGTACTCCTCGAAGCTCGTCGGCTCCTGGGTCTCCATCGCCTCCTTGAACTCCCGGTAGAACGTCGTGCTCACCGCCGCAGGGAACTCGTCCCAGAACCGCTCGCCCTCCACCTCGTCGGCGTCGACGTCGAGCAGGAACTCCGCCCGGCTGTTGAGGAAGGCGAACCGCTCGCGGTTGTCGAGCGCGAAGAAGGCGTCCGTGATGCGGTCGAGAGTGCTTTCGATGCCGCTGGTCCCCTCGATCTGGACCGCCTTGTACTCGGTGATGTCCCGGAGGAAACACTCGAGCCCCCCGGACGGGCGCGGCAAAGCGCGCAGCTCCAGCCAGCACTCGCCCGGCCCGTGGTACAGCTCGGTCGCGACCGACTCACCGGAGTCGATCACCTCCCGGCACCTGTCGGCGAACACCGACGACTCCCAGTCCGGCAGCACTTCCCAGAGCTTCCGGCCGACGATCGTCGAGGGGTCGACGCCGGTCCACTCCGCGAGCCGCGGGTCCCAGTCGGTCACCCGCCAGCCCCCATCGACGGCGAGGTACTGGCCGAACCCCCGCCAGATCGGCTCCGGCCGGTCGCGCCCCTCGTCCAGTAGCGCGTCGAAGGTGATCCCCACCAGTTCGTCGGCCACGTCGGTCGGCGCCGCCGCCGCATCGAACTGGTGGAACTCGACCGACCCCGGCACGTCGACGGCCCGGCCGCTCAGGTCGAACGTCGGCACCGCCGCCCCGTTGTCGGCGAGCACGAACAGCGTCCGCTGGAGTGCCGATCCCGTGATGCCGGGGCCGGTGACGATACAGTCCAGCCGGTCGTCGTCCAGCAGCTGCGGCAGCCGCTCCCGGCTGGTGGCGAGCACGTGCACCGGCCGCTGGAGCCGCTGGTCGAGCAACTGCAGCACGTCGAGCCCGCGGTGATCCTCACCGACGTAGGCCACGACCAGCGAAGACAGCATTTGTTATTCGTTCTCTTTCGCCATCAATAATGATTCTTGTCTTTCACGAGGGTCAGTTGAACTGATCTTTGCCCGGCGAGCCACCGGTCGATCAACTGCGCAGCGAGCCGCCGTCGACCGGGAGTGCAGCCCCGTTGACGTAGCTCGCCCGGTCGCTGGAGAGGAACGCGACGACGTCGCCGAGTTCTCGCGGGTCGCCGATCCGGTCGAGCGGGACGTCGTCGGCCCAGTCGGCGTACCCCTCGTCGTAGTCGGCGGCGTCGCCGCGCTCGACGGCGGCCTCGATCAGTTCCTCGATGCGCGGCGTCTCGTGGGCGCCCGGCAGGACCGTGCTGGCGCGGACCGCGGGTGCAAACTCCCGGGAGAGCGTCTTGATCAGGCCGACCACGCCGCGGCGGACGGCGTTCGACAGCACCAGGTCGTCGGCTACCTCCTGAGTGGTCCGGGAGGTGATCGCGACGATGGTGCCGGCGTCGGAGTCTTCGAGATGGGGCCGGACCTCGCGGCAGGTCCAGACGACGCTCATCACCAGCATGTCGTAGGCGCCGTACCAGTCCCGGTCGTCCATCTCGGTGAACGGGCCGCTCGGAACGCCGCCGGCGCTGGTGACGACGTGATCGAGCCCGCCGAACCGGTCGACGGTCTGCTCGACGAACGCGCTCACGTGGTCGGGGTCGGTGATGTCGGCCTCGACGGCCAGTACGTCGCCGTCGCCCGCCTGCTTGAGTCGCTCGCCCGCCGTTTCGAGGCGTTGCTCGGTTGTGCCACAGATCGAGACGTGTGCGCCCTCGCGGGCCAGCGCCTCCGCGCTCGCCAGACCCAGTCCGCTGCTCGCTGCTGTACAGAGTGCTACGTTGCCCTCAATGCCGAGATTCATACTTCTCTCTGGGAGCCGCCTTACCATAAATCTCGGCGCTTCGGCCTGATAGTGATTACTGTGAGTCGTTCCGGGATCGATCGAGCGACGGCGTGCGGTCGACCCGGTAAACAGTCACAATAAGCACTATGACAGTCTACGCTGTTTCTGCCGACTACACCTTCCACGTTTTTTCCTGCCTATCCCACACCTTCCACGTTTTTTCTTGCCTATCCCAACAGTTAACGCGACGCGGAACCCCACAGCAACAAATGACAGCGGAGGCAGACCTGGTTCTCACGAACGGACACATCCACCCCCTCACAGACGACGACACCGACCCCGTCGAAGCGGTCGCGGTCCGAGACGGCCGGATCGCCCGACTCGACACGAGCTACGAGATCGAGTTCCTCGATGGCGTCGAGACCGACGTGGTCGACCTCGACGGTCAGACCGTCCTCCCCGGATTCGTCGACGCCCACACCCACATGGAGGTGATCGGCCAGTACGAACGCGAGGCCGACCTCACCGACGCCGACACCCCTGAGGACTGCATCGACCGCCTGGCAGCCCTCCGCGATGATCCCGTCCGCGACCGCAAGGGCACCGACGAGTGGATCCTCGGCTTCGGCTACGACGAGAGCCGCTGGGGCGGCGACTATCTCACCCGCGACCACCTCGACGAGGTTAGCACCGACCGACCGGTCGTCGCCGTCCGCGAGGACATGCACGTCGCCTCCGTCAACAGCGTCGTCCTCGACCGCCACCGCGAGGAGATGCCCCAGTCGCAGGTCCGGACCGCCGGGGGCGAACCCACGGGCGTACTGGTCGAAGACGCCGTCGGCGTCGTCCGCGAGCACAGCAGCGCCGACCCCGAGACCACCCGCGAGTACATCAAGGCGGCACAGGCGTACGCCAACCGCCACGGCGTCACCGCCGTCCACGACATGGTCCGGCAGTCCCACGCCCCCCGCGTCTACCGCGATCTCGACGCCGAGGGCAGCCTCACCCTCCGCGTCCGCCTCAACTACTGGTCGGACCACCTCGACGCCGTCCTGGAGACCGGCCTCCGGACGAACCACGGCAGCGACCGCATCCGCACCGGCGCCATCAAGACGTTCACCGACGGCAGCATCGGCGGCCGCACCGCCCGCCTCTCCGAACCCTACGCCGACGCCGGCGAGGGCGATGCCCCGCCGGACGAGCGCGGTGACTGGGTGGTCGACCCCGACACGGTCGCCGACCTCGCCGCGCGCGTCGACAACGCCGGTCTCCAGCTGGCTGCCCACGCCATCGGCGACGAAGCCATCGCCACGACGCTGGATGCCCTCGAAGGCACCGACGGCGAGCGCCACCGGATCGAGCACGCGGAGGTGCTGACCGACGAGCTGATCGAGCGGCTCGCGGCGGCGGACATCGTCGTCTCGGCCCAGCCCAACTTCCTGAAGTGGGCCCGCGAGGACGGGCTGTACGCGGAGCGCCTCGGCGACGAGCGCCGACTCGATTCGAACCGCTTGGGCGCGCTGCAGGACGCCGGCGCGACCCTGGCTTTCGGCAGCGACTGCATGCCGCTGGATCCGCTGTTCGGCATCGACCAGGTCGTCACCGGACCGTCGCCCGAGCAGGCGCTGTCGGTGACCGACGCGATCCGGGCCTACACCGCCGGCGGGGCCTACGCCGGCTACGACGAGGACCGTCTCGGGACTATCGAGGTCGGCAAATGTGCCGACTTCGCCGTACTCGCCGAGTCACCCTGGGAGAGCGACGACGTCGCCGATATCGACGTCGAGATGACCGTCGTCGGCGGCGAACTCGTTTACGACGGGCGCGAGGATTGACCGCCTCCGCCGCGTAACGCGGAGGAATCACTTCCCGCCTTCCGCGGGGCCGCCCTCGCTGGGATCGTCCTCCTCGCTGCCTTCCGCGGGGCCGCCCTCGCGGGGGTCGTCCTCCTCGCCGCCTTCGGCGGTGACGCTCCCGGCAGCGGTCGCACTCTCGCCAGCCCCAGAGTCGCCGCCGCCCCCGCTACCGCCGGTTCCGGTGGAGCCGCCGAGCCGCCGCGAGACGTACGTCGCGACAGAGTCGGTGCCCAGCCGAAGCCGGAGGGTGCCGAGGATCCCGATCGGCACGTACAGCACGAAGATGACGAAGACGATGCCGGCATAGAACTCGCCGTGGCCGGTCATGAACGCGTCGAGGGCGCCGCTGACCGTCAGGTCGCCGCCGATCGTCGTCTCCAGAATGCCGCCCGGGAGGAACTCCGCCAGGAACGGCTGGAGGCCGCCGCCGCTGCCGCCGCGGGCGAGGAACTCCTCGATCCCCTCCAGAAAGATGTACCCGAAGAAGGGACCGGCGAGCGTGCCCAGGCCGCCGATGATCGCGGCGACCAGGGCGAACCCGGTCACCAGGAAGAAAAACGCCGCGTCGGGGTTGACGCTGCCGCGGTAGGCGACCAGCAGCGCCCCGGCGACGGCGCCGAAGAAGGCGCTGATCATGAACGCGCCGAGCTTGAACTTGAACGTGTCGTAGCCGATCGCCTTCGCGCGCTCCTCGTTTTCCCTGATGGCGATCATTACACGCCCGAACGGCGAGTGGATGATCCGCTGCATCGCCAGGTAACAGACCAGCACGACCGCACCGATGGCGAAGTAGGAGGCGACGATCGCTCCCAGGTTCTCGTTGTACACCAGCAGATCCCCGAAGTTGATGCCCAGGATCGCGTCGTCGCCGAACACGCCCGTCTCCACCTGCAGTGGATCGACGAACGGCACGCCGAGTTCGGGGTTGAACTCGGCCGGCGTGTTGATCCCGTCGCTGGGGTCGGACTGCCCGGGCGTCAGCCAGTCCCAGTTCCGCGAGGCGACGTACATGATCTCGGCGAAGCCCAGCGTGATCATCGCGAAGTAGACGCCCGAGAGCCGGAACGAGACGAGGCCGATCAGGAACGCGACGACGACGGCCAGCAGCGCGCTGACCAGCATCAGCGTCATGAACGACAGCCCGCCAGGAAGCAGCGGCAACTGGCCGTTGGCGCCGAGCACGACGGTGTAGGCGCCGATGCCGAAGAAGGCGGCGTGGCCGAACGATAGATAGCCGGTGTAGCCGCTGACGAAGTCAAAGGACATCGCGAACAGCCCCAGCCAGAGCACGACGAGCATCGTCTGCAGCCGCGGCAGCAGCATCTCGGCGGGCAGGCCGAACTGCCCGACGAGCACGTCGTACAGAAACGGGTAGACGATGAAAAACGCCACCACGGCGATGTGGATCGCGTGATCCCGCAGGTACCCGCCGACCCACGGCGCGAGCGCGCCGCCGTCCGCCGCGTCCGGCCTGGCAGCGTCGGTGCTCATCCGTGATCACCCTGCCCCTCGACGCCGAACAGGCCGCGCGGCTGGAGGATCAGCATCACCACGAGGATGCCGAAGATCATCATGTCGTCGATGCCGGTGAACGTGATCGCGCCGGTCTGGAACGCCCAGGTCCCGAAGGCGTCGATCATCCCCACGAGCAGGGAGGCGACGACCGTCCCCTTGAACGAGCCGAGGCCGCCGACGATCACGATGACAAAGGCCGGCAGCAGCACCGCCAGCGCCAGCGGGACGCTCACGCTCCACAGCGGGTCCCACATCAGGATCACGCCCGCCGCGCCGGCGATGCCCGAGCCGATGGCGAACACGACGGTGAACGTCTGCTTGACGTTGATGCCCAGCGCCGCAGCCATCTCCTCGTCCTCGACGCCGGCGCGGACGAACAGCCCGTACCGTGTCCGGTTGAGAAATGTCCAGATGGCGACGATGGTGACGACGCCGAGCAGTATCTCCAGGACGTGGATGTTTTCGAACCGGACGAGCCCGATGTCCGTCGCGCCGCGCAGCGCCGTCGGCACCGTCTCCAGACGGGGCGTCTCCCAGCCAAAGCGGTACTGGCCGTTGTTGATCCCCTGGAACTCCACGAACATCCGCATGAACTCCTCGAGCGTGATCGCGATGCCGAAGGTGAGCAGGATCTGGAAAATCGGCGGGTACTCGTAGAGGCGCCGGATCAGGCTCACCTCCATGACGGTCCCCACCAGCGCCAGCACCAGGAAGATGGTCAGCATCACCAGCAAAAAGACGACGACCACCATCGCGAACCCCATCTCGGCGGCGCCGACCGCCAGTATCAGCCCGCCAGCCATGTAGGCGCCGTACATCGTAAAGGCGCCGTGGGCGAAGTTGATCACGTCCATCAGCCCGAAGATCAGCGTCAGGCCGCTGGCGATCATCACGTAGAGGCTCGCTTTCGCCAGCCCCTCGATCAGCACCGCGATCAGCCGGCTGGGCGAGGTGAACAGGTCCAGCAGGTCGCCGAGGATCAGCAGGTGCTCGATCATGCCGACAGATGCCTCCTGAGCCGTTCGTCCCCGGCCGTGACGTCGTCAGTCTCGCCCGAGTCGATGATCGTGCCGTGGTCCATCACGTAGAACCGGTCGGCGAGGTCCAGCGCGAGGCTGAGCTTCTGCTCGACCAGCAGGATCGACACCTCCTGGGACGCCGACAGCAGCGCCCGACCGACGTCGGAGACGATCTGTGGCGCCAGCCCCTCGCTGGGCTCGTCGATCAGCAGGAGGTCGTTGTCGCCGATCAGCCCGCGGGCGATTGCGAGCATCTGCTGTTGCCCGCCCGAGAGCGTCCCCGCGCGCTGGCCCTGCCGCTCGTGGAGGATCGGGAACGTGTCGTAGGCCGTCCCGAGCGCCTCGTCGACGTCTGTGGCGTTCGGCACCGCGGCCCGGAGGTTCTCCTCGACGGAGAGCCGGGCGAACATCCGCCGGCCCTCCGGGATCCAGCCGATCCCCGCCTCCGCGACCTCGTGGGTGTCCTTGCCGACCAGCGACTCGCCGCGGAACCGGACGTCGCCCGACCGCGGCGGCGTCAGTTGCAGGATCGACCTGATCGTCGTCGTCTTGCCGACGCCGTTGCGGCCGAGCAGGGCGACGACCTCGCCCTCGTCGACCTCCAGGTCGACGCCCTGGAGGACGTGGCTCTGTCCGTAGTACGTCTGGACGTCCTCGAGTTCGAGAAAGCTCATGACGTGTCTCCGGTAGTGGTCATGCTGTTTTTCCCTCGGCATCCTCGCCGGCCCGCTTGGCCCGTTCCTTCTGGAGGTCGCCGGCCTCGTAGCCGCCGAGGTACGCCTCCTGGACGTCCGGGTCGCCCCGGATGTTCTCGGGGACGTCGTCGGCGATGACCGCGCCCTGGTTGAGGACGACGATCCGGTCGGAGACGTCCATCACGATGTCCATGTTGTGCTCGACGAGTAGCACGGCGTGGTCGCTGGCGACATCCTCGATCAGCGCCTTGATGTCGTCGACATCCTCCGAGGAGACGCCGGCGTTTGGCTCGTCGAGCAACAGCACGTCGGGGTCGCCTGCCAGCGCGATGCCGACCTCGAGCTTGCGCTTCTCGCCGTGGCTCAGGTTCTCCGCGGGGACGTCGGCCTTCCCGTCGAGCCCCACGCGGTCGAGGATGGCGTGGGCCTCCTCGAAGTGCTCGTCGAAGGCGTTGACGTTACGCCAGAACTGCAGCGAGTCGTCGCTGTCGGCCTGGGCGGCGATTCGCACGTTCTCCAGGACGGTCGAGGTCGGGAACACGTTCGTGATCTGGAACGACCGGTGGATGCCCAGCTGTGCGGTCTCGGGCGGGTCGGCGTCCGTGATGTCGGTCCACTCGCCGTCGCGCCGGAACTCGACGGTCCCCTCCGTCGGCTGGAGGACCCCCGTGAGGAGGTTGAAAAACGTCGTCTTGCCGGCCCCGTTCGGGCCGATCAGCGACGTCAGTTCGTCGTCGAGTTCGAAGTCGACGTCGTCCGTCGCGGTGATGCCGCCGAACCGCTTTGTGAGCCCCGTGGTGCGTAGCATGGCTGGCGTGGTCCAGCGCGCCTACGAGAGGTCACACGACATCTGGTCGGCGGGGATCGTCACGGCGTCGGCCGGGACCGTCTCGATCGGTTCGCCGGGCATGATCGCCGCCGGCCAATGACTCTGGTCGTCGGGCGTCACCTCGACCGGGGCGACCGTCATCTCCGAGCGGGCCTGGTTGTTGTACTCCTGGAACTCGTAACCGTTCTCGCCCTTCGGCGTGTCCGTGACCGTCATGCCGCGCATGCCCGAGACCATCGCGTCGGCGCTGACCTCGCCCTCGTCCTGGAATGCCTGGATGATCGCCGAGCCGGCGGTGAACGCGCCGCCGGTGAACAGGTCCGGCACGACGGAGTACGTCTCGCGGTGCATCTCGACGAACGTGTTGTTGATCTCGTTGTCGTACTGGTTCCAGTGGTACCGGGTCGTGAACGGACCGAACTGCGCGTCGGCCAGCCCCTCGTTGGTGAACTCCGGCCCCAGCGTGTCCGCGAGCACCTCCCCTGCGGCCGCGAGCGTGACGCGGGAGGCGAACCCGCCGAACAGCCGCAGGTCGTACTCACCCTGCAGGAACGAACTCGCGAAGGGGATCAGCGTCCGAGCGGTGAACCCTCCGACCATCCCCTGAGCGCCCGCCTCCTCGGCCTGTTCGAGCAGGCCCGGCCACTCCGAGTAGCCGCGGTCGACGAACCGCTCGAAGACGATCTCGACGCCGCGGTCCTGCAGGACCTGCTTGTACCCCTCGACCACGGCGCGACCGAAGCTGTAGTCGGCGCCGAACAGCGCGATCCGTTCGACGTCCGTGTTCTCGGCGATGTAGACGCCACCGCTGCGGGCGTCCATCGCGGTGTTCTCGTTGGCCCGGAACACCCGCTCGCGACACGTCTCCGAGCCGGCGGTGATGTCCGCCGAGGCCGCCGGCCCGGGGATGTACGGGACGCCCGACTGGTCGACGACCTGGTTGATGATGTTGATCGCGCCGCCGGAGTTGGCGACGCCGTACAGGATGTCGACGCCCTCCTGGGCGACTAGCTGCTCTGCCAGCTCCTGCGCCTGGGCGGGGTCGAACTGCGTGTCACGAGCAAGGATTTCGACGTCGATGTCACCGACGCTGTACTCGTAATCGCCCTCGTCGACCGCCTCGTTCCCCAGCGGGTTGTCTTCGGCCTTGTACGCCAGCCCGCTGTAGAACCCGGTCGTCCCCTGTGCGCCGTACTGCGGGAGGGCACCCGAGAAGGCCTGCAACAGCCCGATGCTGATGCTGCCGTCCTCGTCCTCGGTCGTGCCGTTCCCGTTTCCATTGCCATTGCCGTTTCCGTTCCCGTTCCCATTCCCGTTTCCGTTACCATTCCCGTTCCCGTCTCCGTTCCCGTTCCCGTTACCACTCCCGTTCCCGTTGCCGTTCCCCCCGTCGTCATCACCCGCACAGCCGGCCAGCGCAAGCGTTCCAGTTGCACCCAGCGCACTCAGAACGCGCCGTCGCGTGAAGGAATTCGAGTCCATAGGCGGTACAAACGGTCGGACGGTTAAAGTGGGTGTTGTTCGTAGCGAATCACGAACGATCGTATCATAGTGATTATTGTGACTGTTTACCGGGTCGACCGCACGCAGTACCGCGGTCGATCCCGGAACGACTCACAATAATCACTATCAGTTGTTCTCCAGGTAAATCTGGAAGAGGCGCTGGACGATGCGGATTTCGATCAGGCCGTCCTGGGAGTCCTGGAACGCCTCCTGGACGGTCTGGAGGTCGATTTCGCCGTTCTCGTCGAGGTAGCGCTCGACCATGTTGACCCGCTGAGTTGCGGGCAGTTCGGGGTCTTCGTTCACGTTGTTCTCGGCGTCGACCACCTGGTCGGTGTTCACCCGGAGGTCCGTCCCGAGCGCGTCGGCGACGCCGTTGAGATTCGCGATGGCGTCGTCGGGCGCCGCCGCCGAGCCCATGAGCACGACCGCGCCGCCGGCGTCGCGGAACGCCTCGACCGCGTCCAGTTCGTCCTGGGTGAGCGCCGTCGCGGGCGTGGTGATGATGAGCGCCTTCGCCATCGAGAGGCGGTCGAGCGTGAGGTCGTTGAGCTGTTCGAGGTTGACGCCGCGGCCTTCGAGGTGGCGCTGGTAGTACGCCATATCCTCGCTGGATAGCGCGTAGTCGGCGCCGAACTGCCCGTGCCCGCCGTCGACGAACACCAGGCCGTCCTGGTCGGTGAGCGACTCGATGTGCGTCGTCACGAACGAGAAGTTGTCGTAGCCGGACGTGTCGACATCGAAGCCTTCGAGGCGCTCGTAGCGTTCGTCGATCAGGAGGCTGCCACCGACCGCCGTCCGGGCGTCCTCGTCGCGGGCGAACAGCGGGATCCGGCCGGACTGTCGGGGACTGTCCCGTTCGGCCGAGGGCTCGGCGAACAGCGTCCCGCTGGGCTGTGCCGGGGGGTTGCCGGCCGTGCCGACGCTCGCCGCGACGGGGGCGAACACCTCCTCCAGCCCGTCGTCGCGGTACGGCGTCGCGTCGTCGATGTCACTCTCGGCCCAGATGCCGGTGTCGGCCTGCCGGGCGTCCCACTCGGCCTGCCAGAACTCGTCGTGGCGGCTCAACGTCGAGCCGTAGACGCGGCCGTACCCCTCCTCGATGATCTGCCTGTTGTAGAGGGTGTCGCGCCCGCCGTCGCCGGAGTCGTCGTACCGGATGTACGCCAGCAGCCGGGTGGGGTCCCGGAGCGGCTCGTTCTCGTCGAAAAACAGCGTCACGTCCTCGCCGTCGAGCCGGTTGGCGAACTCCGTCGCCTTGCCCGCCCACTCGACCAGGTACTCGGTCGTGCGCGCGTCGGGGTCGTCGTCGATCCCGGCCCGCGTCTCGAACAGCGACGACGACCCGTCGAAGTTCCCGGTCGTCGGCACGAACGGCTGGCCGGCGTTTTCGTCCTCGTCGAGCACCTGATCGTCGTTGAACCGGAACGCCAGCCCGAGCGCGTCAGCGAGGTCGTTGAGGTTCGCCGTCGCGTCGAAGTCCTTGAAGTCGGACTGGTCGTGGAACAGCACCGCGCCGCCGTCGGCGACGAACTCCGACAGCGCCGACAGCTCCGAATCGGAGAACGCGTCGGCCGGTGACGTGACCACCACGGCGTCAGCGCCGCCGAGGTCGTTCTCGAGGTCGCCGGTCGCCTGCAGGTCGTACCCCTCCGCCTCGGCGTAGGATTCGAACTCGGGGAACGAGGCCAGGTCGTAGAACTGGCCGTGGCTCTCGTCCCACAGCACGGTGTCTCCGTCGATTAGTTCGTCGTAGAGGTTCAGCAGGAACTCCTCGTTGTCGGCGGTGGCGTCGAACCCGTCGTCAACGAACGGCGCGCCGAGTCCCGCCACGGTGCCGTCGACGGCCACCAGCGGGATGTCGGCGTCGTCGGGGTACTCGACCGCGTCGCCGTTGCCGTCCTCGTCGACGTTGAACGCTGTCGGCTCGGCGTAGACGACAGCCGGACCGTCGCCCGTCAGCGGCTGGCCGTCGGCGTCCAGCAGGCTCGCCGTCGAGTCGAACACGAGTTCGTCGATGGGGTCTACCTCGCCGGCGTCGTAGGCCAGCCCCTCCCACTCCTCGGGGCGCTCCGCGGACGCGGCGACGCTGGCGCTCTCGGGGGTGTCGATCCCCAGGAGCCGGATGGTCCCGGTGTAATCGGTTTCGAGCCCGACGTCCGCGCCGTCGAAGACCACGTCGACCGTGTCGCCGTCAGCGATGTCCTCGACGGTGACGTCGTACTCCACCCCCCGCTGGAGGTCGATGGTGATCCCCTCGCGATCCGCGAACAGCGGGAACGCGTCGTTGAAGTTCGCCGTCAGCGGGAGGTAGTAGATGCCGACGTTGTTCTCCTCGTCGCCCACCTCGGCGTCGTTGAACCGGAAGCCGAGCCCGAGGTCGGCGGCGATGTCGTTGAAGTTGGCCGTCTCGTCGAAGTTGTTGAAGTCCGACTGGTTGTGCATCACCAGCAGGCCGCCGTCGGCGACAAAGTCCGACAGCGCCGACAGCTCCGCGTCGCTGAACGAATCGCTGGGCGAGGTGACGACCAGGACGCCTGCGTCGTCGAGGTCGGCGGTCAGGTCCGTCGTCGCCTCGACGGTGTAGCCGTTGTCCTCGGCGTACGCCGCGAAGTTCCGGAACCGGTCGAGGGTGTAGAACTGGCCGTGGCTCTCGTCCCAGAGGATCCGGTCGCCGCCCGCGTACTCGTCGTAAAGGTTCAGCAGGAACTCCTCGTTGCCGAGGTCGCCCAGCGGGTCCTCACCCTCGAGTTTCGGCACCAGGTTGCCGTCGTCGACCAGCTGCGAGCCGATCGCCGCGACCGTCCCGTCGCCGACCTCGTCGATCCCCACCAGCGGAATGTCGATGTCGTCGGGATAGTCGACCGCGTCGCCGTCGCCGTCGCGGTCGTTGATGACCGCCGTCGACTCGGCCCAGACTGCAATCAGGGAGTCGTCGGTCAGCGGCTCCATGTTCGCGTCGAGCAGCCCGCCCGTCGACGGGAACAGCAGCCGGTTGATCCCCTCACTCTGGGCGGACAGCTGTTCGCTCGTCGTGTCGAACTGGCCCTCGCCACTGGCCGTGCCAGTCGCGAGCAGTCCAGCGATTCCGAGCAATCCACGTCCGAACTCTCGTCTGCGCATGTGCGTTGGTGCCAACGAAACCGGTATAAATCCTGCTATGACCGGTCTATAGCTCACGGTAGACGGGGGGAGCCGATCCGGTGGAGGTGGAAATATCCACGAACTCACGTCCACCGGTATATCAGTACTTGGGTTCGGCGCCGGTGACCTCGTACACTTCGTCCATGATGGCGTCGCGGCGGTCGCGCCACTGCTCGAAGCCGTCGGGCGTCGTCGGGTACTCGTCGTAGACCTCCTTCAGCTGGGAGGCGAGTTGACCGACCTTGTAGGCGTCGTACAGCGTCCTCCAGTGGCCGCGCGTTTTGACGAGCGTCGTGATGCTGGTCGTGAGCTTTTCGGTCAGCGACAGCGAGGTCTCGCCTTTCTTGCCCATGAGGTCGATGATCATCTCGCCCGGCAGCGCCGTCACGACGTCGGTCAGTTCGTCGACCTCGTGGGCAGAGCCGAAGATGTTGTACAGGTCCATCGCGGCGAAGCGCTGGCCGAAGTCGGTCTGGACCTTGCGGTTGTACTCCCAGAGCGCTGACTCGGAGACGTCGCCGTCGGCGATGGCCTCGATGGCGACCTGGGCGGCCCAGTGGCCGGCTTTGGCCGCTCCCGGGATGCCGCCGCCGGTCGTCGGGTTGACGTGGCCGGCGGCGTCGCCGACAGACATGAACCCCGGCGCGACCGCCGAGTCGTACGGCCGCCGGGTTGGGAGTGCGGCGCCGAGCTTGTCTTTGACCTCCGCGTCGCGGAACTCCGGGCGGTTCTCCAGGTCGCGTTTGAGCACGTCGACGAGCTTCATCGGCGGCTTGTTCATCTGGAACCCCAGCCCGGCGTTGATCTCCCGGTCGGTCCGGGGGAAGTACCAGAGGTAGCCGAGTTCGTCCGTCGGCTTGAACACGATGGCGTCGTCGTACTCGACGGGCTCTTTGGTCTCGATGACCTCCCTGTAGGCCGAACAGAACTGCGAGTAGTCGACGTTCGTGTCGTAGGTCGTCCCCTCGAAGTCGACCTTGTCCTGCAGCAGTGAGAGCGCGCCGGCGGCGTCGACGACGACCTCGGCCTCGTACGCGACGGGGTCGCCCTCCCGGATGCCGGTGACCCCCGTCACTCTGCCGTTCTGCACGACGTCTTTGATGACGGTGTTGTAGTGGATGTCCGCACCGACGCGGTCGGCTTCCTCCAGCAGCACCTCGCCGTAGCGCTTGCGGTCGATGACCGCACCGTACTCCCCCTGGAAGGGGATGTCGTAGTTCTCGCCTTTCGGGTTCATGAACATCGCACGCTGGATATTCTCGTTGGTGAACGATTCCTCGCGGAGGTAGTCGCGGTCGATGACGTCGGGGAACGTGCTTTTCCCCTTGATCGCGTCACCGCAGGCGATGTGGCCTCCCTCCTCCTCGCTTTTCCGTTCCAGGAGCACCACGTCGAGGTCCTCGCCCGCCGCTGTCGCCGCGGCAAAACAGCCCGCTGTTCCGCCGCCGACGACGACAATATCGCGGGTTTCGGTTGACATAGTCGACGGTTGCACCGTATGCGGTAAAAAACCTGTATATGTGTGTCCCCGCTCCCGTCGGGCTGCAACCGACAGGATAAACAGGGCGACGGTCCCACGGAAGCACAGATGCTGCAGCGCAGCGCCGCGCGGCTGGCAGGCAGTCAGTCGCTCCCCACGTCCGCCCGGGCGGTGTTCGGCTACTACGCCCACTCCGGCGTGTTCGACTACGGGAGCATCCAGCTGAAGCGCCGGACTGACGAGCGGGTGGCGGAGCTGATCAAGGACGCTTTCGCCGCCGTCGAGGCAGCCGCCGCCGAGGAGTTCGGCCACGACTTCGTCGCGTTCAGCTACGACACGAAGCTGGTGTTGCCGGCGAAGCTCACGCTCGGGTACCTCTACCGCGAACTGCCGCCGGCCGAGCACGGGCGGGCGGAATCGATGACACGGCTCGCCGTCGAGGCGCTGATCGACGGCGACATGCGCGACGCCATCAACGACGACGAGTTCGAGGAGTTCGCGGTCGATTTCGAGACCGACGCCGACGACCGCCGGCGGATCGCCGAGGTCGCGCAGGCCGTCCTCCAGGACCGCGTCGAGGAGCAGTTCGAGCGCTACGACGACGCGGTCCGGGAGACGTACCGCTGGGCGGTCGACGTCTCGGAGGCCCACCAGGAACAGGATCCGGCGTTCCGGGAGCTGATGAGTCGGGCGCAGAACGGCGACGATGGCGCGCTCGACGAGATCGAGGAAACCTACAAGTACGCCGACTTCGAGGAGCCGCCGGAGCTGTTCACCGGCGAGGAACTGGGGTTGCCGTACCTGAAGACCCAGTACGACCGCGTCGGCGTTATCTACGACGCGATGATCGAGATGTACCGGGCGGCGGACCTGCCCGTCGAGCCGGCGTTCCAGCGGTCGATCGTCCAGGCGATCATCGGCGCGCAGGTGTGGCTCGACGACGTCGACGACTACAGCGACGACATGGCCGACGGACAGCTCACGCCAGTCACGGCGGAGTACCTGCTGGCCGAGGACGACCGCGTCGCCTACGAGTCGGTCCGCCGGGTTGGCGAGGCGTACCTCGACCGCGCGCGCGACCAGGCGACCGCCGCGGACTCGCCGCTGACCGGCATCGCGACGGAGTATATCTACCGGGACGGGACGCTCGAACAGTTGCCCGGCGGCAACGGCTGACTGCCGGCAGGAGCAGCCGGAACCGGACGCTCACCGCCGTTTCTTGCCCCGCCGCGCCGACACCGGCGCCCGGTCCTCGAACGATTGTTCGCAGCTCGGGCACAGCCCTTCTTCGAAAAAGATCGTCGGCCCCTCTCGCGTCTCCGGATCCCATCGCACACGGTAGCCACAGTTGTCACATCGGGTTGTCTTGTGAGCCATATCCCAACTCACGCAGCCAGGCAAATATACACTCGGACGTGACTCTATGACACGTCAGAACACGATATCAACGAGTATCGGCCCTGACAGTCCCGATCTGTCGAATGACTTCGGCGAATTACGTCCGGGTGTATAACTGTGATAGCTGAATGATCTTTCCGACTGATCTGTTTCCAGCCTGACAAACAAGTATAACTTAACCCCCGTTAATGCTGACCGTATGCGTTTGCGATCGGGCCTGGTCTGTGCCATGTTATGTCTCGGTTGTTTCGTCTTGGTTGGATTTGGGTTCACTGGCGGTGCCGCACTATCTGTCTCCGCCGAGGACGTCGACGCGGTGATCAGTCACAGCGTCCTGGCCGGGGAAACCGTTCCGGGCGTCAGGCAACTGTCCTGGCCGCCACATCGAGGGGTATCGGCCGCACCCGACTCGCCCCTCGGGACACTCATCGCGTCCGCAGCGGGTCCTCAGGAGCCGACGGATCAGCGGTCGGCTATCGCCTACACCCAGCGGTTCGTGCAGGTAAAACAGCAGGGGACGTTCCAGGCCAGTCACGAGTATCGCGTGCCGGAGGAGCTCCGATCGCTGAGGGTTCGGCTGCCGCCGGCGGCGACGGTCACCGACAAGAGCGGGTTCAGTCACGCCGGGAACGGGACCTACGAGTGGACGGGCGCGCGGACGGCAGTCAGTCTCACGTACCAGATGCCGGCAAACCGGTCGCACGACGACGGCGACCTGCGCGCGGTGTCGGACGAGTACGCGTACGTGGACGCGGGCGAGTGGGCAATCGTCGAACAGCCACAGCCGGACCACCACTGGACCTGGGACGATCAGCCCGTTGGACTCGAACGGAGCGTCCGGGTTGCCGGGGAGGGAGCCGCCGGCCAGCGCATGGTGTACTTTGGACCGTACCGGGAGTACACCCGGGAAGCCCACGGACAGCAGTTTCGCCTGATCGTACCCGAAGCGACCGCTCTCTCCGTCGACCGGAGGGCGTTGCTCGACTCGCTCGCGGCGGCCTCGGACACCCTGCGGGTCGGCGACCGCGACGACGAGGTGTTTGTCGTCGCTGCACCGACCGAGGGCGTCGAGTGGCAGCTCAGGGGGCTCCAGCGCGGCCCGGCAGACTTCTGGGTGCAGGCCGACGAACCGCTCGCCACGCCGGAGAACGTCTGGCTCCACGAGTACGTCCATACGCGCCAGGGCTACCGGCTGGCGCCCGACCTGGAGTGGACCAGAGAAGGCACAGCGGTGTACTACGCCGCGCTGTTGTCACTCGAACAGGGGCTGGTGTCCGGCGACGCGATCCGGGCAAGGCTCGACAGCTGTGCGGACGGGGAGTTCGGCGCGTCGACGCTGTCCAGCCCCGATACCTGGGAGCCTAGCGCCGACTACTGCCTGGGCGCGCTCGTCGCGAGCGACCTGGACCGGCGGCTGCGGCTGGCGAGCGACGGCGAGCGGTCGCTGCAGACCGTGCTCCGTCGGCTCAACGCTCGCGAGCAGCCTGCCACGGCCGAAACGTTTGTGATACTGCTCGGCTCCGTCGGTGACGGATCCGTCGCCGCTGCCGGTTCGCTGTACACGATGACGACCGAGCGACCCTCACCGTCGCCGTCCCCCTTCCGGGGCCCCGGTTCGTAGAGGGGCTGCGCTCATACTGATATCAGTCGAGCACCGGCGAGAGGTCGAGCGCGGTCCGGCCGTTCACGTACCCCTCGACCCGCCCGTCCGGCCGCATCCGGTAGACGACCGCTGGTTCGTGTTTCACGGCCGGCTGTTCGGCCAACACCGCCCCCCACTCGTCGTCACGAAACGAGCTACAGTCGACGGACAGCACGGCACTGGGGTGGGCAGCCAGCTGCGTGCTCAGCTTCCCTTCGACCGTATCGAGAATCGCCCGGGTCGGGGTGCCGGCACGCCGACGCGCGGGGGGCTCGGGACGGGTAACTTCGATCAGCGTCTCGGAATCCGCCACGCGGAAGTCCAGGGCGTACCCCGAGTCGAGTTCGATCTCCGGGGCGAACACGTAGCCACAGTCTGTCAACAGCTTCGCGGTGTTGAACTCGGCCATCGTCGCGCGCATTCTGACCAGATCGACGCGCTCGCTGGTGCCGAGTTTCGTGGCCATCGTGTAGCGGTAGTCGTCGAACACACCTGTCGAGAGAAACGACTCGTAGAACGCCAGCCCCTCCTCGCGGGTCGCGTCAGGGAAGCCGGCAGCGTGGTCGCGGAAAAACGTCCGCGTCGTCTCGCGGCCGTCCTTCGAGAAGAACACCGGCAGAAAAAACCAGGCGATGTGGTCGTACGCCGCCAGCCACGGGTCGCTCTCCGCCAGTTCGGCGAGCAGTTCGCGCTGCGCCCAGCGCGCGATCGGATACGGCGCCTCCTCGAACGTCTCCTTCTCGGTCCGCCAGAGGGCTTCGGGCGTCTCGGTGTTGCCCAGCCAGTAGGCGCCGCCGTCCTCGTGCCAGGCGAACAGCGCCAGGTCGCTGTTGCCCATCTCCAGCCGGCAGGCGTCGTAGCCCGGCGGCGGCCCGACCTGCGGCGTTCGAAGCGTCGCTCCGAACTTGCTGTCCAGCGGCTCTCGCAACGAGCGGTCGACGCGTTCCCTGTCCCACTCCCCTGTCGAAACCCGAAAACGGATAGGGCCTGCCACTGGTGGGGGTAGGTCACAGCCTGTCTTGGGTCTTTTGCACCGTCGGCGCCCGATCAAACGTCGCTGGCCGCCCGGTCTCCGACTGTCCCAGTCCCATCCCAGCGGCCTGGCGGTGTTACTCCTCGTAGGCGAGGTTCATGACCCACTGGGAGAACGTGTCGTCGCGGGCGTCGACTTCCTCGTCGCCGACGAACGGTGAGAGCATGTCGCCGGCCATCAACAGCGAGAACTCCAGATCCTGGGCGGTCGGCGAGAGGTAGTAGGTGTTGTGCCCCTTGTACACCGTCTCGTCGCGGTTGATCAGCTCCTTCTCCAGCAGCGACTCCACGATGCGGCTCCCCTTCCGCGAGGAGACGTCGAGCTCCTTCCAGAAGTTGCTCTGGTGGATCCCGCCGGTCTCGCGGATGAGTTCCAGCCCCCGGCGCTCGTCCTCGGTGAGGTTCTCCTCGGCGGCTCTCGTGCTCATGTACGAATCAGGGGTCGTCTCCCGCTTAAACCTGACTCTCGACGGCCGCGGAACCCACCGATACTGGGACGCGGCGCTGAAAATAATCACACCCGATCTGTGACCTGCTCGAACTCGGTTTCGCAGGGCGGGCCGTCAGCGTACCGGTACTCGACCGCGCCGGTGCCCAGACGGATCAGCGACGAGGAGCGGGTGCCGAACCCGTCGCGGTGGACGCAGACGCCGTACTCGTGGTCCCCGAGTAGTTCGGCGGCACGGTCGAGCCACTCGCTGCTTGTTTCGCCGGGTTCGGGCTGCAGTGCCGTCCGGACGGCGTCGGCGTTGTTCGCCTGTGCCTGTCCCGCCTCCGAGCGGGCCTCGGGGACGTCGTAGGTGCCGTCGGCGCCGACGTTGACGACGACGTGGATGCCGGGCTGGAGGTTTCTGACGAGGCGTGCGCCGTCGTGTTCCACGAGGATCGCGGCGGCCTCGTCGGCCATCACGAGGTTGAACCCATCGTACGTGCGGGCATCGAGCTCCCGCTCGACGAACCGGCAGGCATCTGTCGCCGTCTCGTACTCCAGGGCGTCACGGACGAGCAGGCCGCGCGAGCGGTCGGCGTCGACCGGTCCGTCGGTCCAGCGGTTGGTGATCCCGACCAGCAGGCCGTGTTCGTTGTACCCGAGCCAGGTGCCGCCGGCGTCCCGGTCCATCGGAGCGACGACGGCAGCCTCCCAGTCGCGAGCCGACGGCGACTCCGATGGGCGGTCGAACAGCTCGTCGCGGTTCGCGGCAACCACGACGGGCGCGTCCTCGAACACTTGCCATGCGAGCGTGAGCGTGCACACGGTGACCCCTTCGACTCGGAGCTGCAAAAGCGTCCCCCTGCTCGCGGACCGTCGTACTCCCCGATGCCGACCGCGGGGAGCAGGTATATGAGCGGTCCGCCCGGATGGGCGGGTATGAGCGAAGGGGCCACCCCGACGGCGGAGGAGGCGATGCACCTGACCCTCGACATGCGATTCGAGGACGCGGTACCGCACGTGCAGCTGGAACACGAACTCGCCGATTTCGAGACGGTGAAAGTCACCCGCCTCGACCGGATGATCGAGGGGATGCTCGGGGAGTCCGTCGAGCGGACGGCCCTGCTGGTGGTCTGTCACCCCGAAATCGCCCGCGACGCGCTGACCATCGACTACCGCCTCGGCGGCATGCTCCCCTGCACGACCGTCGTCTACGAGCGCGACGCGGACGACCTGGTCCACGTCCACCACTTCTCGGCGACGAAGGCGATCCGCGACCTGGGCTGTGCGCCCGGCAACTGCGAGGCGGATCTGGAGCACCTCGTCGAAATCACCGGGGAACTGATGGACGAGGTCTGGGCTAACATCGAATCGCACGCTCCGCAGGCGAACTCGTAGTCATACTGGTGAGGAAACGAATGACAGCCACCAGTATCAGCCAGCACCTGGCTGAACTGGTCACTCCTCGACGTCGATCGGCGTGCCGTCCTCGGTCGGCGGCGCAACGTGGTCGATGACCGACTCCACGTCCGGATCGGAGACGCGCACGCGAACCGAGATGGCGCCGAGTTCGCCGGGATCCTCCACCGCGAAGTTCACCAGGCCGTGGAGCGCGGCGCCTTTCTTCAGCCTGAACGAGAAGCTCTCGCCGCGGCGGTTGTCGAAGAAGATCCCGCGGGCGGTGTCGAGGATCTCCTGGCGGTGTAACTGTTCGGAGAACCGGTCGAGGTCGTGGACGGTCGCCCGCAGCTCCCCGTGCTCGTAGGCGGGTTCGCCAGCGGGGAACAGCGCCGTCATCGCGTCGGCAACCCTGTCGGTGACCTCCGTGTCGTACACCGGAGCCGTGATTTCGACGTCGATGCTGTAGATCATGTCAGCAGCTCCCTGATCTCCCGCCGAAACGCGTCGAGCGAGCCGTCGTTCTCGATGACCAGGTCCGCGCGGTCCATCGCCTCACCCATCCCGAAGTCGAGTTCGCGGCTGTCGCGCTCCTCCAGAGCTTCGCCCCCGTCCTCGCTGCCCGCGTCGCGGCCCCGGAGTTCGAGGCGCTCGGCTCGGGTCTCGAAGGGGGCGTCGATCCGGACGAGCGCGAATGCGTCGCCGAACGCCTCCTCGAAGCGGTCGACCTCGACGTCCGAGCGGATGCCGTCGACCACGACGGTCCCGGCGTCGGCGTCTTCCGTGGCCGTTTCGATGAGCGGGAGTGATCGTTCGGCGATGGCGCCCTCGCCGTTCTCCTCGCGCAAGGCCTGTGCGACCCGCCCGTGTTCCGTCGCCGGGTCGAGCCCGCGGTCCCGGCACTCCTGGCGGATGACGTCGCCCATCGTCACCACGGGAATTCCCAGGTTCCGCGCGACCGCCGCCGCTTCGCTCTTGCCGCTGCCCGGCAGTCCCACGAATCCATACACGTTCATTGGCTGAGGCTTGGCCGACACGGAAAATAAGGACTGCGTCTCGGCCCGCGACTGTGTACCAGGCTGCCATCGGGTCAGGTAGTATAAGTACGACCGGGGTATAGAGCCGGTGTGATCTACGCGACGCGCGGGCTGGTCGATACGCTCCTTCGCATGGCTGCGGAGAAGGACCCGGATTCGACCAGGATACCGCTTGCCGTGACGGAGGCCGAGGAGCTCCCCGACGCCGACGTTCCCGCCGACGCCCCCGTGTTCACCCATTTTTACATGTCAACCGAGGACGACGCGCTCAACGCGGTGTTCGGTGTGGATCTGAACACCCCGGTGGGCCAGACGCCGGGGATATTCGTCTCGCACCCGCGGGGCGACCTGCGGGTCTCGAAGCGCGACGACCTCCGCGAGGTCGTGTTCGTCGCCGTCCCGCCCTGGGAAACCGAGAACCTCCGCGTGTTCGGTCGCGACGGCACGCAGAAGGAGTTCTCGATCCTGGACGTCGAACCACCCGAAGAATCCGGTATCGTCTGATCGGTCCCGTCCGGTCGATTATCGCTGGCTGTCAGGAGCGGCTACCCACTTGTTCGAGAACATCTGTGGGCAGTTCCGGGTATTCCCCGGCTCGAACGTTCGTGGGGCAGCTACGGACGTGACCTCGAACCGATCGTCCAGTTCCCGGCTCTGCCCCGCCTGACCGGCGCCACCCGCCTCGTCGTGGGCAATCATTCATGCTCAATCATGATAAATCTGTCCGATGTGACTCTGTAACACACCACGACCGTTCGAAAACAGGCGCCATCCATCCGAACAACTGGCTGATCGTAGTATTTGGATCGGGGTATGACGAGCTATTCGCCGGAAACACGTCCCGTGCACCGCGTTCGCTCTATTCGCCGACGACGAGCCTCTCCTCGTAGTCGGTCAGGTTCTCGTACCCGTCCTCGGTGACGACGACGATGTCTTCGATGCGGACGCCGCCGACGTCGGGATCGTAGAGGCCGGGCTCGATGGTGACGACGTGGCCCGGTTCGAGGTCGTCCGCACCCGGTGCGACGCCGGGGAGTTCGTGGACGTCCAGCCCGACGCCGTGGCCGGTGCTGTGGATGAACCCGGTTTCGGTCGTCGGCTCGGACCGCAGCGTCGGCAGGTCCGCGTCCTCGTAGACGTCGCAGGCGGCGTCGTGGACCTCGGCGCCGCTCGCGCCGGGTTCGACAGCGTCGAGCGCCGCAGCTTTCGCCTCGGCAGTCAGGTCGTACCACTCACGCAGCGTCTCCGAGGGCGAACCGTGACAGAAGGTCCGTGTCATGTCGGAGTGGTAGTTCGTCCGCTTGTTCCGGGGGAAGATGTCGACGATGATCGGTTCGCCGGCCTCCAGCGGCCCGCTGCCGCGGTCGTGGGGATCTGCCGCGTCGGCGCCACAGGCGACGATGGTCTCGTCGAGCGCACAGCCGTGGCGCAGCAGCGTCACCTCGATCTCCTCTTTGACCCGCTCGCTGGTCAGCACCTCCCCATCGTAGTGGAGGGCCCCGTCGTCGTCGGCAGTCGCGGCGTCGATGAGTTCTTCGGCGCGTGCCATCGCGGCCTCGTTCGCGTGTTGGGCGTCGCGGATGTTGTCGATCTCCTCGTCGGTCTTGGTGGCGCGGATTTCGGTGATTGCCCCCTCCTCGTCCGCGACGACCTTGACTCCGAGTTCCCGTAGTCCGTCGGCCGTCCGAAGCGGGAACCGCGGCGGAGCAGCTACCGAACTGACGCCGTGTGACTCCAGGAACTCGGCGAGTACACGGTATCGGGCTTCCCTGCGGCCGAACTCCTCGATCTTCCCTTCGAGGTCGAACTCCGAGCCGCGCTGGACCGTCGCTGCGCTGGCCTCCTTCTTCGCCCGGCCGTACTCCAGGCTCCGCAGGAACAGGAGACGCACCTCGCCGTCGTAGAGTGTCACGAACGGATCCGGGGCGTCGAACCCAGAGAGGTAGTACTGATCGGAGTTCTCCGAGTCGGCGTCGATCAGGTAGCCGTCGACGTCCGTGTCGTCGAGATACTCCTCCAGCGTCGAGAGGTCGGGTTCCATACCGGCTACTGCACCGGCCGCCACTAAGCAGTTGCTGTCTGCTCCCATCGGATCCCACAATACGTCTCTCACCCGCCACCCGACCAATCCTGCTTGGATAGGTATCATATCACTCTGTATATGCAAAGTGAGATATTTACTGGAAGGCAGTTTCTCTGTATTTAAACCACACCTCTATATAGATTCGAGTGGATTATGGGGCTCCTACTCGTAGGGGGGGTATGGAGACACGCAAGGTTCAGGTGACCGGGGGGTCGACCTACACGGTCTCGCTCCCCAAGGAGTGGGCCACCAAGAACGGAGTCGATTCCGACACGACGGTCGAATTCCACTCCGAGGACGACCTGCTGTTGCTGACGCCGCGGCGCGACGACGGGCGCACCGAGGGGACACTGGACATTACGGGGCTGGAGGACGACACCGGGCTGACCAGGGCGGTGATGACGATGTACGTCAGCGGGTTCGACGTGATCAACCTGGAGACCGAGCGCATGACCGCCCAGCAGCGGCGGACGATCCGCGACGCGACACAGGGGCTGGTCGGCCTCGAAGTGATCGAGGAGATGCCGAACAAGATGGTGTTGCAGGACCTGCTCGACTCCTCGGAGCTGTCGATCAAGAACGCGATCACGCGGATGCGGCTGGTCGCGCTCACGATGCTCGAGGACGCCGTCGAGGCGCTGCTCACCGACGCAGACGCGCTCGCACAGGACGTCATCGAGCGCGACGACGATGTCGACAGGCTCTGGTACATGACCTCACGCGTGTTCCGGACGGTGCTGCGCAACCCGACGGCCGCCAACGAGATCGGATTCAGCCGCGAGACCTGTTTCGACTTTCAGTCCAGCGCCCGCCAGCTCGAACGCATCGCCGACCACGCGACCAAGATCGCCGAACTCGCCCTGGAGGTGGGGGAAATCCCGGACAACGCCGTCGGACCGCTCCGGGAGCTCCAGACCGAAGCGTCGCGCGTCCCCGAGACGGCGATGGACGCACTCCTGGCCGACGACTCCGAGGAGGCGGTCAAACTCGCTGAGGAGGCCCGCGATCAGATCGGCGTCGTCGACGAGAAGGTCCGCGAGGTCGACAAGGAGATTCACCAGGTCGAACCGCAGCTTGCCCAGGTACTCGGGCTCGTCGCCGACTCGCTGTCGCGGACCGCCGACTACGGGGCCAACATCGCGGAGAACGCGCTCCAGAAGGCGGCGCCAGAACCCTAGTCGAGGCGGACCGCGTTGATCTGGCCGTCCTGGCCGGGACGGGACGTGACTTTCGCCTGCCCCTCGGTGGTCTCGATGATGGCGCCCCGGGTGATGATGTTCCGGCGGGCGTAGTTCGGGTCGGCCGGATTCTCGACGACGTCGGTGATCTCTGCAGCGACGACCTCGCCGTCGGCCGCAACGCTGGCCCGGTCCGAGCGGATCGCCCGGACCTTGGTTTGCCCGCCGCGGGCGTCGACGATCTTAAGCTTCGTGTCGCCGACCTGCGTCTCAGTCGGCTCCGAGCCGAGTTCGTGTTTCCGGCGGTCGCGCTTCGGACGGCGTCGGCCGCCCGTCCGCAGTCTGAGTGAACGTCCGTGGTCTCTCATACGACGAGCAACGACTACCCGACACTTGAACCTCTCGAAACGCGGCCCCCGGCCCGAACCCCCCACATTTACGACCGCTCGGGCCACCCGTTTCGACAATGAGCCTCCGTCGGGCCGTCGCTGCGCCGTTCCGCCAGCGCGGCGTCGAGCGACTGCCGGAAAGCGAGTTCGTCGTCGCGCTGTCGCTGGACCGCGACTGGTTCTCGCCGGACCAGGCCAAGCGGCTCATCGACGTTGCCACCGGCGAGGGGCTGCTCGACCAGGTGGACGACGACGTGCGCGTGACGTTCGATACCGCCGGCGTCGACCTGCCCGAGGAGTTCCGTCCCGACGAGAGCGTTCTCCAGCAGCGGTCGACGTTCGAACAGTTACTGGACAGGGTCGTCGACACCGGAACTGAAAAGCAGACTGCCGTCGCCGAGATCAACCGGCTGCAGGCGGAGCTGGCAATCTCCATCGAGGCCGCGGCGGCACTCTACGCCCGCCGGCAGGGCGTAGACGTCGAGAACCTCGCCGGGCGTGCTGGGAGGGAGCTCTAAGTATGGTCGAAGACTCCGTCTCCAACGGCAAGCGCATCGCACAGCTCCTGGCCTCCGAACTGACGGGGCTGGAGGAGGGGCTGCTGGCGACGGTCACCGTCGCGGACGCCTCCCCGGACGCGGTCCCCGACGAAGCCGGGACCGAGGCGTATCGCCTCCTCGTCGACGGGGAGCCGGTAGCCATCGTCACGATGTTCCCGGAGGCCGCGCAGGTGTCCTGGACCGGAGGGGTGTACGTTCGCTGGACGGCGTTCGAGTTGCCCGAGAGCGCGGGCCGGAGCGACGGCCTCGATTTCGCAGGCGACGACATCGTCGTCCGCTCGGGCGCGGCGGTGAAGCCAGCCGTCGACGTGATCCGGACGGTCCTCGACGACCACGCGGAGGACCTGACCGGCGGCGCCGAAGAGTGATACGGTCGTGCGTGACTTTGTACCGCTATGGAATCGCGTGTTGGGCGTTTCAGCCCGTGAAACCAACGGATATTGGGGCCCCAGTCCTGAAAATAATCACGCACGACCGTATATACGGTCATCCGCATGAGCCGGTACAAAGGGGAACGGTTTTGTCGGGCGGCGGAGGAGAACCCGACAGGATGACGTTTTTCGAACGACTCGGCGGGCGGATTCGGGCCCGGGAGACAGTCGTCTCGGTTGGCCTCGATCCCGATCCGGATCGACTCCCGGCGACCGTTCAGGACGCGGACCTGCCGCGCTGGGCGTTCAACCGCCGGATCATCGACGCCACCCACGAACACGCGGCGTGTTTCAAACCCAACGCTGCGTTCTACGAGGACAGCGACGGCTGGCGCGCGCTCCGGGAGACGGTCGCGTATGCCCACGGGAAAGACGTGCCCGTGCTCCTGGACGCAAAGCGGGGCGACATCGGCAATACGGCCAGACAGTACGCGAACGTCCTAGAGATGGTGGACGCAATCACCGTCAATCCCTATCTCGGCCGCGACGCGCTCGATCCGTTCCTCTCCCGCGGGGAGAAGGGGATTTTCGTACTGTGTCGAACCTCGAACCCCGGCGGAGCGGACCTCCAGAACCTCGAACTCGCGTCGGGCGAACCCGTCTACGAGCGGGTCGCGGCGCTCGCCGACCTGTGGAACGAACACGGCAACGTGGGCCTGGTGGTCGGCGCGACCGCACCCGAGGAACTCGAATCCGTGCGCGAGATCGTACCAGATATCCCGTTCCTGGTGCCCGGCGTCGGCGCCCAGGGCGGCGACGAGCGGGCGGCGATCGAGCACGGCCTGGTCGACGGCGTCGGTCTCGTCAACTCCTCGCGGGGGATCATCTTCGCCGGCGAGGACGCCCACAGCGACTACTTCGAGGCGGCCGGTGCGGCGGCGAAACGACTCAAACGACAGCTCAACGAGCACCGGTGAGGCGCCGTAGGCGAGTCAGAACCGGTAGGTATCCACGTCGTCCGGGGGGTCCTCGCCGGCCGGGACGCCGCCGGTGCCGCCGACCTCCGTCCGGCACTCGGTGCAGAGGCCGACGTCCGCTTCGAAGTGATCGTCACACACGAGCGAGCGAGCCACAGCGATCACAACTGAACTCCACCGACGGGAGGCCACAGATCTCACAGTTGCCTGAGAGGCTCATGTGGGAGGGTAGCACGTCAGGCCGTTTGAACCCTGTGCTGGCATCTGCGCCGGGGAGTCGTGACGGAGATACACATATCACTTAAGTCTCGAATCCTAACCCGCGAGTGAGCAATGAACAAACCAAACCGGCGCCAGTTTCTCACCGTTGCGGGGGCTGGCACAGCTGTACTGCTCGCAGGATGTAGCGGCGACGACGACGGCGGCAACGGCAACGGAAACGGCAATGGCAACGGAAACGGCAATGGCAACGAGAACGGGAACAGCGACGGCAACGGCAATGGCAACGGCGACGGCAACGGCAACGGGAACGGCAACGATGGCGGGGTCCCCAGCGAGGTCGATGACTACCTCAGCGACGCGAACCAGTACGACGGATCAGTCGAGGACATGACGGGCGAGGATTCGGTGACAGTTCAGGTCGGCGCCGGCGACGGCCTTGCATTCAGCCCCACTGTTATCCGGATCGACTCGGGAACGACGGTCACATGGGAGTGGACCGGCGAGGGCGGCGCTCACAACGTCGTTGACGAGGACGGCAAGTTCGAAAGTGACCTCATGCAGGAGGAAGGGGCAACCTTCGAGTACGCTTTTGAAGAGGGAGGAAACACCCAGTACTTCTGCAACCCTCACAAGGGGTCGGGCATGAAAGCCGCCGTCATCGTCGAGTGACCGCCTGATACCGCGACGCCGCACGCTCGCCCGTTCCAGGGCTGATAGTGATAGTGATCGTTGTGCTTATTTTCGGAGTCGCATCGCATTCTCGGGAGTGTCACGGGCTGACACCGGAGTCTGATGGGTCGACAGCGGTAAAGACTCACAACAATCAGTATCATAGTGATTATTGTGACTGTTTACCGGATCGACCGCACGACTGCGTGTGATCGATCTTGATTCAGCGAG
>PXRK01000037.1 GCA_003021015.1 Halobacteriales archaeon QS_4_66_20 | reverse complement strand
ATCGCCGCGGGCTTCTTGCTGTTTGCCGTCGCCTGTCTGCGGACGAATACGCCCTCCCGCAGGGTCGGATACCTCCTGTTCGTCCCCGTCATAATGTGGGTCTGGCACTACGTCGCCCTCGCAATATTCGGTTCGACGTATCTCGGGACGGTCATTGATTACACGGTGATTGCCGCGACGTTTCTATATCTCGGATATCTCCTCCGCACCAATCATGTCCCGCCCGAGCACACCGGGCGGTCTCCACGTGAAGGCGAACCGACGTGATGTAGCGACCGCCTGTCTGGTCTTCACAATCGCTCTCCAATTCCTGCTTTGCTGACTATAACCTCTAAATCTTGCACGACAACCGGCGATAATATCACTAATTCGATAGTTGTTTCACCGCGTTCGGCAAGAGTCTTCGTAAATTTACTGCCGGAACAGTTCGGATCGTGGAAGGAAAACCGCATTCAACGATGCCCACGTATCACCGACCGTGCTCGGGGACGAACGCCAACCGATCGGAAGTCCGGGCGAGGCTGCAACAGCATGAACCGCAACGACCGCGCTATCACCGGGTTCACGATGGCCGGCCACGGGATGGTTCACACCTACGAGCTCTCGATCCCGATCCTGATGACGGTCTGGCTGGTGGAGTTCCCGGTGACGACGGCGACGCTCGGCACGGTCGTCGCCGTGGGGTACGGGCTGTTCGGCGTCGGCGCGCTCCCCGGAGGGTTGCTCGTCGACCGCTTCGGTTCCCGACGGCTGATCGTCGCCTGTCTGTTCGGGATGGGCGGCTCGTTTCTGCTCCTCGGGGTCGCCCCCGGGGTCGTCGGGATCACGATCGCGCTCGCAGTCTGGGGACTGGCCGCCAGCGTGTATCACCCGGCCGGGCTGACGCTGATCAGCAACGGCGTCGAACAGCGCGGCGTCGGCTTCGCCTACCACGGGATGGCCGGCAACGTCGGCATCGCATTCGGTCCGTTCGTGACCGCACTGTTGTTGCTGGTGTTCGACTGGCGCACCGCCGTGATGGTGCTGGCCCTGCCGGCGCTGCTGGCGGCGTTGATCGGCACGACCGTCGAATTCGACGAAGCTGCTGCCGTCGAGACGGTCGCCGACGGCGGGGAGGCCCCCACGACGGACGTCACCTCGCTGCGGGAGTTCCGCTCGGCGTCCCGCGGGCTGTTCACGGCGGGCTTTCTGACCGTGTTCGCCCTGGTGCTGTTCAACGGGCTGTACTACCGCGGGATGGTGACGTTCCTGCCCGAACTGTTGAGCGACTTCCTCTCGCCGCTCGTGGCCGGGAATCCGGGCGAGGCCGTCGGCGTCGTCCCCGAGGGACCGGCGGCCGAGGAGTTCGACCTCTCGCGGTACCTGTACGCCGGGTTGCTGGCGGTCGGTATCGGCGGGCAGTACGTCGGCGGCCGACTGACAGATGCGATCGAACCGGAGCAGGGGATGGCAGCCATGCTCGGCGCGCTGGTGGTGATTGCACTGCTGTTCGTCCCCGCCTCGGCGACGCTCCCGAGCCTGCTGGCCGTCAGCGTCGCTCTCGGCTTCGCACTGTTCGCGATGCAACCGCTCAGCCAGGCGACCATCGCGAAGTACTCCCCGCCCGAACACCGGGGGCTCTCGTTCGGCTACACCTATCTCGCCATCTTCGGGATCGGCGCACTCGGCGCCTCGCTGGCCGGCACTGTACTGACCTACGGCTCTGCTGTCGCAGTCTTCCTGCTCCTGGCGGGCTTTGCGGGTGTCGCGCTGGCGCTCGCGTTCGTCCTGATCGTCCGCTACTGACCGACACGGAGAACTGGTTGAGCGATACGTACCGGATACCTGAGTTATGCCTTCTATCTACCGATCACTCTGTGATAGGAACCAAAGCCCCCTTAGACATGGGAATCGAATGGCATGTTGACGAGCATGGATGATCACATGAACGAGGGGGGTGGTAGCGGGCAGGAACCGAGCAGCACAGGGTCGAGTCAACCGTCGGGACCGGACTCCACGCTGTCACTGGACGAGACGCTCGAACTTCTCGCTGACTGGGAGCGGCGGGCGATACTCCGACACCTCGCGGCCTGCAGCGACGACGTCACGACCTGCGACGACCTGGCCGACCAGCTCCATGCAGAGCGCGCCAGGCGCGAGGAGAGCAACCCCGACGAGGCTGCCGTGGAGTCCAGACTCTACCACGTCCTCCTCCCGAAGCTGCGTGAGGCGGGGCTACTCGAGTACGACAGGCGGAGCAAACACGTCCGATACCAGGGGGACAGCCGCATCGAGAACTGGCTCGGGGAGATTGTGCGGCGCGAGGGGTCCGCGTAGTGATTCCCTGAGGACCAACAATCACCCGGCGGTCGTTCGTAGGGGATGGACCGAGTGCAGGTGACGGTGGTTCGACCGGCCGGTTACGGGAGTGTGAGGAGAAAGCCTCGCGCTTCAGCGCGGGGAGGAAGTCAAAGCTCTCTGGAAGGCAAGTCATCCAGCGACGGGCCGGAGACGACGTCGCCGTCGCAGGTGAACCGCGATCCGTGACACGGACAGTCCCAGGTTCGCTCGGCGTCGTTCCACCGGACCACACAGCCCATGTGCGGACAGACAGCCGGGCGAAGATCTTCCTGACGGTCGAGTCGTCGGCGCGTGAACTGTCTCGATTTCCATAGGTTCCTCGTTTGTGCTACTCTGTTGACTCCAAAAAGTCTTGTTTCAGTTACATTTTACCGGTAGTCGGGACGCAACAAACCGGTACAAACAGGCACCACGCGTCGGTCGACCAACTGATACGATGACCGAGAGCTCCGATCAGTATGAAAGGTTTGACGTGGATATATCCGGAAGGAGGCGTATGCCCGACACAGGGAAGATCGACCGCGAGTTTTTCGCCTCCCGGATCGCCACTCGCCTGGGTGCGAGCCGCGAGGACGTCAGGAAGGGGCCAGCCCACGGCGTCGACTTCGGCGTGATCGACGCCGGGGAGCAGGCCCTCGCGACGGCGACCGATCCCGTCTCGATCCTGCCGGCGCTGGGCTTCGAGCGCGCCGGCCTGTTCGCAGTCCGGATCGTGCTCGCGGACGTCGCCGTCTCGGGGCTCACGCCGAGTCACCTCTCGATCTCCTTCTCGCTCCCGCCGGCGATGACCGACGAGGAGTTCGAGGCGGTCTGGAGCGCCATCGACGAGGAGTGTCGGGACCTGGGCGTTGCGGTCGTGACCGGCCACACCGCCCGCTACGAGGGCTGTTCGTTTCCCTGGGTCGGCGCCGCGACGGCGCTCGCGGTGGGCGATCCGGACAACATCGTCTACCCTGACGGCGCACAGCCCGGCGATCGGCTGCTAATCACGAAGGGGCCGGCCGTCGAGGCGACCGGGCTGTTCGCGTCGCTGTTTCCCGAGCAGATCGACCTGCCGGCCGAGACGCTGGCAACCGCCCAGGAGCGGCTCGGGGACGTCGAAACCACGCGGGATGCGTTGGTCGCCGCCCGCGCGGGCGATGTTTCGGCGATGCACGACGCGACCGAGGGCGGCGTGCTCGGGGCGCTCCACGAGATGGCCGCCAGCGCGGGTGTGCGGATTGCGGTCGACTCCGAGGCCGTTCCGTTCCAGCCCGCAGTCCGGGAGACCTGCGAGGCGCTGTCGATGGACCCCTGGCGGGCGACGACCGCGGGCTCGCTGTTGCTCGCTGTGCCCCCGGAAGGCGTCGACGCGGTCGTCGCAGCGCTCGACGACCGGGGCACGCCAGTCGGCGTCGCCGGGCGGATCGAGGCCGGCGAAGGGGTCGTCCTCGACGGTGAGGAGACGGAGCCGCCCGAGGGCGACGCGTCGTGGCCGGTCTACGAGCGGCTGCTCGACGGAGCGTAACGCATTCCCCGGTCGGGGCAGACTGCTTGGGTGATGCCAACGGTCCGCGATCTCAAGCCGGAGGACGCGCCCGCGTTGACCGCCCTCTACGGGGAGTACGACTGGTGGGCCGACCGCGAGGTCGACCGCGTCAGGCAGGCACTCGCCGAGACGGCAGTCGCTATCGGCGTCGAGGACGACGGCGACCTCGTCGCGTCGGCGCGGGTGCTGACCGACTTCACCTACTACGCGACGGTGTACGACGTGATCGTTGCGGCCGACTGCCGGGGCGAAGGGGTCGGCGTGACCCTGCTGGACGGCGTCGTCGACCATCCGGACCTCCAGGATGTCCCCGGGCTGACGCTTTTGTGCCGGCGCGGACTGATCCCGTACTACGAGTCGGTCGGGTTCGAGCTGTTCGACCGCGAGGTCGTGCTTCCCGAAGGCGGCTCGGAGGAACTCGTCCGGATGATCTACGAACGAGACGACGACACGGCAGAGTGAGATTTCTCGCTCCTTAGGTCAGTCTGGACTCGCCCGGCGCCGGCCGGGTCTGCGAGCGGACCAGCCCCACGGCGAGGTAGACGAACGGGGTGTCCAGTCCCACCAGCGCGAGTTTGAACAGGTACTGGCCGACGATCAGGGAGAGCACCTGGTCGGTGGAGGTGCCCTGGAAGACGGCGAATGCGACGACGATGAAAATCACGGTGTCGATGAGCTGGCTAGTGGCCGTCGAGAGAATGTTGCGCAGCCACAGCCAGCGGCCGCCAGTCCGCTGCTTGAGCCCGTGGAACACGAACACGTCCCAGTTCTGGCTCACGAGGTACGCCAGCAGGCTGCCGGCGACGACGCCGGTGCTCGCCCCGAGCGTCTCCGCGAACGGCTCCTGTGCGACGGGGGAGAACTCGAAGGTGGGCGCCCAGATGGCAAGCCACACCAGCCCCAGCAGCACGAAGTTCATCACGAAGGCGACGTTGACCAGCCCCTGTGCCGCGCGCTTGCCGTACAGCTCCGTGTAGCAGTCCGAGGCGAAAAACGTGATCGCGTAGGCGAACACTGCCGCTGGCACGGTGATCAGATCGCCCGTCACCGGCAGCGTCACCGGGATGTCGATCGCGACCACCTTCGAGGCCGTCACCTGCGCAGTGATCAGCGCGGTGACAAACAGCGCGATCAGCGACAGCTGCGGGACGCCGATCGCTCCCCGCGAGTTACTGGCCGCCATCGATTTCCTCCCCGTACTCGTCGTCCGCCAGCCGTCCGTGGCGCTCGTCGATGTCGTCCAGCAGGTCAAGCGTCTTCCGGATCGAGGCGCGGATCGCCTCGCTGCGGTTGACGAACTTCCCGTCCTCGCCGACGTGCTCGTCCAGATCCGACAGCAGTTCCGCCGGAATCTCGACGCTCACCTTCGGCATCGCTGCCACCTCCGGGTCGTGGCTGCTCGGCCGATGTCGTCCCCTCGATCGAATCGCATGGTATTACCCCAAGAATACTGTGGGGCAATCAAAAAGCTCCCGAAACCGAGAAACCGTCACTTTGCCCCGACCAGACCGTGGGACCGTCTGACAGACAGCGTAACCACGCTTTTATGCCTGGGTGTGGTACACGCTGGCGATGATCGACGAGGTGTTAGTCCCGATGGACGACTCTGATGCCGCCCGGGCGGCGCTCGAGTACGCACTGGCGGCCCACGAGGATGCGGCGATCACCGTGCTGTACGTGGCCGGCGAGGCGTCGCCGATGATGGGCGAGGCGATGACGATCGCCATCGAGGACGACACACAGGAGGCCGCGTCCGAACACGGCCGGGAGGTGTTCGAGGACGCGCTGGCTCTCGCCGGGGAGGCCGGCGTCGAGATCGACACCGAGGTCGCCGTCGGCTCGCCTGGCGAGACGATCGTTCGGTACGCCGAGGAGTTCGATCTCGTGGTCCTGGGCCGACACACCGGCGGGCTCAGGGAGACGCTGCTCAGCGGCAACGTCACGAAGCACGTGGTCCGTAACTCACCGGTCCCTGTTACCGTCGTGAATTAAACCAAACTGCCGGTGGAAACCGCTGCTGTGTGACAGCCCAGCACCCGGGTATACAGCCGGACGTGATTCCGTATGCGTGTCTTGCCATTCCACAGAGTTACGTCCGACAGTATCAGCGATCACTCAGAACTAACGATGAACTGGCCGATGATACGCATCGCTCCACGGCGAATCGTCTCGCTGGCACTCGATTTGTCCACGCCGAGTGCGT
>PXRK01000036.1 GCA_003021015.1 Halobacteriales archaeon QS_4_66_20 | reverse complement strand
CGCCTGCGTCCCGTGGACCACGTCGTGGAGGTTCAGGATGTAGTGGTCGACCACGCCGTCGAAGAGGTTGAACGCACCCGCGCCGACGAGTGTCGCTCCGACCAGCCGAACCATCGGCTGTGTCGCCTCGGTGCGATTGAGGTTTCGCCAAACGATGCCGGTACCCGCAAGCATGACCCCGAGCATCGCGAGCGAGAACACGCCGTCGGCGAGGAGGTTCTGTCGCAGTCCGTCCAGCGTCGACGGGTCGATTCGCGCCGACAGCAGGTGATGCCACTGAAGGACGTGGTGAAAGAGCGCGACATCTCCGACTGCGCCGAGACCGAATCCAAATATGCCGCTGCCGAGCAGGATCCGCTCGTGGTCGTCGAACTGCATGCGCATTGGTAGGGGGTCGACGGCTAAAAAAGGCGGTTCCGACAGCGAAAAATTTGTTCGAGGGGTTCTCGCAGCGAGCGAAGCGAGCGAGGAAACCCCTCGAACAAAAACGTGGGTTAGAAGTAATCGACGGTTTCGGGGAGTTCCAGCTTCATGCCCTTGCGCTCGCGGATCTCCATGATCTTCTCGCGCTGGAGGTTGTCGGCCATCACCTGGAAGCCCGCGTTCTCGGTGTTCCAGGACGCGCGGCCCTCGGTCGCCGAGCGGATGTCGCTGGAGAAGCCGATCATCTCCTCGACCGGCGCGACGCCTTCGACGACCATCAGATCGCCTTCCTGGTACATGTCGTCGACGCGGCCACGGCGGCCCTGGACTTCGCCGCTGGCGGCGCCCATGTGTTCGTTGGGGACGTCGATGCGAACCTCCTGGATCGGTTCCAGCAGGCGGACTTCGGCGTCGATCAAGGCGTTGTGCAGCGAGTTCCGCACCGCCGGAATGACCTGGGCCGGACCGCGGTGGATGGCGTCCTCGTGCAGGCGCGCGTCGTGCAGGCGGATGAGCGAGCCCTGGACCGGCTCGTTGGCGAGCGGGCCGTCGTTGAGCGCCTCCTCCATCCCCTCGATGACCAGCTCCATCGTCTCGTTGAGGTGCTGGATCCCTTTCGTCTTGTCGACGATGATATTCGAGCCGTGGATGTGCTCGACGTCCTGGGAGGTCTCCTTTTCGAGGCCGGCCTCCTGGAGCGCCTCGCGGCGTTCGAGTTCGGGCATGTCCATCGTCGCCTTCCCGCGGGTGATCGCCTCGACGACATCCCCGTCGAGGGGCTGGACGGTCATGTAAAAGCGGTTGTGGCGGTTCGGCGAGATGCCCTCGACCTCGCGGCTCTCGGCCTGGGGCGCCTCGCGGAACACGACGATCGGCTCGCCGGTCGTGACTGGGATGCCCTGGTTGCGCTCGATGCGCTGGGTCACCACTTCGAGGTGGAGTTCGCCCTGCCCGGAGATCAGGTGCTCGCCGGTGTCCTCGTTGATCTCGATCTCGATCGTGGGGTCCTCCTTGGCGACCTGCTGGAGCGTCTCGATCAGCTTCGGCAGGTCGTCCATGTTCTTCGCCTCGACGCTTTTCGTGATGACGGGCTCGGAGATGTGCTCGATCGACTCGAACGGCGTCATCTCCACGCTGGAGACCGTCGAGCCGGCGATGGCGTCGTTGAGGCCCGTGACTGCGGCGACGTTTCCGGCCGGGACGCGGTCGACCTCCTCGCGCTCGCCGCCCATGAAGATGCCGACGCTCTGCAGGCGGTTCTTGCCGGCGGTCCCGGAGACGTACAGCTCCTGGCCCTTCTCCAGCGTCCCGGAGAACACGCGGCCGGTCGCGATCTCGCCCGCGTGGGGGTCCATCGAGATGTCGGTCACCATGAACACGATTTCGCCGCCCTCGTCGACCAGCCGCATGGTCTCGGCGACGTCCGAGTCGCTGTCGCCGCGCCAGATCCGGGGAATACGCCGGGGCTGGGCGTCGACGGGGTTCGGGAAGTGCTCACAGACCATGTCCAGCACCACGTCGGCAAGCGGCGTCCGCTCGGCGAGTTCCTGGCGCTTGTCGGCGCGCTCGAGTTCGATGATGTCGCCGAAGTCCATCCCCGTGCGCTGCATCGACGGGAACGAGACGCCCCACTTGTACAGCGCCGACCCGAAGCCGACGGTGCCGTCCTCGACGGAGACCGTCCAGTCGTCGTCGATGTCCTCCATCTCCTCGGTCATGCCGCGGATCAGCTCGTTGACGTCGCGGATGACCGCAGTCATGCGCTCTTGCATCTCCTGGGGCCCTTCCTGGAGTTCGGAGATCAGGCGGTCGACCTTGTTGATGAACAGCGTCGGCTTGACGCCCTCGCGCAGCGCCTGCCGGAGGACGGTTTCAGTCTGGGGCATCGCGCCCTCGACGGCGTCGACGACCACCAGCGCGCCGTCGACCGCGCGCATCGCCCGGGTGACGTCCCCGCCGAAGTCGACGTGGCCCGGCGTGTCGATGAGGTTGATGAGGTGGTTGGTGCCCTCGTACTCGTGTGTCATCGAGACGTTCGCCGCGTCGATGGTGATGCCGCGTTCCTGTTCGTCCTCCTCGGTGTCCATCGCCAGCTGCTCGCCAGCCGTCTCGTCGGAGATCATGCCCGCGCCCGCAAGCAGGTTGTCCGTCAGCGTCGTGTTGTGAACGACGACGCCCTCACAGACGAAGTTGTGGTGGTCGGCGACGCCGAAGTCGTAGACGTACTCGCACCCCTCGCGATCGATAGATTCGACCTCGACGAAGGAGGTGTCGGCGTTGGCCAGCCCCTGGAGCCGCGATACCCGGATGTCGTCGCCGTCGTCGAGCTCCTCGAAGCGATCTGCGATCCGGGACAGCGACAGTTTGGTCGGGGTGGCTTCGTCGCGCTCGTAGGTACCGTAGGACGGAAACACTTCCGTCTGAGTCGAGCCGAGATCAGCCCGGATCTCCCGGAGCGTCTCTCCCGTGATCGGCACGCGGTCGACGTCCGCCGCGGCGGCAGATGCAAGCAGCGACTCGAACCGCTCCTGTTTAGTGGGGAGTCCAAATCCGATCTCGGCGAAGTTCTCCAGGGAGAGCGCCCCCGAGACGTACAGCGTGTCGTTCGTTCGATTGAGTTTCGACGCGACGTCGAACTGGTAGAGGAGCAACTGGAGATCCGCCAGCATACCCGTACTGACCGAAGAGACCGAGACCGCCGAGCGGCTGTCCTCGACAGTTCCGTCGGCGTCGACGTACCCGCGGACGAACGCGGCGGTTTCCGCGCGTCCGGCGCGGAACACGACCTCGGGGATGCGGATCGAGGCCGATTTGTCGGTCCTGGGGTAGTCGAAGGCTGCCTGCAGGACCGACGCGAGCGTCTTGCCGCCGATCTCGATGCGGTCGCCGCGCCCCTCGAACTCGCGGACGATCGGATCGAGGCCGAGTTCCGCCGCGTGACGCTCGACAGTCGCTTTCATCTCCGCGGCGTTTGCCGTGATGTTGCCCTCGGTGTCGCCGTCGCCGAAGAACACGCCTGCGAGATAGAACAGCGGCTCGAGGTCCTCGGGCAGATCGACGTCGAGTGAGGAGTGTTCGCCGCGCTGGTCGGTGCCACGGTAGTTGAGCGATTCGACGTTCGCGTACAGGTCCGCGAGGTCGATATCGAACGCCTCACAGACGTTGACCACGTCGCGCAGGCGGTACTGGCCGCGCCAGACAGCGTGATCGAACGAGTCTGGCTTCAGCCGGGAGTCGGCAGCTTCGCGGAGTTCCGCCCGGTCGTGTGCGTCGATCCGGTCGTTGAACTCCTCGGTGACGCGTACGTAGAACCCGTAGTCAGCCGCGAGTCGACGAAGCAGGTCGGCCTCGACACGGTCCTGTGTCCGGTTCGGGGTCTTCCGGATACCGACGATCGTATCGCCGGGTTCGAGTTCGTCGGAACGTTCGAACTCCATCACGCCCGCGTCGGTGAGCACGAGATACCGGTGCTCCGGTGTCGTGGCCACCTCGTGCCCGTTCGAGGTCCGAACCGTAACGAGCGGTTCGTCGGCGGTCCGCCGGCAGGCGTAGTCGATCTCGCCTGCGACCGTCTCGCTGGCTTCCCGATCGAACGACGCGACCTCGACCGTCTTACTCGGCGTGTACGCCTCGCCCTCGTCGGGTGCCGGTTCGCCGTCGGCCCGGATCTCCGCGAACAGCTCCTCGGCCTCGACGACGCGGCCGTCGGCGAGCGAAATCCGTGCGTCGCCGCGGATACACTTCCCGTGATCGACGTGTGCCGCGATTGCGATATTACGAATGTTCTCAGGCTTGTCCATCAACTCCTCGCATTCCTGGACGATTTTCTTGCGTCGGCCCATTAGTATTCTCGCTTACCGGCAGGAGGGTCAAAAGGGTAGTGTTTCCGACCGCCGAGGCCGTCACTCCCGCTTGACCGTGGGACCGCCCCACACGGACTCGCCAGCCGCCCTCCCGGAAGTTCCAACGAAATTTCAATGCAGTTCCAACGGAGTTCGAACCGAGTTTCCCCGGAATTTATCTGGAATTTGAAAAATTGACTTATACTGATAGGTCGAGGGTCGGAACGCAATGGTAGAACGCAATTCCACGCGACGGCGGTTTCTGCAGGCTGCAGTCGGGGCCTCGATGATCGCCGTGGCCGGATGTACTGGTGACGACGACGGCGGTAGCAGCGGAGAGAACGGGATGGAGAACGAGAGCGGCATGGACGACGAGAACGAGATGGAGAACGGCGAAGAAAATGGGATGGAGAATGGCGAGGAGAACGGGATGGAAAACGGCGAAGAAAATGGGATGGAAAACGGCGAGGAGAACGGGATGGAAAACGGCGGCGACGGCATGATGGAGCCGACAGATCCCGAGGAGGCGCCGGTCGTCGAGGTCGACCGGTTCAGCGAGGACGCCGGGACACTGTTCGTCAGGGCGAACAACGATGCCCTTCCGGGTGCGGACGAACCGATCGACTTCGACCAGGCACCGTTCATCACGACAGGGCTGGACGCCGACGGGAACACGGTCCAGTACTACAACTTTGACGTGATGCCGACCGTTCCGGCGCCGATCTACGCGCTGTTTTACGAGAACGGCGACCCCGTCGAGAGCCAGCTCAACATCATCGACGCCGTTCCGGGCGACGACGGCTACAACGACTTCTGGCACGTCCAGAAGGTGACGGTGCCGGACGATTACACCGCGAACACGATCACCAGCGCAGCCGCGCTGCTTGAACACGACTACGACATCGAGCCGACCGGGATGATCAAGAACTGCCCGGTCGTGCCCGAGGGCTCGACAGCCTCGAAACAGCACTCCGCGGACGACGGTCCCCAGGGGACGGTCGAGGGCTGGTACGAGGGACAGGTCGTCTCCTACCTCGTCTTCGAGGAGGACAGCTTCGAGGCCCAGAGCGGCCAGATGCCGACCTCGCCGATCCACGTGACGTTCAACGTCAACCCCGGCGAAGACGGCGGCGGCCCACCCTCGGGCTTTATGACCGAGGAAGGCAGCGACCAGACCCACAACGTCGTCGCGACGGTGCCCGGCGACCCGAGCTACTCGCCACTCTGGGATGTGAAGATCTACAACAACGCCGAGTTCGACTCGGTGTCGGATCTTGATTCGGCGCTCGACGCCGAGCGGCTCGCCGACGGCCCCACCGTCAACTGTCCGGTCGTCTCCGAACAGTAGGCCGGTCGGCTGGGGCGCCGTCTCCCTTTCACTCCGTTCAGACAGTTTGTGAACCCCCGATGTGCAGTCGATTCCGCGTAAGAGTAATACAGTTCTATCACCGATAGTACCCCACATGGACGTCGAGGTCCAGGGAGCCGGCCCGGAAGCGCCGTTTCTCGGAGCGCGCGACCTCTTCGAGACAGAACGGACCGTCGAGCGGCCGGTGACGGTCCGGATCGTCGAGGATCCCGACGAGCGGACGCGCGTCGGCCACACCGACGAGGGCCACTGGCTGACCATCTCGCGGCAGGCCGCCACGAGCGCGATGGCCCGCGAACTCGCCCTCCACGAGTTCGCCCACATGCACCTCTACGAGCAGGGCCACCCCTCGCACACCCAGTCGACGGAGGAGGCGATCTTCCTCGCGCTCGCCGGGAGGAGCGTCGAACAGCGCAAACTCACCCACTGCTACCAGATCGCCAACCACATGAAGGACATCTACGCCGACGACCTCTGGCTCGACGTTGCGCCGGCGGACAAGCTGGTTGCCTTCCTGGAGTCGAGCCTCGCGGCCGCGGTCGCGGACCGCCCGGCGGACCCGCCAGCCTGGGAACGACTGACGCCCGCTTCGGACCCCGAAATCACGGCCGTCAACGCGGCGTTCGCGCTCGGTCTGGTCGAACGCAACGGGCTCGTGGGCGACGGGCACCCGATATACGACCTCGCGCACGCGGCGGCCGCTGACGCCCCGGCGGTCGAGTTCGAGGCGTTCCGGGAGGCGTTCCGGTCGCTCGATCCCGACCCAGACGAGAGCGAGTACCGGAAGGCGCTGGTCGATGTCACCCGCGCGTACGCCGGCGGGAAGAGGCCCGCTGCGGACTGATCCCACCGTGGCGCTACAGTCACAGCAGCGGCGACAGCGCGAGTCCAGCGGCGAGCGCGAGAACGGCGTAGTCGACCGGCGCGAACGACAGCCGCGGCAGCGTCGGATTCCAGGCAAAACACCTGGCTTGCAGCGCCACCGAGAGCCGGTCTGCACGGGCCATCGACCGGGCGAGCGCGAGCGTGGTGATCCGCCCCGCCCGATCCCGCAGCGGCCGGCGCTCGCCGCCCCGGGCGAGGACCGCCTCCCTGATCCGGCGCAGGTCCTCGCGGACGACGGGGATGAACCGGAACGTCAGCGCCACGCCGACGCCGAGTAACTGGCCGAACCGTCCCGGCACCGTCCGCTGGATCGCCGCTCGCGTCTCCCTGACCGGCGTCGAGTGGACGAACGCCGCACTGACGAACAGCACCGGGACCACGCGGGCGACCGATCGCAGCGAGTCCAGCCCCCGCTCGGGCTGGATCCACGGCGGGCCGAGCGTGACGGCGCCGAGGACGGGCCCCAGCGACAGGACGAGCAACACGACCCAGTACGTACGCAGTGCCCGCCACACCGACAGCCCGGCCAGCAACAGACAGCCCACGGCGAGCGCCAGCATCGCCGGGAGCCAGGGGACAGCGGGCCCGGCGAAGATGGCGATGGCGAACGAGAACTGGACGGCCAGCTTGCCCCGCGGGTCGAGCCGGTGAGCGAGCGTCTCACCCGGTGTGTAGGTGAGCACAGATTACCCCGCACCGGGCCCTGGGACCCGAACGTCGATCTCTGCCAGCCGTTCGCGGGCGTCGTCGGGCGGGAGGTCGAACGCCACCGTCCCCGATTCGAGACCGACCACCCTGTCCGCCCGGTCCAGCACGTCGCGGACGTCGTGGGTGACGAAGACGATGCCGGTGCCGTCAGCGGCGAGACTGTCCAGCCGCTGTAGTGCCGACCGCCGAGCCGGCCAGTCGAGGCCGGTGAACGGCTCGTCAAGCACCAGATGGTCCGGCTCCATCGCCAGCGCGCCGGCGATCGCCACCCGGGCCTGCTCGCCCCCGGAGAGCTCGTCGATGCGTTCTTCCTCACGGTCCGCCATGTTCACCGCTCCGAGCGCCTCAGCCACCCGCCGGTCGATTTCGTCGTGGTCGAGGCCGAGGTTCTCCGGGCCGAACGCCACGTCGGCGCCGACGGTGGCGGCCACGAACTGGTCGCGCGGCGACTGGAACACCATCCCGACGCTCGTGCGCGCCCTGACCGGATTCTCCGCTGCGGGCACCCCGCCGATCTGGACCTCGCCGGCGTCGGGCTCCAGCAACGCGTTGAACTGCCGGACCAGCGTCGTCTTGCCGCTGCCGTTCGGCCCGGCGAGCACCACCCACTCGCCGTCCGCGATGGTCAGCGAGACGCCGTCGAGGACCCGCTCGCCGTCGAACTCGTGGACGAGGTCCCGGACTGTGATCATCCGACTCGCCACTATGGCCGTTCCAGCAGTTCGTTCCCGCCGGCGACGATCCCGACGGTGATGGCGATCTTGATCGCGTCGCCGACCGCGAACGGTGCCATGAAGCCCGCCGCCCGCGGCAGGGTCCACCCCTGCACTTCGGCGAACCACGGGACACCGATCGCGTAGATGATCGCGCTGCCGACGACGAGCCCAGCGGTCACCCCGACCGCCGGGAGGTCGTCGACGGAGACGGGGGCGAGCGAGCGGTGGGCTACCAGGCCGATGGCTGCCGCGGCGAACACGTACGAGATCAGGAACCCGCCGGTCGGGCCGAGCACGATTCCGACCCCGGCCGTTCCGTTAGAGAACACCGGCGCGCCGGCGATGCCCACTAGCAGGTACAGCAGCATCGAGAACCCGCCCCAGATCGGGCCCAGCAGGATCCCGGCGAAGAACACCCCGAACGGCTGGAAGGAGAACGGAACGCCGCCCGGGAGATCGATCGAGAACTGTGCGAGTACTGCCGTCAGCGCCGCGATGAGTACGGCGCCACTCAGGTACGCTACTGTCCCTGCGTTCACCAGGTCGACGGAGTCCGAGTACTCCTGTGACATACTTCCACGCTCTCCGTCAACCAAGTTCAATATGTCGGTTTACGACCTGTCGGCGGACGGACCGGTCGGTGGCAGGCCGGAGACGGAAGAAGATGGCTGGCGGGTACTGCGACGCGAACGGGGTTATCGTGCGGCAGCCGCGACGCGCTCTTTCTCCTCTTTCTGGTCGACGGCGTACGTGCCGACGTCGTTGTTCGCGGCGCCCATCAGCTGGCTCGCGAGCGCCGAGGCGGCGTCGGTGTCGGACTTGAACGAGTCGCTGAGGACGCCCTCGGCGATGAACTTCAGCGCCTGGTCGACGCGGCGCTGGGGCGAGACGTCGACGGCTTGCGGGACCGAGATGCCGCCGTACTTCAGGCGGACGGTCTCCTCGCGGGGCGCGCTGTTCTCGACGGCCCCGACGAGGATCTGGATCGGGTTCTCGCCGGTACGGTCGTGGATGATGTCGAACGCTTCCCGCGTGATGCGGGTGGCGAGCTGTTTCTTCCCGGTGTTTTCGTCGGTCTGCATCAGGCGGTTGATCAGCCGCTCGACGATGCTGATCTCGCTTTTCTTGAACTGCTTGTCGGCGTGGCGACCCATCGTGTTCGCGATGGGGGTGACCTTGATGTACCGCTCGGTCGAGACGTCGCTGTACTCGATGCCCTCGGTCTCCCACTTGCCAAAGAGGAGGGCGCTCGTGTCCTCGTCGCCGGCGGGTGCGTCGGGGTCTGGCTGGTCTGTCGACATCGTTATCGCACCGGCTTCTCCGCGTTTCCGCGCACCAGTTCGATCAGCGACACGCCGTTGACCTTCTCGACCTTGTAGTTGACACCGGAGATGTCGCCCATCGCGCGGCCCTTCGCGCCGCCGATGCCCGCGATGGTCACTTCGTCGTGCTCGTCGATGAACGAGATGGCGCCGTCACCGGGGCAGAACGCGCTAACCTGCTTGCCGTTCTTGATCAGCTGCACCCGGACGCATTTCCGGATCGCCGAGTTCGGCTGCTTTGCCTCGATACCGATCTTCTCGAGCACGATGCCGCGGCCCTGCGGCGCGCCCTCGAGGGGGTCGGACTTCTCGCGAAGCCCCCGTTCACGTCGCGCGTACTCCGAGTCGGACCACCGGTGTTTCTGGCGGTCCTTCTTGAGCTTGCGCGCGGCGTACTTGCCGTTTGCCATAGTACCCGTCGGTATCCGGTGGAGGCACTTAAGACTCCTCTTTTCGCCCGCCGACGTGTCGCTCGCTGGCAGGGGGCTCGCACCCGGCCACTCCTGTCCCGTGGTGGGTGTCGAGCCGACCGGTCACTCCTGTCCCGTGGTTGGTGTCGAGCCGACCGATCACTCTGTCCTGTAGTTGGTGTCGAGCCGACCGGTCCACCGCTCGCCCGATCCGTGGAGCAGGTCCTGGCCGTGGATCCCGGCCAGCAGTCGGTCCTGGTTTCGGCGCTACCGGCCGTCGGGGTACCCCTCGACGAGACTCTCGACATACTTTGCGACCACGTCGACCTCGAGGTGAACTGGATCGCCAGCCGACTTCTCCGAGAGGGTCGTGACGTCGTAGGTTTCAGGGATGATCGCGACCGCGAACTGCTCGCCGTCGAGCGCCGCGACGGTCAGGCTGATCCCGTCGACGGAGATCGATCCCTTCTCGACGACGTAGCCCGCCAGCGCATCCGGCAGCGAGAACGTAAACTCCCAGTCGTCGCCGATCCGCTTGACGCCGACGACCTCGGCCGTGCCGTCGACGTGGCCCTGGACCACGTGGCCATCGAAGCGGTCGCCGGCGGCCATCGCCCGCTCGAGGTTGACCTGATCGCCGACCGCCAGGTCGCCGAGGTACGTCCGGTCGAGCGTCTCGGTCGCCAGGAACACCGAGAACCAGCCGTCGCCGAACGCCTCGACGGTGAGGCAGGCGCCGCTGACGCTGATGCTCGCGCCCTGGCTGAGGCCGTCGAAACTCGTCGCGATGCGCAGGCGCCGACCCTCGTCGGTCATGGTGACGTCGGTAATCTCGCCTGTCTCCTCGACGATGCCCGTGAACATACCCGCCGTTGGCGCCAGGACGGCGAAAGTGCTACGATCCGATCCGGTCGACAACGGGTCACCTGGCCCAGACACGGGAAGTTAAGTCGTCGCCTTCCCAAGCCCGGGTATGAACCTCCCGGGGAAGTTTGACCATCCGGCACTGCGGACCGCGATCGGCACAATCGTCAGCTACGGGCTAATCCTCGTCGTGATGACGCTGCTGCTGTTCGTCGTCCCGTTTCTGCTCTTCAGCGGCCTCTAGCTGGCGGCGCCCGCGCGGCCACCCTTTTTGTTCCCGTCGTGCGTTGATCGTGCATGGCAGACCAGCGCTACGTCTACACCGCCCACGAGACGGAAGCCCGCAGCCGGAAAATCGGGAACATGGAATCGATCATCAACGAGTACGCCCGCGAGGGCTGGCGGCTCGCGGAGACCCTCGAACAGGACGGGACGACGATCGGACTGCTGTTCGAGCGGGAGGTCTGATACCACTCGATGGAAACGCTGCTACCCCACGAGAGCGTGAACCAAGTATGAGGCACAAGAGACCGTTTTTACTGTCGGATGAGATGGTGACTGTAAGGCGGGGTTGATCGGCCGACGCGGACCGGGCCCTTCTTTGCGCTCGCCTCCCAGCGTGCTGTATGGAAGACTGGCTCATCGACGACGAGCGGCTCTCGATCGGGCGCAAGTCGGTACTCCCGGGCGAGGGGTTTTTCCGACCGGACTCGGTCGAAGAGGAGCAGGCCGAGCGCGAGGCCGCCGAAACGCTGTCCGACGCCGAGGTCGTGGTCGTCGCCGACGGCGACGCTGACGGCCTCGCCTGCACCGCGCTGATCCGGACCGCCCGCGGCGCCGGCGCGCTGCTGCCGGCCGGCCCCCACGAGATTCGGGAGGCGCTCGCCTGGGTCGCCGAGTACGCGCCCCGCGACGCCGACCTCTACGTCTGTGATCTGTGCCCCGACCACGGGAGCGACGTCGAACACCTAGACGCAGTCATCGACCGCGTCGCCGACGTCCGGTGGTTCGACCACCACCAGTGGGACGACGACCTCGCGGCCGCCGTCGAGGACGCGGGCGTCGACCTCGTGGTCGGCGACTCCGAGGAGGTCTGCACCGCCGACGTCGCCGTGGCCGAACTGGACCACGAGTTCCCCGAGCGGTTCGTCGACCTCGCCGCCGCCACCCGCGACCACGACCTCTGGATCCGGGAGGACGAGCGCTCGGACGACCTCGCCGACTTCTCTCACTGGGCCGAACCCGAGGAGTACGTCGCCACCGTCACGGAACACGGCGCGGACCTCCCGCCCGAAGTCGAGGACATGCTCGCCGAGCGCCGCGTCGAGAAGGAGGCGCTGATCGAGAAGGCGATCGAGCGGGCGGAACTCCGCGAGGTCGGCCCCTGGACGGTCGGGGTCACCTACGGCCGCTGCTCGCAGAACGAGGTCGCCGAGGCGCTGCGCGAGCAGGGCGCCGACGCCGCCGTGATCGTCAAACCCTCCGGCCCCGCCTCGCTGCGGGGCACCGACTCCTTCGAGCGCTGCCACGAGGTCGCCGCGCAGGTCAACGGCGGCGGCCACCCGAAGGCGGCGGGCTGCAAGCCCGACATCTACGACGACATGCTCGACTACGCCCACCACTGGTCGACCCGCGGCGCCGTCGCCAAGCAGGCGATCATCGACGCGTTCCGGCGGTTAGAGGTCGAGGACGACGTCGAAGCAGCGGACGACGCAGCCGAGGCTGAGGACTAACAGTCACGTGACGACTAACAGTCACGGGTGGAGCGATCGGTTGTTCCACCGCCGGCTGTCTGGGTGAGCCGTCCGCGTGACGGTGGTACTGGCTGATACTGCCGGACGTGATTCTGTTACCACCCGGATAGCGCTCAGCATCTGAGACAACCGAAAACCCCAGTCCGAGCATCACTCGGAGTAACAGAGTCACGTCCGGCAGTATGAGTAGCTGGCGGCCAGCCGTCGCGGATCGCCAAGCGCGTCGCGACCAGCCGCCGTTCTGCCCGGACGAGTCGACCTCGAAGCGTCAATCCTGCTCGTTGGCGACCCACTTCTCGGAGTAGCTCTCGCCGCAGACACACGAGACGTAGCCGTGGATCACCGGCCCCTCGGCGTACAGCCCGCCGGCCTCCTCGTTCTGTTCCTCGGCGAACGCGAACACGAACCGCGCCCGGTGCTCCCCCCCGGTCTCCCCCTCACCAGCGGGACACATCCCACCGGCACAGTCCCGGTCGACCTCGCCGTCGGTATCCATCGCCTTCCGTGCGAACCCCATCGGGTCGATGCCGGTCGCGCGCTGGAACACGCCGCGGGCCTGTTCGCCGTCGAGCACGAGCACGATGCCGTCTTCGACGCGCTCGCCGTACTCCGTCAGTGCCTCGATGTCCGAGACGGCGCCCTCGTGGAGGTAGATGTGGACGTCCTCCGGGCGCTCACCGGCCAGGAACTCCCCGCGTGCCGTTGCCATACCCGTCGTTCGCGCAGGCCGTGGAAAAGCACACCGAAACCGCCCGCCGCCGGAGTCGGCGGAGCCGCGAGACAACCCAGGCCACGAGGACGAACTGGAAGGAGCAACGGGGCGATCGCGGTCCCGGTCACTAAAGCGTCCGTTTCTCCCGGTTTGCGCTCTTGACGACGAGGTCGCCGGAGGCAGCCTCGAGGCGGAGCGAGCGGCCGTGGTCGCCGCCGACGTCCTCGTCGACGATCGGGATGTCGTTCTCGGCGAGCGTCGCCCGGACCTGCTCGACGTTGCGGTCGCCGATCCCCGAGCCACCTTCGGAGAAGTCCAGCATGTCGCTCCCGCCGGCGATCTTCGCCTGGACCGTCCTGGGGTTAGCCCCGATGGCGTGCAGTTCGTCGATCAGCAGCTGAGTGCCGGAGTCGGCGAACTTCGCGGCCTTGCCCTCGTCCATCTCCTCGGCGACCGGCAGCATGACGTGCACCAGCCCAGCGGCGCCGGTTTCGGTGTCGTACAGCGCGACGCCGACACAGGAGCCCAGGCCGCTCGTGGTCAGCTCCGCGTCGTCGGCGGTCACCTCGTACTCGGCGATGCCCACCTTGACGCGTTCGGGCTCGGCTTCGGGCCCGTCGTCGGACTGGCTCCCGTCGTAGACTTTCATGTTAGAAGATCTGTTCGGCGTCGGCCTCCAGTTGGTCGGCGCGGTCGACGACGAGTTCGTCGAGCGCCGCCCGGAGTTCCTGCTCGTTTGGCAGCGCGTGGATCTCACTCTCGAAGTCGACCTCGTCGGTCTGCATTCTGGCGTCGATGATGAACGCGTGGCGCTGGTGGCGGCCGAGCTGGGCGGCCAGCGGGTCGATGATCGCCTGGCCCATGTCGTGGACGAGCCGGGGCGGGGTGTGGTCGACGCTCTGCTGGAGGACGTTCGCCCAGCCGTCGACGAACCCGCTTGTCATGATGTTTCCGAGTTCGGTGACCGCCGACTCGTGTTGTTCGGTCAGCCCGTCACTGTCGGGCTCGACCGGCAGCAGCGCCTCCGCGACCGTGACCGCCGACGCCTCGTCGAACAGCACCAGCAGGAACCCGCTGGGCGTGCCCGTGAACTCGACGACCGTCCCGACGTAGGTGTCCTCGCCGAACTGTCTTGGGACGTCCTCGATGGGGACAAAGGAGAGCTGGGCGACCTCGGCCTCGGTCTCGATGCCGGACATCATCTGGACGTTCTCGGCGGCCTTGGCGGCGCCCTCCCGGGTCATCTGGTTGAACACCGCCAGCTTCTCGATCGGGATGGCGTCGCCCGCGGTGTCGACGTGCTCGGCCAACAGCTCCGCCATCGAGCCGTACCCGGGGAGCATGTAGATGTAAAAGTTCACGTCTTCGCCGGCCCACTCGATCTCGCTGCGGAACACGAACACCTGGTCGCGGGCGCCCGTCTCCGGCCCGTCGGGCACCACGGCGGCGCCCTCGCGCTCGATGTACGTCGGGGGCGTGTGATCGATCGTCGCGTTCAGGTGTTCCGCCCAGCCGTCGATGAACCCGCTCATCATGATGTTGCCGATCTCCTCGACGCCGGACTGGGCCATGCTCTCGTCGGCACAGCCCCCGGGCATCAGGGCCTCGACGATGTCGCCGACCCGTTTCTCCTCGAACACCAGCACCGTCTCGCCGGCGAGTGCGCCCTCGAAGCCGAACTGGACGCCGGCGAACGCCGTTCCGCGGAGCTCCTCGCCGACGTCCTCGCGGTCGAGCAGCGAGATCCGCGTCACGTCGACGGTCGCCTCGATCCCCGTCATCTGGGTCAGCGACCGCGTCGCTGCCTCGGCGCCCTCGTGGGCGAGCTGGTTGAAGGTGTCGAGCGACTGGACGTCGACCTTCATCGCTACGAGGGCACGACGTCCTGGATGGCTTCCATCACGCTGGGTTTCTGGAACGGTTTGGTGATGTACCCGTCGGCGCCGGCCTTGACCGCCTCCTTCATCTTCTCCTCCTGCCCGACGCTCGTGCACATGACCACGTTCGCGTCCGGGCTCGTGTCCTTGATCTCGTCGGTCGCCTCGATCCCGTCCCGGATCGGCATCACGATGTCCATCATCACCAGGTCGGGGTGCTCCTCCGTGAACACCTCGACCGCCTCTACGCCGTTCTCGACTTCCCCGACGATCGTGTGATCCTCCTCCAGAATCTCCCGCAGGAGGTTGCGCATGAACTCCGAGTCGTCGGCTATCAGTACTTCTGCCATGCCTACTACCGGATATTTCCGGAATCACCTAAATAAAATTGTCCCGGTGATTATCGGCGTTGATACTCCCTTCGTGTTGCGGTGTCACAGTGATTGTCGAGATCGGCCTGTATCCGTCACCACCCGGACCTGATTCACTCGTATGTGGTCAGGCTGTACATCACGAACAGGAACCCGAAGGTAAACAGGGAACTCTTGACCAGCAGCAGTGACCGGGTACCCTGGAAGTCGGTGAGAAACGCGCTGATCATCGTCGCGGCTGCGCCTGCAACGGCCAGCGAGAACCCCACTGAGAGGTGGAGCATCGCCATCCGCTCGGTCTCGACGTACGCCCGGATCGCCATCCCTACCATCGTGAGCCCCGTGACGATGAACACCAGCGTCGTTCCCACATACAGGAGTTCGATGATTGCGGACACCAGTTGGGGCTTATCGACTACCCGTGTTAAATCCACCCTCGCAACTATCTCGGCTGATAATGAGAAAAAGGCCGCGAATCGACAGCCGTCGACGGGTGAAAGCCGGCGAAACCGGTCGCGTACGTGCGGTGAAGACTAGATAGCCGGGCTGCAGGAGTGGTAGTGCTGTTGCGATTATTTTCGGCACCATGTCGCAATAGCGGCGGTTTCACGGCCCGAAACTGGCGTCTGAGGAATACCCAGCGGTAAAGAGTTACAACAATCACTATGAGACAGACGATGGAGCGAGCGACAGGAAGGGAGATCAGCCTTCCGAAAGTGTTCGCCAGGCTTCGTCCAGGGCGTTCGTCACCTTGGAGCGCTCCTCGATGTCGACCGTGAGCGCCTCGTCAAACTCGACGCGGACCGCGTCAATGTTCCGCCGGTACACTTTGATGCGTCGCCGGTCATCCGAGAGGATATTGTCGTGGAGTTTCAGCAGGTCGTGCTCGGTCAGCTCGTCGATCCGCCGATAACAGGTTGCGATCGGGATGTCGAGTTCCTTGCTCAGTTCCTGGGCCGACCGTGGCTCGTCGGTCGCATCCAGGATCTCGGCGCTGTATTTGTTCCCCAGCGTCTGCAACAGATCCACTGAAGACATTGGTTATCAAATTATAAATTACGAGGAGCATAAATCTACCGGGTTCTGAGAGTGTTTCAGATTGTAAAAACTGGCTGTGAGAGGGGCTAAAACTCAGTTTTCACGGACTCTGCGTGGTGTTTTCGAATCTAATAACGAAGTCTTGTCAGAGAGGCGAATCTTCCTCGCTCATCATGGAGAAGGCGCTGGCGTTCTTGTGGACGGTGATCCCGCCCTGGCCCATCTCCATCGGAAAGATGTCGGTGTCGATGTTTTTCTTGCGCATCTTCGCGACCCAGAGGTACCGGTTGACCCCGGACTCGGTCGGCGTCTGGAGCAGGAAGATGTTCCCGTCGGTGAGGAAGTTCTCCAGGCCGACCTCGGTCTCGGGGAAGACGGTCCCCTGTTCGTTGGTCATCAGCGTCGTGAGGTTGTTCTCGCTGAGGATGTCGGTGAACTTCAGCAGGTACGTGCGCTGTTCGCGCTCGCTGTCGAAAAACAGCTGGAACATCGTCAGCGAGTCCAGCACCAGCCGCTCGTAGCTCTCGTCGTCGAGGTCGCTCAACAGAAGTTCGAGCGAGGAGCTAAAATCGTTCTCCCGCAGGAGCTCCTGTTTGTCGTACACCTTGATGTTCCCCCCCTCGACGTGTTTGCCCCAGTCATCCAGTCCGATCGACTCGGCCGCCTCCCGGAGGTCCTCGGCGTTCTCCTCGAACGAGAGGAAGATGCCCTTCTCGTCGTACAGCTCGACGCCGTTGTAGATGTACTGTAGCCCCAGAATCGTCTTTCCGGCACCCGGGTTGCCGCTGACCAGCGTGGTCGAGTTACGCACGATGCCACCGTTGAGTATCTCGTCGAGACCGTCGATCCCTGTTTTCGTTAGTTCAACCATCGTTCGGGGTGGAATTTGTCTAGACTGCAGCCCCCACAGAAAAAAGTCTTGCCAACCAGGGGGTGGTCGCTCCCGCGGAGTCGGATCGGCATTGGCCGGCCAAACAGACAGTCACGCCGCGTGGACGGCTTTGGGATCGACCCAGATGATGAACGCGCCGGACTCCTGTTTGATCACGCCGTGGACCGCCCGGCCGTCCCTGGCGGGCGACTCGTCGACGTCGCCGTAGTCGACCTGGACCACCTGGTCGACCTCGTCGACCAGCCAGCCGGCGGCCGCCTGGTCGCCGACGAGCTCCGGCTCGAAGACGACGATCCGCTGGGCCTCGGTGTCAGCGTCGATGTCGAACACCGTCTTCGGGTTCACGATCGAGGTCGTGCGGCCGCGGAGGTCCATGACACCCTCGATGTGTGGTGGCGAGTCCGGCACCGACGTCAGCTCGCCGACGTCGACGATCTCGGTCACGCAGTCGATGCTCACGCAGTACATCTCCTCGCCGAGCTTGAATTCGAGTACCTGTCCGTTCGTTGCCATAGAGCCCTCCTCCCGTAGTGGTGCCGTGTCGGTCACGCTGTCCTCCCGGCGCCGGTACCGGAGTGGCCGCGATCCAGCTTCCGGCCGTCAGTTCTCGTTCGTGAGAAGCGACGGATCGGACTTAAATCTGCCCTCCGGAGTATCACGTTTGATGACGTGGGCGGAGTTTTTATTGGCACACTCACCCCAGTGCCCGTGAATGCAGCCGACGCGTTATACAGCCAGACGTGATTCAGGTACGCCATGCCGTCCCAACTCCCGTTGTTCGGGCCATGATACAGCCGATGGACTGTCCTGGCACTGTACGGAGTCACGTCCGGCTGTATATCGGCGCGGCGTCGCAACCACTGGTGTTCGTGATGCAGCGTAGGCCACGGGCAGTCGTCGCCGACGATTCGCATTTCATGCGGAGCGTCATCACCGACATCCTGGAGGACGGCGGCGTCGAGGTCATCGGACAGGCCCGCAACGGGCGTGAAGCCGTCGCTGCCGTCCGGGAGCACAGGCCCGACGTCGTGACGATGGACGTCGAGATGCCGGAGATGGACGGGATCGAGTCCGTCGAGCGGATCATGGCCGACCAGCCCACGCCCGTGGTGATGCTGTCGGCCCACACCAACGAGAACGCCGACGTCACGTTCCAGGCGCTGGACAAGGGTGCGGTTGACTTTTTCACCAAGCCCGGCGGCGAGGTGTCAATGGAGATGTCCCGGCTGGAGAGCCAGCTCGTCGAGATGGTCCGGTCAGTCGCGGGCACGTCGCCCGGCGAGGACGCGCCAGCGGCGTCCGACGACGGGGCGCCAGACGAGGCCGGCGGCGCGTACGTCGAGCATCCGACGCTCGTGATCGGCTCCTCGACTGGCGGTCCGAAGATAGTCGAGCAGCTCCTCTCGGAGCTACCGGTTGAGGCCGGGTTCCGCGTACTGGTGGTCCAGCACATGCCGGAGGGCTTTACCGACCGGTTCGCGGCCCGGATCGACGCCCGCAGCGACTACGACATCCAGGAGGCGGTGGACGGCGACCGCATCGGCGCCGGCGAGGCGCTGATCGCGCCGGGCGGCACGCACATGGTCATTTCGAACTACCACAGCGGACGCCTCCGGGTGAAACTGACCGAGGACCAGCCGGTCAACAGCGTCCGGCCCGCCGTGGATATGACGATGTGCAGCGCCGCCGAGGTGATCGACGACCCGCTGTTCGCCGTCGTTCTCACGGGCATGGGCGAGGACGGCGCTGCCGGGATCGAGTCGATCAAGGCGGTCGGCGGGACGACCATCGCACAGGACGAGGAGACCTCGGCGGTGTTCGGCATGCCAAAGCGGGCGATCGAGACGGGCTCCGTCGACGAGGTGCTGCCGATCGGCGAACTGACCGACGGCATCCTCGACGCCGCCAGCAGGGAGGTGCCACAGTGATACTGTCGGACGTGATACTGCCGGACGTGACTCTGTTACTCCGAGTGATGCTCGGACTGGGGGTTTCGGTTGTCTCAGCTGCTGAGCGCTATCCGGGTGGGAACGGAATCACGTCCGGCAGTATGAGTACGTGGAGATTTCCACCAGCGCCGCGACGGGCGGACGACACAGAGGTGACTGACAATGGATGACCAGTATCTCGACGCGTTCATCAGGGAAAGCGGAGAGGAGATAACGAAGCTGAACAACTCGCTGCTCGCGCTGGAGTCGGATCCGGGCGACCGGGAGGCGATGGACCAGATCTTCCGGACGGCCCACACGCTGAAGGGCAACTTCAGCGCGATGGGGTTCGAGGACGCTGCGGACCTCGCCCACGCGATGGAGGACCTGCTCGACGAGATGCGGGAGGGCAACATGGAGGTGACGCCGGAGGTGATGGATCTGATCTTCGCCGGCGTCGACGGGATCGAGGCGATCGTCGGCGAGATCGAGGAGCACGGCGAGTCCTCGCAGGAAACCAGCGCGACCGTCGACCAGCTCCGGGCCGTCCTGGAGGAGGGCTCGACCGGCGAGGGCGCCGCCGGGACGGCCGAGCAGGAGTCCGATGACGGGCCGTCCGACGACCACGACGACGTCGACATCGACGCCGGCGACGTCGGGGAGCTGGTGGTCCACGCAGCGGTCGACATCGGCGACTCGACCATGCCCGGGATCGACGCGATGTTCGCCATGGAGGCCGTCGAGGAGGTGTTCGAGTTCCTCGCGACGGCACCCGAGCGGGCTGCCATCGAGGACGGCGAGTACGAGGACGGTTTCAGCCTGTATCTCGACGCCGACGACCTCGGCCGCGTCGACACCGAGCTCGACGCCGTCGGGAAGATCGATTCGGCGACCGTCGCGGACGTCACCGACGAGGTGCTGGACACCGGCGACACGGCGGCGGTGGGGGCCGACGACGACGAGGAGCACTCCGTCAACGAGATCAAGTCCGTCCGGGTCGATGTCGACCAGCTCGACGACCTCCACGGGCTGGTCGAGCAGCTGGTCACGAGCCGCATCAAGCTCCGCCGGGCGGTCGAGCAGGAGAACCTCGACTCGGCGAGCGAGACGCTCGACGAGCTGGACAAGTTCACGGCGAACCTCCAGAACACGGTGATGGACATGCGGCTGATCCCCCTGAAGAAGGTCGTCGGGAAGTTCCCGCGGATGGTGCGGGACCTCTCGCGGGAGCTGGACAAGGAGGTGGCCTTCGAGATCGAGGGCGAGGAGATCGAACTCGACCGGACGATACTGACCGAGATTTCGGATCCGCTGATGCACATCATCCGCAACGCCCTGGATCACGGGATCGAGCCGCCCGAGGAGCGCGTCGAGACGGGCAAGCCCCGCGAGGGGCAGGTAACGCTGCGGGCCTCCCGCGAGCGCGACCACGTCGTCATCCAGGTCCAGGACGACGGCGCGGGGCTGGGCGTCGAGCAGATCAAGAAGACGGCCATCGAGAACGAGGTGCGCTCGCCCGAGGAGCTGGAGACGATGGACGACTCGGCGATCTACGACCTGGTGTTCCACCCCGGGTTCTCGACCGCCGAGGAGGTGACTGACACCAGCGGCCGCGGCGTCGGGATGGACGTCGTCCACGACACCGTCACCCAGATGGACGGCTCGGTCGACGTCGACAGCACGCCCGGCCAGGGAACGACGGTATCGCTGCGCCTGCCCGTGACGATGGCGATCCTCACGGTGCTTTTCGTCCAGGTCGGCGAGGAGGAGTACGGCATCCCGATCAAGAACGTCGACGAGATCACCGGCGCCGACGAGGTCAAACGCATCAACGGCCGGGACGTCATCAAACACAACGACGAGATCTACCCCGTCGTCGACCTCGCCGAGCGGTTCGACGTTCCGGGTCGGACGGCCGCGACCGACGGTGGCTCGGCAGCCGACAGCGGTGTGGCGACAGCGGAGGACGGCGGCGCGTCGACGGACGACGGGGCGACGGCAGCCCACGACCCTGGCGGGAGCGCCCTCGCGACCGACGACAGGAGCGGGGTGCTCGTCCGCATCCGTGAGTCCGAGCGACAGATCGCGATCCGGTGTGACTCGGTCAACGCCCAGGAGGAGGTCGTCGTCAAGCCGCTGGAGGGGATCCTCAGCGGCACCGCCGGCCTCTCCGGGACGGCCGTGCTGGGCGACGGGAACATCGTCCACATCCTCGACGTGGTTACGCTATGAGCCCCAACGACGAGCGCGCGTTTCACGACCTGCTGTCGTACATCGAGGAGGAGATGGCGTTCGAGTCCGGCTTCTACAACGACGCGTACCTCGACCGGCGGATCACGGCGCGGATGCGCCGCACCGACCACGACGACTACACCGCCTATCGGCGGCTGCTGGAGCGCGACGAGAGCGAGCGGGAGGCGCTATTGGACTCGCTGTCGATCAACGTCACCGGCTTCTTCCGCAACCCCGAAGCCTGGGAGCAGCTCCGGCTCGTGTTGCGCGAACTCACCGAGGGCAACGAGACCGTCAGGATCTGGAGCACGCCGTGCGCGGACGGCCGCGAGCCGTACTCGGTCGCGATGCTGGCGATGGAGGACCCCGAGATCGACGACCGCCACGTCGAAATCACCGCCACCGACATCAACCCCGACATCCTGGCGGTTGCGCGAGCCGGCGCCTACGAGCCCTCACAGACCAGCGACATCGCCGCGGAGCTCGAACCGCTGGAGGACCCCTCGCAGTACGTCGACGAGGAGGCCGACCGGTTCGTCGTCCGGGACGCCATCAGACAGAAGATCAGCTTCGAGCAGCACGACCTCATCCGTGACGATCTCAGGCGGGACTTCGACCTGGTGCTGTGTCGGAACCTGCTGATCTACATCGATGCCTCCTACAAGACGCCGATCTTCCGGACGATCCACGGGTCGCTGCGCGACGGCGGCTACCTGATGATCGGGATGACCGAGACGCTCCCGACGGAGTGCCGCGACGAGTTCGAACCGGTGTACAAACAGCACCGCATCTACAGGCGCAGCTGATACTGTCGGAACACAGTCATACGGTCGTTCGTGAGTATTTTCGGGACAACGAATCACGAACGACCGTATCAGAACCTCGGCTCCATCTCAATCCTCTACGTCAAACTCCGAGCCGCCGACAGGTCCACCGCGCTCGTCGTCAACAGTATCCACCTCACCCTCGACCTCACCAACCTCCGCCCCCGGACCAGCGTCGTCCTCGATCACGCCCTCCGTCCAGCGGCCCAGCCGGAACCAGAACACGGCCAGCACGAACGAGGCGAACGCACCGACCGAGAAGGCGGCCCAGATGCCCACGACGCCGATACCCAGCCCCTCGACTGCGATGGCAGTCCCCGGGATCGCGAGCGTCGAAAAGGCCAGCCCGAGCGCGACCGGAATCCGGAACACCCACCGCGAGAGGAAGGATAGCGCCATCGCCACCTTCGTCTGGCCGGCGCCGCGGAACGCGCCCTGGATCACCATCGTCCCGCCGAAAAAGGCCCAGAACGGTGCGATGTAGTAGAGGAACGTCACGCCCTCCTCGATCACTTCGGGGTCGTCGACGAAGATCCCCATCATGAACCGGGGGAAGGCGACGCAGACCGCCGCTGCCGCGAACAGAAAGCCCATCGTCGCAGCGGTGGCGACCCACGTGACCCTGGCCGCCCGGTCGGCCGTGTTCGCCCCGATGTTCTGCCCGACGCCAGTCGAGGTTGCCTGCCCGACCGCGCCCGCCACCGACCACGAGACAGACATGAGCCGCACGCCGATCCCGTACGCCGCGATTGCAGCAGTCCCAAAGGGCGTCACGAACGACGCCATCGCGACCGCCGCGAAGCTGCGCGCCCAGCCGTCGATCGTCGCCGGGTAGCCGACGTCCACCAGCTTCTTCAGAATGGCGGGATCGGGCACCAGACCCCGCGGGTGGAGTTTCACGCCGAAGCCGCCCCGCAGCAAGATTCCGACGCCAGCGGCGGTGACGAACGCCCGCGCGGCGAACGTCGCCCACGCCGCGCCGCGGGTGCCCATCGCGGGGAACGGCCCCCAGCCCAGGATCAGGAACGGGTCCAGCACCACGTTCAGCCCCGCCGAGCCGAGCATCAGCCACATCGCGGTCTTCGTGTCGCCGGCGCCCTGCAGTGACGCCCGGAACGCGAAAAACAGAAACGTCAGCGGCAGCGCGAAGAAGATCACCTCGATATAGTCGAGCGCGTCGACGAACACCTGCCCCTCCGCACCCATCGTCGAGAGCAGCTCGTAGCGGAACGTCCATCCAAGGGCGGCGAGCGTCACCGACACGGCGATCGTCAGCAGGATCGTCTGGGCGACCACCCGGTCGGCCTGCCGGTCGTCGCCGGCGCCGACGTACTGCGAGACGAGCGCGATCGTCGCCGCCGTGATCCCCATCGCCGTCGAGACGAACATCCACGTGAGTGGGAACATGAGCGACACCGCGCCCACTGCGTCAGGACTCACCCGTCCCACCCAGAACATATCGGCGAGGTTGTAGAACGTCTGCAGGAGGTTGCCGAGCACGAGCGGGTACGCCAGCACCAGCAGCTTCGGGGCGATCGTCCCCGTCGTCATGTCGACCCGCTTGCGCTCGCTCTCTGGCACTCCCCGTAGTTAGGGGTGCCCGGCCATGAAAGCGACGCTTCGTACGTGGCTGCGGCTCGAACAGCCACACAGACCGGAACAAAGCCGACGAACGTGACGCTTAGGCGAGTCCAGGCCCTACCAGCGCCGGATGGGAGACGACAACCCCGAGTACGACGTGAACTTCCGCAAACACCCCGAGGCGTACGAGATCGGCCGCGGCGAGGAGGGCGCGTTCAAAGTCCAGCCGTACAAAGACGAGCTACTCGAGCTGTGGACCATCAAAACCCTCGACAGTGCGAAAGAAGCAGCCGAGCGCATCTACGAGCAGTTCGAACAGTACAAACGAAACGACGAATTCCCGGGGATGGACATGGCCCGCAAATATCTCCAGATGGGGTGGACCCGGAGCCTGCGCTACGCGAAGTACCCCGGCGGCCGCAAGTACGACGACGGGACCGAGCGCGAGCCACAGGAGTGGTACGACGAGGAGAAGTACGACATCTCGCAGGTGTACCGCGAGTACCTCGACAGAGTGCGCAACGACGAGACGTACCAGCGCCGGCGCGAACAGTGGGACACAGAGAGGTGAAGACGACGCGATCAGTTCGGCAGTCGAGCAGTTCGTCACTCACGCTCGCGGATCGTCCCCCCGCCGAGGCCCTCCCACTCGACGCGGTAGCCCAGTGCGGCGAGCGTCGCGCTGGCGTCATCGATCCCGTGCTCGTCGAGGACGGCCTCGACCTCCTCGAGCGACATGCCGGCGGCGATGTCCTCGGCGAGCGTCTCCAGGACGGCGGGTCGCACGAGCGTGCGCCCGACGCGCTCGTGCTCGGGAACGGTCGCGTCCTCGACGGCGGCCTCGCTGACCCCGTACTCGGCTGCCAGCGTGCCGAGGGTGATCACGTCGGCCTCGGGCCGGAGTTCGTCGGGGAGGTCGGCAGCAGCCGCCGCCGTCAGCTCCTCTTCGTAAGGCCGAAGCGCGTTGCGGATGTCCTTGAGGCGGATCGATTTCGCGTAGGTGATCGCGCGGTGGTCGCGAGCCTCGATCTCCTCGCCGACGCCGAGGCTCTCGTCGACGGCGACCAGCATCTCGATGGCGTCGACCGCGTCGAGTTGGCCGAGCTTCTTCGCGACGTATTCGGGCGTCCAGAACCCCATAATCTCGAAAAACACCCGGAAGTCGGCGTGCTCGTACTCGAAGGCGAAGTCGGGGATCATCACCCGCCCGCCGGCTTCCAGGGGGGCGGGCTCGCGAACCAGGCTCCAGTCGAAATCGAGGGATCGAAAGCGGGTCGCGAACTCCGCCTCGACGGCGCTGTCGAACTGGTCCTCCGCGAGCGGTTCGGCGCCCGGCACCGCCACCGGGTCGTCGTCCGAAAGCTCCATCGTGCGCTCGGTCCCGCGGTCGTCGATGGTCGCTGTGAGCTGCCAGTCGTCGGTCTTCGCGACCGTCCGCAGCAGGCGGGCGAACTGGGTGCCGTACCGCCGCGTCGACCGGAACAGCCGATCCGGCCCGGTGACGACCAGTTCCCAGTCGCGACGGTTCCCTGCGCCCGCGCCCTCGCTTCCGCTCGCGCCCTCGTTGCTGTGTCCGTCGCCGGTTTCCCCGCTGTAGACCTCGTACATCAGGCCGAGGCGCTTGACCGCCGAGACGAGCGACCGGGGGTCCGAACTCCGGAGCCGGACCTCGGTGGCGTCGAACAGCGCGGTCTGGGCCAGCGAGAGGTTGTATCGCGCCACCAGCTCGGCCGGACCCCAGCGCGGGTCGACCGCCGCCAGGATCTCCCGGCGGTCGAGGTCGGCGTACAGCGACTGCTCGATGGCCTCCGGCGTCGCGTCCAGGCGGTCGGCCGCGTGGTCGAGCGCCTGCTGTCGCTCCGCAGCGGTGACGACCCCGATTTGCTCACTCGCAGCGAAGGCAGTTCGCCGCGCCCCCCCGGGGTCGACCGGCGACTGCACCTCCCAACTGGCGTCCCGGTCGAGGAGTTTGGCGAACCCCCGGACCAGCTTGAAGTCGTCGCTCTCGCGTTCGAGTTCCGTCAGCGCCTCCTGGAGGCGCTCACGGGGTTCGCCGACGTGACCCTGGTAGCAGCCGAGTACGCTGGCTGCCAGTTCCTCGTGGCTCGCGTCGGCGAACTGCGGGCTGTACCCGCCGCCGCGCCGGGAAACCCGCAGGAGGTCTTTCGTCAGCACGTTCGCTGCTCCGTCGTGGACAGACAAAAACGTCGGGGCGATGGAGCTGTGGGAGTGTGTAGGAGAGAGTTTGCCGCGAATACGACTCGGTATCTGAATGCCGCCCGATCATCCCCAGCAGTGCGTCAGGGAGTGATCACGGCCCGGCCGTCGATCTCGCGGTGCTCCAGCATCTCGGCGACCCTGTTGACGTCCTCGAGGTCGTACCGCGAGGTGTGCAGGTCCACGTCGCCGCGCTCGACCAGCGCGACCAGCTCTTGGAGTTCGGCGTAGCGGCCGACGAGCGTCCCGCGGTAGGCGAACTCGCCGTCGACGAACGCCTGTGCGGGCTCGTGGACGTGCCCGCCGTAGCCGATGACGTGGTGGTCGCCGCCGGCCGCACAGATCTCCGGCCCCATCGCCGTCGTCTCGTCGCTCCCGACGAAGTCCAGCACCTGCTTTGCGCCGGTCCCGTCGGTCAACGCCCCGACCTCCTCGCCGACGTCCTCGCTGGTCGGGTCGATCGTCACGTCCGCGCCGAGGTCTTCGGCCAGGTTCCGCGCGGACTCCTTGATGTCGACGGCCACGATGTCCGCCGCGCTCATCGCGTCGACGCACTGGAGCCCGATGTGGCCGAGGCCGCCGATCCCGATGGCGACGACAGCGTCGCCGGGGTTGAGTTCGTCGACGGCTTTCTTGGCGGCGTGGTAGGCGGTGATCCCCGCGTCGGCGTGTGGGGCGATCTCCGTCGGGTCGACGCCGTCGGGCAGCGGGATCACCGCCCGCTCGTTCGTGATCATTTCCTCGGCGAACCCGCCGTCGACCGTCAGCCCGTTGAACGCGCCGTTCTCGCAGTACATCGTCTCGCCCTGCCGACAGGGGCGGCACGTCCCGCAGGTCTGGACCGGGTGACAGATCACCTGGTCGCCCGGCGAGACGACCGTCACCTCGTCGCCGACCGCCTGGACCGTGCCGGCGTTCTCGTGGCCCAGCGTCATCGGCAGCGGCTTGCCGACGTACGGCTCCCACATCCCCTCGATGATGTGGTTGTCCGTCTGGCACCAGCCTGCGCCGTCGATCTCGATCACGACGTCGTCGCTGGCCGAGGCCGCCGGCCGGGAGACATCCTCGATTGACAGCCCGTTCGCCATGTCGTGTGTGAACTCGTTCAGCCGTGCTGCGCGCATACACAGCCCGTATGGACGCGGCCCACTAATAGTTAACACACCGCACGAAATGACGATCAGCGGGAAGGTCACGTCCGGGGGGATATTCTCGAACAGGCCAGCCAGAACAGGAGACCGAGACTCGACATTTTCGAGAGATCACCTCCGTTGACCTCGCCGTCAATCGAGATGTTCACGCTCGCGGGCGACCTGCTGAACGGCGATACTGGCGACGTTCGCGCCGTACTCGCCGGTGCGGCGGATGCTGTCGAGAAGGAGGCCGACGACATATGCCTCGGCGGGATCGTCGTGTGCGTACAGGTCCCGGTCGAGTGCTCTGAGATCGGCCGTCAGGTCGTCCAGTTTGGTCAGTGCTGTCTGTGCCCCTTCGATGCCGGCGTCGGCGAGGATCACGTCCGCGGCGATGTCGACGATCCCTCTGGCGCTCGCTGCCAGTTCCTCGATTCGGTCCCCGAACGTCGCCGGGATCGTGGCCTCGGGATCGAGCGTAAACCGCGCGATTTTCTCGGCGTGGTCGGCGATCCGCTCGAACTGCCGGCAGACGTAGTAGTACTCGAACAGTTCGTCCCGGCTGTATTCGAGTTTCTCGACCTCGTGGAGGTTCGTCAACGCCCGCCGGAAGTGACGGGTCACCATCGCGAACAGCTTGTCCGCCTCGTTGTCGCGGTCGATGACGCGCTGTGCCAGCGTCTCCTCGCCGGTCAGGACGGCACTCACCGCGTCGCGGTGCATCCCCACAATCACGAGTCGGAGTCGCAGCGCGGATTTGCGGACGTCGACGTTCTCGGCGTCGATCAGGTTCGTCAGCTGGATCCTCGTGTCGCCGGCCTCCAGCAGCTCGAAGCCCGAGAGGTTTGTGACGGTGTCCTCGACGACACCGCGGCGCTCGGCGGAGTGGCCCGTCCGGTCGACCAGCGTCACCGTATCACAGCCGACGGCGTGCAGCGCGTCGATCCATTGTCTGATGGCGCTGTCCGAGTCGGTCGAGACGTCGATGGTCGTCGACCGCGTCTCCGTCGACCGATTCCCCTCGGCCTCGACCAGCAGCGACCCGTCGCCGTTCGGATACAGTGACAGCGTCGAGCCGGCGTCGATGCCGTGCTCTTGTGCCCACGACTTCGGCAGCGAGATGGTGTACGTCGTCCCCCCGGAGAGCTGGACTTTGCGTGTCTCCATATACGGTCCGCCATGAACCGAGAACACCTTAGGTTTGGTATGAGGGGTCCGTTGGCGTCGTGAGGCGTACATACCAGTACATCGCAGTCCGATGGACTACCCCGGCTCGTGCAGGGCCCGATTGTGGGAGTACATACCCGTCCGGACAGTCTGTGGGCCAACCCTAAGATGGGGAGTCGAGACCAGCAGGTATGTCCCGTCGAACGTGGCAACGGCCGCTGGGAGCGGGTGGTCGTGACGCGACGCGTGCACAGGTCGTCGAAGCAATTGACAGGACCGCTCCCGAGACGAAAGAAGAACTCGCGCGCACGGTCGGCATCTCCGAGCAGTATCTCTCGGAACTGTTGCAGGAACTCAAAGGCGATGGCGTCGTGCGCAAGGGGTACGTCGTTGACGACGCGGCGCTGTACGAGAGTTCGGGACACATCTCGAAGCTGTACGACAGCGACCACGCTGTCGGCGAAATCGTCTCAGACGGGGAGACGGCAGATCGCGGGACGGAGGTCCTGGAGTTGCTCGACCGCCTGGAGACGGTGACCGCACGCCAGTACGACGCCGCGCGTGCGGCGTTTCTCGGCGAACCCGTCGAGCACTCCGCCAAGACCCTGGAGTCGCTCACAAACGAACGCTACTCGGCGGTCCTCGCGGAACTGAAATCCTACACGCTGACGACCGACTGGCCGGGCAACCGCGTCGCTGCGGATCTGTCGACGATCGCGACGAACCTCGAAATCGTCGGGGATCGGGCCTGTTTCATCGCCGACGTCGTCGGCCGCGAGGACACCGACGCGAACGGCATCGTCGGCGAGCGCATGGCCGACATCTTCGCTGCCGGCGCGGAGATCAACGACTACTTCTCGCGGATCTGCTTCGACTGTGAGCTCGCGGTCCACGACAACCTCCGGGACCGTGAGGAGACTGTCCACCGGAATCTCGATGAGCTGTTCGAGCTGGTGACGGCGTACGATCCGGACATGTACGGTTACTTGGTGACGATCACGCGCGCACTCGAACGGACGATCTACTACTGGGTCGACGCCGCAGAACTGGCGGTGCAGCTTCACTCCGGTCTCCGGCCGGAACACTCTGAAATCTAAAAACAACCACACGACTCCGTTTCCTAGCGCTCGTCGAGATAGTGGAGGACGCCCTGGACGTTCATCCATTCTTCCTGGCGGGCGTGCTGGGCCGACCAGGCGCCACTCCCCTCTGCTTCGTCCGCGAAGAACTCGGCGACGGCCTCGTCGTCACCCAGTTCCGCGCGCTTGCGCTCGACGCGCTCGACCCACGAGTCCAGCAGGTCGGCGTACTCGGCCAGCAGGTCGCCGGTCTCGTAGTCGCCGAAGTGGCCGTAGTACAGCGCGGCCGGATCGAGGTCTCCCAGCAGTTCGATGTCGTCCAGACAGCCCTCCAGATCGAACCCCGGCGGCGGGCTAGTCTGGCGGAGGCCGCCGACAGTCGGGCTGTTGATCCCCGCCGCGTCGGCGGTGAACACGCCGTCGTTTTCGGGGTCATAGAACACCGCCTGGTGGAACGCGTGGCCCGGCGCGTGGTGGACCCGGAGTTCGTGATCGCCCAAGTCGACGACCTCGCCGTCATCGAGGGCGACGAGGCGATCCTCGGGGATCGGCTTCGGTTCGGCGTAGTACTCGATGCGGTCGCCGACGACAGCCTTCGTCCCCTCCCAGATCTTCGCCGGGTCAGTGAGGAACCGCGTGCCGGCCTCGTGGAGGTGGACGTCGGCGTTCGGGAACGCCTCGAGGAGGTAGCCGGCGCCGCCCGCGTGGTCGAGGTGGACGTGGGTGACCGCGATCACCGCCAGATCCGCGGCGTCGATCCCCACGCGCTCGACGGCGTCGACGATCAACTCCGGGCGGTAGCCGGTGCCGGTCTCGATCACCGCCGGGCGCTCGCTGTCGAGCACGTAGATCGAGCCGTAGCCGGGCGTGTCGTACAGCCCGGTGTCGACGAAGTAGAGGTCCGACGTGCCTGCGGCGGTCGCCTCGTAGACGTCGCCCGTTGCCATCTCCTCGGGCTCGATTGTGGCGTCCATCCGGCGGATGTTCTGCTCGTCGTGTCCCATACCGGAGAGCAACGCGGCGCGGGCAAAAACGTTGTTCACGACAGTAGCCTGTTGCGAGCCGGTTCCGACTGGGGCGAGGGATCCGGCGGACCGGCCCCCTCATCGTCGTTCCGCTCCGTTGCTCATACTGGTGGCTGTAAGTACGTGGAAACTCGAATTGAGAATCCAGGCGGAAAGAGTCTGTATCCGCAGATAGCAGAGACTGGTGAGTAAAAGAATTACAGCCACCAGTATCACACAGCGTCCCGCTCGGCGTCGATCTGTTCGGCGTACTCCTCGGCGACCAGTTCGAACGCCTCCTCGCCCGCCTGGGCGGCCGCATACGTCGGGTTGCCGAGCACGCCGTTCTCGGTGACGGCGGCGAACCCGTCGCTGAGCAGGCGCGCGGTCGAAACCGGCCCCTCGTGGCCGGGCTCGTACTCCTCCGTGCGGACGAGTTCTTCCTCGGCGGCCAGCACCAGCGACGTTTCGGTCGCGCCGGCGTGGGAGACGGGTTCGTCGTAGTCGATGTCGGCGGCCTGCAGGCCCTCGTTGAGCAGCCCCATGTATTCGTCCATATCGGCGAGGGCGATCACGTTCGCCTCGATCTCGCGGGCGATGTCGGGCGCGACCGTGTTGGTCGGCGCGAAGTTGCCGCCGTGGGTTGGCACGAGGACGATGTGCTCGAACCCGTGTTCGTTCAGCGACCGGCAGTAGCCGCGGATCGTGTCCATCAGCGTCTCCGGCGGGACGGTGATCGTCCCCGGGAAATCCATATGGTGGCCCGAACAGCCGGGGCGGATGGTCGGCGCGGCGACCGCATCACCGAGGCGCTCGGCGATCCGTTTGGAGAGTTCGTCGCCGGCCATCGTGTCCATCCGTAGCGGCAGGTGCGGCCCGTGCTGTTCGATCGATCCGACCGCGACAATCGCCGTCGTGACGCCACTGTCGAGCGCTTCCTGTACTTCCGGCCACGTCATCTCCGCCAGCAGCACCGAATCGGACTGTGTCATATGCTTCCGTATGCGCGGCACCGTAGAAAAGGTGGGTATTGTCTCCCGGGTAAGGAAAAGAATATGCAGTAAGGCGTACAAACTGTGACGTTCCAGCGGTAAAGACTCCCAACAATCACTATCAGGTACCCACGTCGGATTGGTTCGACGTAATAGCTCCAGAATCCGGCGTCTCCTGGCGGTTCTCACTAGTCGGGATCGAGACTGTAACCTCCGATCCCGTCCGAGTCGCGTCGATGTCCACCTCGCTGCCGAGCGATTGTGTGCCCCACGACACCAGCCACAGGCCCAGGCTGCTCGCGTGGTCGAGTGCGGTCTCCTCGCCGGCGATGATGGGCTCGACCTCCGAGCGCGGTATCCCGGGGCCGTCGTCGCGAACGATGAGGTCGAGTTCGCCGTCCGCGCGCGAGGCGGCCACGGTGACCTCCGGGGCGGTTCCGGCGTGCTCCAGTGCGTTCTCGACGGCTTCGCGCAGCACGAGCGAGAGGACCTGCGCGTTCGTTTCGACGGTCTCGGGTTCGATGGCAGTCCGGATCGTCGCCTCGGAGTACTGTTCGGCGAGCGGTGAGACGACGTCCTCGACGAGGGTGTCGAGGTCGACGCGCTGGGTCGGCCCGGGGTCGTCGAGCGTCCGATCGATCTCGACCGCCTTCTCGCAGATCGTCGTCATGTCACGCGACCTCTCGGCGAGCGTCTCCCCCATCGACGCCACGTCGGTGTCGTCGTGTTGCTGGCACTGCTCGGCGATGCTCAGGGAGACCGTCATGTTGTTGCGGACGTTGTGTCGGAGGATCCGGTTGAGCACCTGCAAGCGCTGTTGGCGCCGAACGAGCGGCGTGACGTCCTGAATCGCGAGCGCGTGGCCGACGGATTCCCCCCGCCAGTTTGTGATCGGCGAGGCCGTCGCCTGGTAGGTGCGCCCGCGGTGCTGGAACCGGGTCGGGAGGTCAGCGAGCGCCGAGACGCCCATCCGCTCGAGAATCGAGTCGACGGACTGCCCCACCAGATCGTCGTCACCGAGATACGCTCGCGCCTGGGGGTTCGCACGGGTGATCGTCGTGTCATCCTCGACGACGAGCACCCCGTTGTCCAGGTCGTCGAAGACGGCCCGTTCGCCGATCGTCGCGACCGCGGGGACGACTCGCAGGAACTGTTGGCCGAACACCGCGTACCCCCAGAGGACTGCCTGTACGCCCAGCGCGACCTGCGTGAGGGGATAGCCGGCACTGGGGATCTCGAGGATCACCAGAAAGCTGGCGACGATCGTCACCATCGAGCCGAGGCCGAACGCGAGGGCCTGCCCGACGAACAGGTTCGAGCCTTCGATCACCGTCTTAGCGACCAACCAGAGTCCGACGAGGAACACCAGGTACAGGTACGCCGCGAGGACCAACCCGATCGGCCCGATCGTGGCCTCGACCACGGTCCCGGTGGGGGTCGTCGTCTGCGTGACCTGGTCGACGATCGGGGAAGCGGCGGGCGCGACGAAGTACAGCGCCGCGCCGCTCACCAGTGGCAGCGACGCGAGCCCGAACGACCAGCCGCTGAGCCACTGATTCCGTCCCGTGTAGTCGAGGATGAACCCGAACCAGAACACGACCACGAGCAGACTCAGCCCCGTCCCGACCCCCCAGAGTCTGAGCCGGGTCGATCCCGGAGACTGCGACAGGCCGAGCACGGTAACGCCGACCCAGACTGCGGACAGGATCTGCAGGAGCCCGAACAGCTTCGCACCCGGTTTCGTCCGGAAGCGCCAGGCGATACCGGCCAGTGTGAGGAGGAACACGTCGGTCAGCAGCAGGCCGATTACTGTCCACGACGGAAACATGGAGGGCTGACTCTCTTAGCGGCCCCTATGAACTAGTTCCACATATAAATTGAGGCGTGATTTCAAAATCAAATAATTAACAGATCAGGAGGTGCGCAAACCCGAGCGGCGCAGTGGATGCACGCGCAGTCGGCGGGCGTATCCAGCGACTCCCACGGCCCGCAACTGTCCCGGTCAGATCAGTCCTATCCCCGAAACAGTAGGTTTATCAGGTGCAGAGGGCGAAGATTCACCGAGATTACTCCCGAGATGACAGCGAACAAGCAACCGGAGGTGAACATCGGGTTGGTTGGCCACGTCGACCACGGCAAGACGACGCTGGTCCAGGCCCTCAGCGGGCAGTGGACCGACCAGCACTCCGAGGAGATGAAGCGCGGGATTTCGATCCGTCTGGGCTACGCGGACGCGGCGTTCCGGCACTGTCCGGGACTCGACGAGCCCGAACGGTACACTGTCGAGGAGGAGTGTCCCGACGGGAGCGCGAGCGAGCCGCTCCGGACGGTGTCCTTTGTCGACGCGCCGGGCCACGAGACGCTGATGGCGACGATGCTATCGGGAGCGTCACTCATGGACGGCGCCGTCCTGGTCGTCTCGGCCAGCGAGCCCGTCCCGCAGGCACAGACCGAGGAACACCTGATGGCACTCGACATCATCGGTATCGACAACATCGTCGTCGCCCAGAACAAGATCGACCTCGTCGACGCCGACCAGGCCCGCGAGAACTACCAGCAGATCGAAACGTTCGTCGAGGGCACTGTTGCCGAGGGGGCACCGGTGGTGCCGGTCAGCGCCCAGCAGGGCGTCAACATGGACCTGCTGATGCAGGCCATCGAGGAGGAGATCCCGACGCCCGAGCGCGACCCGGACGCCGACCCCGAGCTGCTGGTCGCGCGCAGTTTCGACATCAACCGCCCAGGGACGACCTGGGAGTCGCTGACCGGCGGCGTCCTCGGCGGGTCGCTCTCGCAGGGGAAGCTGACGGCGGGCCAGACGCTCGAACTGCGCCCCGGCCGCGAGGTCGAGGAGGGCGGCCAGACCGAGTGGCAGCCCGTCGAAACCGAGATCCGGTCGCTGCAGGCCGGCGGCGAGGAGGTCGAGGAGGCGACGCCGGGCGGCCTGCTGGGCGTCGGCACCGGCCTCGATCCGGCGGTCACGAAAGGCGACGCGCTGGCCGGCCAGGTCGCCGGCCCGCCCGGCACGCTGCCGCCGGTCCACGAGGCCTTTACGATGGACGTCGAACTGCTCGATCGGATCGTCGGCGGGGACGGCGACGAGGAGGTCGAGGAGATCTCGACCGGCGAACCGCTGATGCTCACCGTCGGGACCGCCACGACCGTCGGCTCGGTCACCAGCGCACGCAGCGGCGAGTGTGAGGTCCGGCTCAAGCGGCCGGTCTGTGCCGAACCGGGCGTGAACATCGCGATCAACCGCCGGGTCGGCGCCCGGTGGCGGCTCATCGGCTACGGAACGCTACAGTGAGCGTCGTCCTCGACACCAACGCACTCATGATGCCCGTCGAATGTGACGTCAGGCTGTTCGACGAACTCGACCGCCTACTCGACGGGCCACAGACGGTCGCGCCGCGCGCGGTGCTCGAGGAACTGCGGAAGCTTGCGGACGGCACCGGCACGGAGGCGAGGGCGGCAAGCGTCGGGCTGGACCTGGCGAAAGACCGCTGCGAGCAGCGCGCGACCGACGCTGAATACGCCGACGACGCCGTCGTCGAACTCGCGACGGCCCCGGGGACGACCCACGTCGTCACCAACGACGGGCCGCTGCAGGACCGGGTGCTCGCCGAGGGCGTATCAGTAATTAGTTTACGCGGGAAGAACAAACTGGCTATCACTCAACCATAATCAGGACGAACCTATCTATGTACAAACGGGTCACACTACGCGACACGGTCGAGGTACCGCCGGAGCATCTGGCGGACGTCACGCCACAGCGGATCAAGCGACTGCTGCAGGACAAACTCGAGGGCCGGGTCGACGAGGACGTCGGCTCGGTCGTCTCGGTGATCGAGGTCCACGACATCGGCGAGGGCGCCGTCCTCCCGAACGAACCGGGCGTCTACTACGACGCGGAGTTCGACGCGCTCACGTTCGATCCGCAGATGCAGGAGGTTGTCGACGGCGAGATCGTCGAGGTCGTCAACTTCGGTGCCTTCGTGGGCATCGGTCCGGTCGACGGGCTCCTCCACGTTTCGCAGATCTCCGACGAGTACCTGGCGTACGACGAGGAGAACCAGATGCTGGCCTCCCGGGAATCGAGCCGGACGCTCGGGGTCGGCGACACCGTGCGGGCGCGGATCGTCACCAAGAGCATCGACGAGCGCAACCCGCGGGATTCGAAGATCGGGCTCACCGCCAAACAGGTGGGGCTGGGCAAGCACGGCTGGCTGAAAGAGGAACGCGAGAAGCGACAGGCCCAGGCGGGACCGGGTGAGAGCTGATGGCTGATCGGCTCGTCTGTCGGGAGTGCCACCGCGTCCAGGAAACCGAGGAGGCCGAGGCCTGCGAGAGCTGCGGGTCGACCTCCCTCACGGAGGACTGGGCTGGCTACGTCGTCATCAGCCACCCCGAACAGAGCGACATCGCCGAGGAGATGGGCGTCACCGAGCCCGGGACGTACGCCCTGAAAGTCCGGTAGCCGTGTCCGATCCCGTTGTCCGGCTCCAGGAGTCGCTTCGCGCGGAACTCAAGGAGCCGCTCGGCCCGGTTTACACCGATCCAGCGGCGCTGCTTGCGGACGCGTCTGCGCCGCTGATCGCGGTGGGTGATGTCGTGACTGCGCACCTGCTGGAGGCCGGCCACACGCCCGCGGTCGCGCTCGTCGACGAGCGCACCGAGCGCGCGGCCGTCGACGACTGGGTGGCCGACGCCGTCGCCGGCGCCGAGGGGTTCGAACAGGAGCTGACGGTCACGAACCCCGCTGCCGTCCTGTCGGAGTCGCTGCTGCTGGCGTTGCGGGTCGCCATCGCGGGGGCGGACGCCGACGGGGCAAACACGCTGCTCACCGTCGACGGCGAGGAGGACCTGGCGACGCTGCCCGTCATTCTCGCGGCCCCGGCGGGGGCGACGGCGGTCTATGGTCAGCCTGGCGAGGGGATGGTCCGCGTGACCGTCGACGGCGCGACCCGTGAGCTTGCGGGTGACCTGCTCGCCCGGATGGAGGGTGATTCGGCGCGGTTGTGGCAGTTGCTGGGTGTGGACGGACGCGAGTTGCCCAAGTAATCGTTTTAAGCGTGTCATAGAAACATTCACAGGGAATTGATTTCGCCAAGGTCCAGATTGAAACAGCTGCTCAGTAAGCGTGCGAATTGCTCGCTTGGCCCGACAGAGCGCGAGCAACACAGCTGTCACAGTTATTTGCGGTATGGCGAACGCACCGCGAGCGAAGCGAGCGGTAAGTGAGCCATCTGTACTGACCGGTTCACGAATTTCGTGGGAAGCTTTCTATGACACGCTGGTTTTTGAAAGCGCCGACCTGCTGAACTCCCGATATTAACGCCGGAGAACCAACACGTATCGAGTCAACGACCGATGCACGCGGCGCTCGAACGACGCCTCGACGGTCCAGCCGGCCGCGCTCGCGGGGCGGGCCCAGGGTCGGTCGCCCACGACCACGCAGCGGGGGGCGACGCGGCGCGCCTCCGTCAGCGCGCCCTCGACGAGCGCCCCGAGGTTCCCCTCGATTTTCGACTGGCGGCCGTACGGCGCGTCGAACACCACGGCGTCGACGGCGCCGTCCGCGATGGGCAGAGAACTGGCGTCGCCGCGGAGAACGTCCCACCCCCCGTCGAGCGCGTGCGCGAGATTCTCCCGAGTGCCTCGCACCATCTTCCGCTGGACGTCGATCCCGAGGACGTCGGCGCCGACCAGCCCCGCCTCGATCAGGATGCCGCCGGTGCCACACATCGGGTCGAGCACCGTCGCCCCATCGCGAGCACCGGCGACGTTCGTCAGCGAGCGCGCCAGCATCGGGTCCATGCTCCCCGGTTGGAAAAACGGCCGGCCGGTCGGCGCGCGCCCGGTGAACTCCCGCGGCGTCTCGACTGCCAGCCACCCGAGCAGGCACACGGTCCCGCCGTCTGCCTCCGTGTTCCCTTCTCGGCCCTGTTCGCGCGAGAACAGCACCCGAAGCTGGTGGTCGGGGTCGTCCAGATCCACCGCAAACCCGCGGTCGACCAGCACCTGCCCGAGGTCGCGCTCGACGCGCTGGGTGTCGATCCCGGTCGTGCCGCGCACGTCGACCGCCCGGACCGCGATCGTCCCCTCGCGGTCGATCGCTGCTGCCTCCAGCACGGCGCGCGCGTCGGCGACAGTCAGGCCCTCCTCCGGATCCACCGTCGCGCGCCCGACGAGGTCGCTGACGCGGTGGGTGAACGCGAGGTCGCGGACGCGGTCGGTGATCCCGCGCGCCCGCGCCAGCCCCGGGGCGAGGACGTGCACGTCGCTCGCGGCCTGCTCGGCCTCGTAGGCCGCGAACGCGTCGTCCTGCCCCGCGAGCTCGAGAGCGTACACGCCGGTACTGGCTCACTCCCGAGCCATGAGCGTGTCGGTTACCCCCGCCGCGCTGCGTCGAGTGGCAAAACTCGCCGGTTATAAACGCCAACCTGACGGAAATCCTATATTTCGGGTGTCCACTCGGACGGACACATCCCACGAAGCTTTATAAATCTTAAATACGAGGTTTAAACCGAAACATGGTAGATCCAAAGGAAACCATCAATATCGAAAACGTCGTCGCGTCGACCGGAATCGGGCAGGAGCTCGACCTCCAGAGCGTCGCAATGGATCTGGAAGGCGCGGACTACGACCCCGAGCAGTTCCCCGGTCTCGTCTACCGCACCCAGGAGCCGAAATCCGCTGCGCTGATCTTCCGGTCGGGCAAGATCGTCTGCACGGGCGCGAAAAGCACGGACGACGTCCACCAGAGTCTGCGGATCGTCTTCGACAAGCTGCGCGAGCTCAACATCCAGGTCGAGGACGACCCCGAGATTATCGTCCAGAACATCGTCACCTCCGCGGACCTGGGCCGGAACCTCAACCTCAACGCCATCGCGATCGGGCTGGGGCTGGAGAAAATCGAGTACGAACCCGAGCAGTTCCCGGGGCTCGTCTACCGCCTCGACGAACCCGACGTCGTGGCGCTTTTGTTCGGCTCCGGCAAGCTGGTCATCACCGGCGGCAAGCAGCCCGACGACGCCCGGGAAGCAGTCGACAAGATCGTCTCGCGGCTCGAAGACCTCAGCCTGCTCGACTGACCGAATGACAGACAGAGAGATCCTCGTACTGCGACAGAAGATCCACGGTACGGACGCGGACATCTACCGCGACGAACTCGCCGAGCGGCTGCCCGACGGCGAGGTCCGCCTCGCACGGACGCCCGCCGAGGAGCAGGAATTCCTCCGGACTGCGGACGTCGTGACCGGGCTGGCCGTCTCCCCGGACGACCTGGAGCGCGCCGGGAACCTCGAGCTGTTCGCCTGCGTGTTCGCTGGCACCGACCACCTCGACCTGGACGCCTTCGAGGAGCACGGCGTCGCCGTGACCAACGCCTCCGGCGTCCACCGGGCCAACATGTCCGAGTACGTGGTCGGCGCGATGGTCGCGCTCGCGCGGCAGTTCCCGCGAGCCTGGCGACAGAAAGAGACCCGCACCTGGCAGAGCTACCCCGTGCGCGAACTCCAGGACTCCAGGGCCGTCGTCGTCGGGATAGGCGCCATCGGCCAGGCGGTCGTCGCCCGACTGGAAGCGTTCGGCGTCGAGACGGTCGGCGTCCGCTACAGCCCCGAGAAGGGCGGCCCGGCCGATGAAATCTACGGGTTCGATGGGATCCACGAGGCGGTCGCGGAGGCGGACTACGTGATCGTTGCCTGCCGGCTCACCGACGAGACCGAGGGGCTGATCGACGGCGACGTGCTGATGACGATGCCCGCCGACGCGTTCCTGGTAAACGTCGCACGGGGCCCCGTCGTAGACACCGACGCGCTCGTCGACGCGCTCCGGACCAACGACGTCGGCGGCGTAGCGCTGGACGTGACCGACCCCGAGCCCCTGCCCGCGGATCACCCGCTGTGGACCTTCGAGAACGCGATGATCACGCCGCACAACGCCGGCAACACCCCCGAGTACTTCGCCCGCCGCGCCGACATCCTCGCCGAGAACGTCGCCGCGCTCGACGCCGACGACGATCTGACGAACCGGGTTGTGTAGATGGGCCCGGGCGGATTTGAACCGCGAGGACTTCGCTTCGCTCGCCCTCTGGGTTCAAATCCGCGTGGCCCACACAGACGACACGGACCGCTCGCTTCGCTCGCGGTTGCGGTGTCGTCAAAAGTGGGCCCGGGCGGATTTGAACCACCGCATACCCGGTGTCCCAGACACCGAGACCGAACTCGCCGCCATATGAGCCGGGGGCTCTTACCAGACTGAGCTACGGGCCCGCTGTCCGTCCGTACCCGAGCGCCTAACTAAACTCTATCGGCTTTCCGTCCCCTGGGCATCGACATCCGCCGTCATACGGTCGTTCGTGAGTACTTTCGGGTATCGGAGTCTCCCCAAGCGAGCAGTTGACTCGGAACCTTTTTCGGCGGAACGCCCATATCTCAGTCCAACAATGGGAATTGGCGGCTCAGACATGTACCGGCAGCAGATCCTCGATCACTACAAGAACCCCCGCAACTACGGGGAGATCGAGGATCCGACGTTCAGCCACGTCGGCGAGAACCCGATGTGCGGGGACACGATCGAGATGGACGTCGTCCTCGACGACGACGAGGAGACGATCGAGGCTGTCGCGTTCCGCGGCGACGGCTGTGCCATCTCCCAGGCTGCGGCCTCGATGCTCTCGGAGACACTTCCCGGTACCAGCATCGAGGACCTGAAAGAGATGGACCGCGACGACATGATCGACATGCTCGGCGTCGACATCTCGCCGATGCGCGTCAAGTGTGCTGTCCTTGCCGAGAAGGTCGCACAGGACGGCACCGACATTTACTTCGGCGAGAAAGAGGTCGACAAGACCGTCACCGAGGACGACTAGCGGCGCTTCTTATTTGTAGGTGCAACTGTGCCGCGAGCAGTTCGGCGGCTGTCCGGATCAAGAAACTCGCTATACAGCCAGAATGCTCGGTCGGGGATTTGCGTGACCGTCGATTTTCGTCTACAATTCGGCCGCTGTACAGTGGTTATCGTTGCCTATTCTACTTGCGATCTGGGATTGAGCACAGGCTTTGCCCGTATAAACTCCAATATGGCTGACAGTTAGACCCAGTTCCCTGGAACCACTTCGATGATTTCCTGGTTCGACTCGTACGCTGCGTCGATAGCCATCACTGCATCGAGAACGTCACCGGGTGGCGGATCGTGAAGTTGGTTGTAGACCAATACCGTTCTGATTTTCAGTAGTATTCGGGAGTATATGACCACACTGTGTAACACGCGGTGAGAGCGTGTGTGTTGATACTCCGTTTGGCTGGCTGCACAGCCGTGTTACTACCATGATTTCTGGACAGTCCACCCGTCTGACTCCCATCACGCTTCACAGTGAGCGGCGTGA
>PXRK01000035.1 GCA_003021015.1 Halobacteriales archaeon QS_4_66_20 | reverse complement strand
TTCACCGAAGCTATCGCCATGGTCACCGAAAAGAATGAATATAGTGTCATCCCAGACACCAGCCGATTTTAGACTCTCTACCAATTTCTGTACGAGACTGTCGCAGTATCGGATTCCCCCTCGGTAGAGATTTCGGAACGTTTCAACTTCGCGCGCAGGGGGAGAGATATCGCCGGCAACAATCTTGAGACGGTTCGGTCTAGATCCATAGACACGGTTCTGCCAGTACACTGTATTTTTTACCAGTGCTGGAATTGAACGATCAGTAAACGCTGTATGGTAAGGATTTGGCGGTTTGTACGGCCAATGTGCTTCATTAAGATGTATGAACCAACAAAAAGGCTCTGTGATATTTGTTGCTTCAGCTATTGCCGTATCAACATCTCTTTCTCCGTCTGTATCCTTTCCAACTAGAGATGTTTCTGAAGATCGCCACATATTGTAAAGATCATGAGACTCGTTATAATATGAATAACCGTTTTTCACTATTTTTTTAAGCCTTGGAGAGGCAAACTCTATTTTGTTTGATATTTCCTTCTTAATTGTTGTATTAGACTGGTTAGAGGATTGAGAAATCCGGTCAGTTCTGAATCCTCGTAGGATATCTGCGGTATCTAACCAACCGTTTGAATAAAACGCCTTAGTTGTGTAGTTAGCATCCTGTAATTGTTCTGCAAAAGTCGGGTGATCACCCAATCTTTCGTTACCAGTTAGAATACCATGTTCGGGCGGGAAGTGGCCGGTGAAGATTGAGGTATGGACAGGGAGTGTCCATATTGAGGGCGTGATTGCTGATTCATAAACCATTGCACTGTTCGAGAGTTTGGATAAAAACGGTGTTGTCTCCTCGTCACTTTCAATAAATGAACAAAAGTCACCTCGAAGGCTATCAATAGAAACGCAGACTATATTTGGAGCCATTGGTCGTAGTCACCAGTCACGTTCTAAGTATTTAAAACCGGCTGAATACGACGGGTCGCACACAATTGATAGTGATTGTTGCGATTATTTTCGGCACCACGTCGCGTGAACGATTGGTTCGCGGACTGGAGCCCACGAATTGTCTCCCTGGCGGTAAAGAGTCACAACAATCACTATAAAAGGTAACTCCCTATTGAGCATCCAACAACCATGTCGATAATCTCTTGTAGATGAGCAGCTGGAAGGTCGCGTTAATTTTGGCGTGAATTGTGGTAGACGGCGAACGCTTTGAGCCACGATTGAGCTGTCTGAGCGTCGACATGGCTGAAATCGAACGCCTCATCCTCTAACTTAACGCGACCCCGTAGCTAGTAGCAAGCCTTTTGTCCGCGCTCCGACCGTCTACAGGCATGAGTAGCCGCGACGCGGTGCTCGGGGTTCTCCGCGAGAACGCCCGGGCGAGCAGCGAGGACATCGCCCGCCAGACTGACAGCGACCCGGAGACGGTCGAGGCGATCATCGACGAGCTCGAAGCAGCGGGGGTCGTCCGCGGGTACCAGGCCGTGATCGACCGCGACCAGCTCGAGAGCCAGCCCGTCCGGGCGACGGTGGAACTGAACGTCACGCTCGACCGCGAAACCGGGTACGACGACATCGCAGAGCGCATCGCCCGCTTCCCGCAGGTCAAGTCGCTGTACCTCGTCAGCGGCGACTTCGACTTCATGATGGAAGTCGAGGACGAGTCGATGCAGGAGGTCTCGGCGTTCATCAGCGACAAGGTCGCTCCGGTGCCGGAGATCACCCAGACGGTCACCCACTACGTCATGGACTCCTACAAGGAGCAGGGGATCGAAATGGGCGACGGCGACGAGGACGACCGGCTCTCCGTCTCGCCATGAAGCCCGCAGACCGCGTCGACGCGGTGCCGCCGTCGGGCATCCGCCGGTTTTTCGAACTCGCCGCGGAGATGGACGACGTCATCTCGCTGGGCGTCGGCGAACCAGATTTCGCCGCGCCGTGGGCCGCCAGGGACGCTGCCATCACGTCGCTGGAGCGGGGCCGGACCTCCTACACGATGAACCGGGGGCGCAGCGACCTCCGGGCGGCCATCGCCGAGCGGATGGCCGACCGCTACGACCTCGAGTACGACCCCGAGACCGAACTGCTCGTGACCGCCGGCGCCAGCGAGGGGATCGACCTCGCGTTCCGGGCGCTTGTCGACCCCGGCGACACGGTCGCGGTCGTCCAGCCGTCGTACGTCTCCTACGTCCCGGGCGTCCTGTTCGCCGGCGGCGAGGTGCTGCCGGTGCCGACGCGCGAGGAGGAGGCGTTCAAACTCACCTCCGAGCGGCTCGCCGAGGCCGGAGCCGGGGATGCCGACGTCCTCGTGTTCTGCTACCCCAACAACCCGACCGGGGCGACGATGACCGGCGACGAACTGCAGGAGGTCGCCGCGTTCGCCCGCGAGCACGATCTGACGGTGCTGTCGGACGAGATCTACGCGGCGCTGTCCTACGAGCACGAGCACACCTCCATCGCCACGCTCCCGGGCATGCGCGAGCGCACGGTCGTCTTCAACGGGTTTTCGAAGGCCTACGCCATGACCGGGCTCCGCCTCGGGTACGCCCTGGCGCCGCCGGAGGCGATCACGGCGATGAACCGCATTCACCAGTACATGATGCTCTCGGCGCCGACCACCGCCCAGCACGCGGGGCTGGAGGCGCTTTCCTCCTGTGACGGCGCCGTCGCGGAGATGCGCGACCAGTACGACCGCCGGCGCAACCTCGTGCTCTCGCGGTTCGAGGAGATGGGGCTGGACTGCTTCCGGGCCAGCGGCGCGTTCTACGCGTTCCCCTCCTGTCCCTGGGACGACGCTGGCGAGTTCGCCGAGGCGCTGCTGGAGGAGACCGGCGTCGCCGTCGTTCCCGGTACCGCGTTCGGCGACGCGGGCGAGGGTCACCTCCGGGTCTCCTACGCGACGGGCATCGACGACCTGACCGAGGCGCTCGACCGTGTCGAGCGGTTCCTCGCTTAATCAGTTCTTACTCGGCTGACAGCAGGGCCGTCTGGCCCGCCACGCCCACAAACCCACCGACTATCGGTGGATCTTCCAGTGAATCAGTGCAACCTGCTCCTTTTTCGGCCCTGGTATGGACAGCTTTCCGGAATGGATGTCTGGTAACCTTTCGTTACCAGATCTAGCGCAAAGCTTTTTCATCCCTTACCAGTAGAACAACAGTAATGGCAATTGATGATACAGGGGGGGCCGAGGACGAGTCGGACTCGGGGGCCGTAGTCGGCTTCGATGAGTCGGTCAGGGTTGGCGAGTACTCCTGGAGTGATTTCCAGCGAGAAGAACACGACAGCGGCCGGTTCGACAGGAGCGAGTATCTCGGGTTCGACCCGCGGGACGCACCGGCACGGTTCAGGACGGCAGCGAGCAACGCAAAGCGGGTCGACGAGCTCGTAGACAGCTACGTCGACCCCGAAGAAGCGGGCGCACGGAAGGACATCTATACGTGGGAGCAGTTCCGGCAGGAGGAAGCCGGGCGGGGCTCGTTGAACAAACGCGAGCACCTGGGGTTCGCTCCGGACGAGACAGAGTCACGGTTGCACGAGGCCGAGTCGCAGGCCTCACAGCTGGCGGAGCTCGTCGACAAACGCACCGTCGACGTCAGCGAGGAGGTCGACGAGGACGAGTTTTTCAGCACGCGCAACGGGAACACGACCGTCGTCAACCGGTACCACCTCGAGAAGGCGGTGCCGATGGAGAAAAAGACCCACTTCGTCGAGCAGAACCGCTACTGGGTGAACAAACCGTACTCCTGCATCATTCTTTTCAAATCCCAGAAAGAAAACGAGGTGAAGTACTACGTCATCGAACCGTACCTCACCGAGATCGAGGAGGATCTCAAGGAGTTCCTCTCGAAGAAGCTCAAGGCGGCGATCAAGTACTCCGAGGACGACGTGATCGTCCAGGGCAGCGAGTCCGACAGGGCGGACGTGATCCAGCGGGAGGCCGAGCGCCTGCTCTCGCGGTACGACCTCTACAGCGGGCAGACGCCCGGCACCAGCACGGCGGAGTCGGGCGGCGGCCTGCTGGGCTCGGTAAAGGGGCTGTTCAGCGGCGGCGAGTCGGCGTCGGGCGAAGGCGGGGGCCGACCCCAGCTCGACGGGATCGAGACCCGGCCCGAGCCGGCGGTCATCGAGGAGGACTCGGGGACGCTCAACGAGTACCAGGTCGAGAAGCTGCTGTACGTCCTCAAGCGCAACTTCATCGGCTACGCGCGAATCGACCCGATCAAACACGACATCAACGTCGAGGACATCTCCTGTGACGGGTACAACAGCCGGGTGTTCGTCTACCACACCGACTACGAGCAGATCATCACCAACATCGAGCACGGCCACGAGGAACTCGACGATTTCGTCGTGAAGCTCGCCCAGCGGTCAGGGAAAGGTATCTCGAAGCGGCAGCCACAGGTCGACGCGACGCTGCCGGACGGCTCGCGCGCACAGCTCACGCTCGGCGCCGAGGTGTCCGACCACGGAACCAACTACACGATCCGGCAGTTCAAGGACGTGCCGTTCACGCCCGTCGACCTGGTGAACTGGAACACGTTCAACCTCGACGAGATGGCGTTCCTCTGGCTCTGCATCGAAAACGAGAAGGCGCTGATCTTCGCTGGCGGGACGGCGTCAGGGAAGACGACGAGTCTGAACGCCGTTTCGCTGTTCATCCCCTCGAACGCGAAGATCGTCTCCATCGAGGACACCCGCGAGGTCGAGCTGCCCCAGCGCAACTGGGTCGCGTCGGTTACCCGCCCGTCGTTCGGCGAGGACGACACCGGCGACGTCGACGAGTTCGACCTGCTGGAGGCGGCACTGCGCCAGCGGCCCGACTACATCGTGATGGGCGAGGTCCGTGGGGAGGAGGGTCGCGACCTGTTCCAGGTGATGTCGACGGGGCACACCACCTACTCGACGTTCCACGCCGACTCCGTCGGCGAGGTGATCAAGCGGTTCACGACCGAGCCGATCAACGTCTCGAAGACGCTGTTCACGGCGCTGGATCTGGTGTCGATCCAGACCCAGACCCGGGTCGACGGTCGGAAGGTGCGCCGCAACAAGAACCTCACCGAGATCAACGAGTACTCGCCCGAAAACGACGAGATCAACGTCAGGGACGTCTACGAGTGGCGCGCCGAGACGGACGACTACATCCAGATGGGCTCTTCGAGCACGCTCGAGGAGATCAAGTTCGACCGCGGTTGGAAACAGGAGCGCCTCGACGAGGAGCTGTTCAAGCGCAAGATCGTGCTCGCGTACCTCATCAAGAACGGCCTCAACACGTACACGGAGGTCGCGGCATCGGTCCAGGCGTTCATCAACGATCCGGACACGATCCTGGCGATCATCGCCCAGGATCACCTCGCGACGTCGCTGGAGGACCTCCGGGAGATGGAGTCGGTCCAGATCGAGGTCGACGCCGAGAAGGAGAAGCTCGTGCCGCGGCCGGATCCGCCGGAGTGGCTGCTCGAGGAAACCGAGGAGATCCTCTCGCAGGCGGAGCCGCTGCTGGAGAAGTACCGGAAGATGGACACGGCGAATCTCGTCTCGGCACTGGACGACGCCGAGGAGTCACAGGAGCTGGACACCGACGAGGAGACGATCGACTTCGGCCAGTTCGTTCCGAAGGCCGGGACGGAGGCTGAAGAGGAATGAGCCTCGACACCAGGGATCCACAACAACAACAGCAGCTCGGCGGCGAGGACTCGCTCGGCGGGAAGTTCTACCCGCTGTACCAGTGGCTGTTCGACGAGGACAGCGAGTTCGTCAAGAACGTCGAGAAGAAGCTGGCTCAGGCGCGGATGGCCGACAACGTCGAGATGTTCCTCTCGCGGTCGCTCGCGGTTGGGCTGATCGCCGGCCTGGGGCTCTGGCTGCTGGGATCGATCGCCGGGTACCTGTTCCTGCAGTTCATCGGGTGGTCGCCAATCGTGCCGCTGCCGGAGTCGATCAGCCCGATCGCCAGGGCGATCCGCGAGCCGCTGATCATCATCGTTTCGGGGCTGTTGCTGGGCTCGTTCGGGTTCGCGATCGGCTTTGGCTCGATCGTCTCGATTCCGTATTTCAGAGCGAACGGGCGCAAGCGCGAGATCAACGTCCTCCTGGCAGATTCGGTGGCGTTCATGTACGCTCTGGCAGTCGGCGGGATGAACCAGCTCGAAATCCTGCGGGCGATGGCCAAAGCCGACGACACGTACGGCGAGGTGTCAAAGGAGTTTCAGTCGATCGTCCTCGAAACCGAGTACTTCGACACCGACTACCGGACGGCGGTCCGCAACCAGGCGCTGGAGTCACCCAGCGACGAGCTCTCACAGTTCCTGACGGACATGCTGTCGATCCTGAACTCGGGGGGGAACCTCACCGACTTCCTCGAGGATCAGAAGGACAAGCAGATGCGGACTGCCAAACAGGAACAGAAGAAGCTGCTGGACACGATGGAGCTGTTCGGCGAGATGTACATGACGCTGTCGCTGTTCCCGCTGCTTTTGATCATCATCCTGGTGATCATGAGCATGATGGGCAGCGGCGACCAGACGACGCTTCTGTACGGCACCGTTTACGGCCTGATCCCGCTGATCGGTATGGGTTTTCTGGTGCTCACCTCCACGGTAACCCAGGACGAGATCGGTGACGGTTACCTGCGCCCGGACGCGGGCGAGGACTTCGCCGTCGAGGAAGGCATCGCGGTGTTCAACCCCGGGCTCGTCGAGGAGTACACCGGCGACAAAAAGGTGTTCGATCACATCAAGCGACAGGAGGGCACCTACGAGCTGATGCAGATCCTCAAGGCGCCACACCTGTTTTTCCGCAACCACCCGAAGATGGTGTTCGTCGTGACGGTCCCGCTGACGCTGCTCGTGCTCGTCGGGACCGTCGTGGCCGAGAGCGCGCCGCTGTCGTGGGATGCAATGAAAGCCCAGCCCGTCTGGGGAACGTTCATCTGGGTGTACGTGCCGCTGTATCTCAACCTCCTCCCGCTGTCGATCTTCTACGAGTGGAACGTACAGTCGCGGCGCGCCATCCTCGGCGGGCTCTCGGAGAACCTCCGGAAGCTCGCGAGCGCGAACGACACCGGGATGACGCTTTTGGAGTCGCTGAAGATCGTCTCGGAGACGTCCTCGGGCAAGCTCGCGGAGGAGTTCGAGACGATGCACTCGAAGGTTAACTATGGGACGAGCCTGAAAGACGCCCTGCGGGAGTTCAACAACACGTACCACATCCCGCGGCTGGCCCGGACGGTCAGGCTGATCAGCGAGGCCCAAGAGGCGTCGAGTCAGATCCAGGACGTGCTCTCGACGGCCGCCAAATCCTCGGAGAACCAGGACGACATCGACCGCGAGCGGAAGACGCGGACCCGGATGCAGATGGTGATCATCATCATGACGTACCTGACGCTTTTGGCCGTGATGGCGCTGCTGAAGATCCAGTTTCTGGACACGATGGCGGGGCTCGCCGAAACCAGCGGCCAGGCCGCCCAGGAGACCGAGGAGTTCTCCCAGGCGATCGATCCGGACCTGCTGTCGATGCTGTTCTTCCACGCGGTGACGCTGCAGGCGCTCATCTCGTCGTTCATCGCCGGCTACATCCGCAACGTCCAGATCATCTCCGGCGTCAAGTACGCCGTCGCGCTGGCGACGGTGGCGCTGGTCGCGTGGACGGCCGTCGAGCAGATCTCCTCGGGTGGGACCGAGGGCGGCGAGGCGCTGCTGTTGCTCGTCGGGTCGGCGGGCTGGTCGCTGTGGGGGCAGGGCCGGCCGTCGATTCTCCCCGGCTGCAACGGGAGTGCTGATACTGGTGGCTGTAATTCTTTTACTCGCCAGTCGCTGCTCTCTGCGGAGACAGACCCGTTCCGCCTGGAGTCTCAATTCGAGTGTTCACGTACGTACAGCCACCAGTATGACAACAAACCGGAACGAACTTGTGGGGCGGGGCGAGTGGACGACAGTACGAGGGACGACGGGGTACAGGGGACCAACTGCCAGACCGGTCGCTGTAGACAGCACGACTAACAGCTACTATGACAGAAAGGGGACAGACAATCCACGATTACCTGCTCGGTGTCGTGCTCGTGTTGCTCACCACCGCGGGCGTGTTCGCGTTCTTTCCGAACGTGTTCGTCCCGTTCCAGGACCCGGTCGATAGCGAGAACCGTCAGATGGCGAGTGAACTCGCCGCCGAGGTCGTCGAGGTCAACAGCACGACTCAGGGCGAACGGACGGTCAACCTGACGGCGCTGAAGCGGACGCTGGAGGATCCGGACGCACTCGGCGTGCTGGTCAACCGCTCCGGGATACCGGAGTGGAAGCAAGTCAACGTGACAGTTCAGTCCAACGACGGGGTAGAGTTTGCGGGTGAGTCGAGCGATACCGGGTCGGTCTTCCGGGAGGACAGTTCAGGTCCGCCGGCGACGATCGTCAGGACAGTTCAGGCACAGAACTCGAGCCACCCCTGCGCCGAGAGCTGTCAGGTCGTCGTCCGCGTATGGGAGAGCTGACAATGGGATCAGCAGACGACCGCGGCCAGGCCTACACAATCGAAGGCGTCATCGGCGCGATCGTCATTGCGAGTGCGCTCGTGCTTGGCCTCCAGGCAGTCGACATCGCGCCCTGGACAAACGACTCGACCGACCGGGAGACCGAGGCGCTCCGGGTCCAAGCACAAGACGTGCTCGCTGCCGCCGAGGATCGGGACGCCCTCCGGACTGCCGCGACCTGTATCGCGGGTGATGGCGACGGGACTCCACATCCGGCCGTGGCCGCCGGCGGCGTCGGAAGTGACAACGATAGAGCGTTGTTGGGTATCCTCCTCAATCGGACGCTCGATGCCAACGACAACCGATACGCCGTGTACATCGACTTCCCCGAGGCGAACGGTACGATCAACACGACCCCTATCACTCCCGAGCGGACTGCGACCCGTCCCTCGGTCACTGTCACCCGGCAGATTCCCCTGTTCGACAGTGACCCGGTGCTGGCGTTCGACGAGGACGCGGGCGAGTGTGTCCCCGCGGAGGACTCCGATAGCTTGGCCAATGAAAGCGTGTACGTCGCCAACCAGGATGACACGTCGGACCTCTATGCTGTCGTCCGGATTCGGGTGGTAGCATGGTGAACGGCGACGATCGCGGACAGCTCCTGTTGCTCGCGGCGCTGATCGTGGCCGCGACGATCCTCGGCTCGATCGCGTTGCTAAACTCGATCCACGAGTCGCCGGAGATCGCGACCCAGCAGGACAGTAGGAGCCTCCAGGAAACCGAGTGGGTCACTGACCAGACCGGGACGAACCTCGAACGGCTGTTCCGGTACGTGACTTCGGTCGAGGATGCTGACATCCCGCTGCCGTACGCGAACAAGTCGGCATTCGAGGACGCTGTCAAGGACTACGACGAGCAGTTCCTGAACCTGTCGACCGTGAGCAGTTCGGGACTCGTCACCGTGTCGTACAACGACTCGGCCTCACGCACGGGCGGTATCGCTCATGGGGATATTCGCCATCCGGAGGCAACTACTGATCCTGGGGAGAGTCCAAATTGGCTAGTTCATGCTGCGGATGCAGTTCCGCGGTTGAGATTAAATGTCACACAGGGTATCAGTGGTAGTCAGCAGGACTACCTCAGCGTTAAATTCAATCAAAGTAAGAGTGGACCTACGGCTGAGTTGAACATTACCGGTGACACGGGAGATAGCAGCACAGCAACAGTCGAGTTCGTAGACACAGGCGGAACTCAGCTTTGGACATGTGAGATTGACGGGAGTACTAACGTACTTACGGTAGATATTCGTGCTGGCAGTGCAGTAGTCCAGGCAGACACGGACAAATTCTGTGAACGGGCTCCAGTGACAATACCTGATAGTGTCTGGATACGGATTGTGGATGGAGCTTCTACCAACCCTGAGGGCAATTTTACAATTACAGGTGTAAATGCAAGTAGTGCTTCAATTCTCCCTCGCCCCAACGCTGATGAATCTGCATGGTACAGAGAGGGCAAAGACATCCTCGTCGATCCAGTGTTCGAGATCGTCTACGAGAGCCCCGAAGTTTCCTACGAGGGTGAGTACACGATGTACGGAGATGACGGATGACAGCCAGAGACCGCGGGGAACAGCTGACCGGGGACGACCGTGCGGTGTCAATCGCTATTACGCACGCGCTGACGATCGCGATCACGGCGGTGCTGGTGTCAGGGCTGCTGGTCGGGACGGGGCAACTGCTCGACAATCAGGAGAACCGGGTTGCACAGGAGAAATTCGAGGAGATCGGGAGCGATGTCGTCTCGCACATCGAGGACGTGGACCGGCTCAATGGAACCGGAACGGAGGTCACTGTGACTGTCCGGCCGGAGTACCCACAGCGCGTGGTGAGCACCTCCTACCGGATCAACGTCACTGACGACGATGACAGCCATCCGTTCGAGTCGGAGTACGCCGTGTTAGTCGAGTCGGATCTGCTGGAGCAGCCAGTGCGGTTCCCGCTGAACACGACGACGGCTGTCGACCCTGATTCCGTCGCGCAGGGTGGCGAAGTACCGATCTGCCTCGAAAGTAACGAGATCAGCATAGGGGTAGCGTGCTGATGACGGGCGTTGACGGACCGTCGGGATTCGTGGCCGGTGACCAGCACGACAGCGGTGCCTCGGACATCATCGCGTTCGTGTTGATGTTCGCGATCATCATCCTTGGAGTCGGGATTGTCTCACTGGGTGCGTTCGGCGACCTCGCCGAGTTCTCCGACCGCGAACAGGTCGAGAGCGGCGAGCGGGGGCTGGCCGCTGCCGCGTCAACGCTCGACTCCCTCCACCGGCAGGACGACACCCGCCGGACGTTTAATATCGCACCCGGTGAAGGTACCGTGTTTCTCAATTCGTCGACAATCAACGTCAACGTGACCGACAGTAAATACGAGCGGCTCAATATGACGGTCCAGACTAACTCACTGGAGCACCTCTTCCGGCGGTCCCCGAACGACGTGACGTTGGCTTACGAGAGCGGAGCGGTGTTCCGGTCACCGGGAGTTCGTGCGCGCTATCCACCGTCACTCGAGTGCGTTCCCGATGAGACTGCTATCGTCTCGCTCGTCAGGCTGACAGGGGACAATTTCAATATTGGCGGTGGTGAGTCGTCACCGCCGCCGTTGAACCCACGAGGGCTGCCGGGCGAGTCGCCGGTGGCCGACCTCGGCCAGACACTGATCTTCTCCGCCGAGCTTCAAGACAGACATCGGGAGGTTGCCAGGTTTAGTGACGAATCGATCCGACTGAACGTCAGTGCCAGCGCCAACCCACAGCAGTGGGAGAGCTACCTGGACGATCAGGATTGGAATGAGATCGACGATTTCGTTTGGCAGTGCAACAACGTCGACAGGGTGCTTGTGCGCATCACGACCATCGAACTCTCGCTGTGATTGCCCATCGAACGTCCCTATGGGTGTCATACCCCTCCCTGAGCAGAGGAGAGCATTTTATTGGCTCATGAGTGAAATCATATTTGATAGTAGAGCGTGCGACGGAGTGGCTACCGAAAATGATCTTTAAACTTGTTTCTTCTGACGGAAAAATACGTCATAGGTGTTGTATTTATAATCTTATACGAGTGAATATCGTTAATGATACTTGTTTTGTACCATCAAATTACGCGGTAAATAGCCGATAGAGCCGTGTAAGGAGCGAGAAGATGTCCGGAATATTTATTTGTGTCAACAATAATAATGCTGGTAGCATGGGTAGTGAGTCGTTCGCAAAAGATCAGCGCGGAGTATCAGAAATATATGGCACAGTTTTAGTCATCTCTCTCGCGTTCATCACAGCACTGTTGCTCGTCGCAGGGGGTTGGTTTGTCATCGATCAACTCACGACCGAGTCCGAGGACGCACTCGCCCAGGACGCGATGGGGGAGATGGATGGGAACCTCGACTCGATAACTGGGGAACAGGTCAACAGTTCGACGACGTTCGAGTTCCCGGAGGGCACCGGAGCGGACGTCTCCACCGCGCCGGAGGAGGGAAAAGTCACGGTCAACATTACGACAAACGAGAGCTATCAGGATCTGGTAGCGGCGTACGACGGTTCCAGCTACGACAACGTCTCTGTGAGTATGACGCTCGGGGCGATACTGCACGAGGACGACAATGGTGTCGTAACTGGGTATCAGGGTGGCGGACTGTGGGAGCGCCACGACGGGCATACCTTCGTGCGCTCCGAGCCGCCGTTCGATTTCAACGGCCAGGCGCTCGACTTCGGGTTCGTCAACCTCTCGGAGATGAGTTCGATCAACGAGGGACAGGTCGTTCGGGCCGAACACGACGTCGGGGATACCCGGGCACAGCAACAGCGGATTCTGAACGAAGTTGCGCCTCACTGGAACATCACCGGGGCGAACGCGACGGCACCCGTCAGTATCAACGTGACCATCGAAAGCCAGTTCGCTGACGGCTGGGCGAGATACGCGGAGGAACGGATGACAGCCGACCCAGACGACGTCATTTACCCCTACGAAGGTGACCCGGAGAAGGTACAGATCCAGTTTGGCGAGGTGCCGCCGTCCGCGACGTTCCCGGCGACTACCAACTTCACGCATCCGATCCTCTACGCAGGACAGTCCCAGTTCGCTCATAAGCGGTACAACAAAAGTCATCAGAGTCATCAGATCAAGAAGGCCGGAGATGGGTTCGAGATCGATCCCGCAAGTCATCGCCATCACGAAACTGCTTTTTATGACGAAACCAGGGGGGAGTGGCTCATTCTAGATGCGTCCCCCGTCGGTAATGCAGAATGGATAAATACGAGCGGTCAGACCGTGTATTCCGATCCAGAAGATCCTGACCAGGTCAATCACTTCGGTGGTGGTCCTTCAGGAAACGCAGCAGAGTATGAGTTTGAGGAAGGAACACACACCTGTATCGTCGCAGAAAACCAGATTTCCAGCACGCATCCCAACGGCGATGGCGTGCTGACCGAGGACCCGGATACCGGATTGACTCTCCTCGAACTCTGTGCAATCGAGGCGTATCCTGACGAAGCGCCGATGCCGACGTTCGACACCACGTTCGAGATCGATATCACCGGAACGGACCCACCGGCGCCGGATAGAGAAGTTTCGGAGACAGAGTCGATCAAAGTTGAAGTTGACGTTAATAACACTGGGAACTTCAACGACACCCAGGACATCGGTCTGTACTACTTCGAGGGAGACGACACGAGTAACGATCCGGTGCTGGTCGACTGGGAGGGAGACCTCACAATCGAGGACGGCGAGAGTGAGACGCTCGACTTCGAGTGGACGGACACGGACGCGAGCGTCAACGCCTCGGGATCCGAGGTCAACCTGTACGCAGTCGGCGAGAACGACTTCGACGTCGTCACGGTGAACGTCACCAGTGAGGAGCCACAGTTCGGCGTCGAGATCACGGACGCGATGGACACGGTCACCGAGGGTGAGGAGCTTGAGGTGACCGCCGAGATCAACAACAGCGGTGACGAGGACGGGAGTCAGATCGTCTACCTCCAGGAACCAGACGACAAGATCGCTGACAGCAAGGAGGTCTCCCTCGGCGCGGGCGAGAACAAGACAGTCGACCTTACCTGGAATACGACGTCTGGCGACGCGATTTCTGACGGCCAACTCACCGTGCAGTCCGACGACGACGACGCTGCAACCAACGTGACTGTCTTCGATAACGCCAGTGCAGGCGAGCCGCTTTTCACAGTCGACATCGAGAAGGATTTCTACTCGGTGGACTTCGAGGACGACACGGCGACCCTCAACGTCGATGTCGAGAACGTCGGGAACGCATCGGGAACGCAGGACATCGGGCTGTTCAACTTCGATGGCGCGCTGGTTGACGTGCGCGAGGTGACGCTGGATCCGGGCGAGACGGACACAGTGACGCTGGCTTGGGCACCCGACGAGGAATACGCAGGCGAGAAGGACACGGTGAAAGTCGCGAGCGCAGACGACAGCGACACTGCAACAGTCGATGTAGACGACAGCATTGCGCTCGAATCGTCCTTCGAGATGGAGATCAGGTCCGTCGACGATCCGGTCGAGGAGGGCGAACCCCTCAACGTGGACGCGAGGATCGAGAACACTGGTGGCATCGAGGACACGCAACTGATCGCGCTGTACGACGTCGACGGTAATGTTGTCGACGTGAGGGAGGTCACGCTCGGAGCAAACGAGTCGACGACCCGCAATCTGAAATGGTCGGACCCGGCGGATCTGGACCCTGAAGCTGACAACGAAATCGCGGTCCGGAGCGAGGACGACGGAGACACGCAGTCGGTCGACATCGCATCGCAGTTGCTCGTCAGGGCGTTTGAGGCAGAGCGTGACGCTGACGGGACCGTGACAGTCGAGAACGTCAAAGTCGAGAACGTCGGCGACGAGAAACTCAACCAGCGTATCAAGCTCCTGGATTACGACGGGAACAAGGTCGATTCCTTCCAAACTGGCAATATAGATCCTGGTGAGACCAGGACCTTCACCAACAGGGACCTGGAGTGGTCAAACTCGCCGGAGCGTACCGGAAACATCACGGTCACCAGTGAGGACGATGCGCTGGAACAGCGGATCCTCGTCGAGCGCGATGGGCCACAGTGTGACACGGTCAGCTACGAGCAGGACAGCGATGGCTGGCTGAAGGTCGAGACGGTCGACCAGCTCCAGTGTATCGAGTTCGCCGACGCCACCCACGACACCCGTCAGGAGAGTCTGCAGCAGAATTACCGCCTGTACGGCGATATCGACGCCTACGGCACGCAGTTCTGGAACGACGGCGACGGCTTCGTGCCGATCGGGGCCCAGGAGCAAAACGAGTCGTACGAGTTCGCAGGTGACTTCGACGGGCAGGGGAACAAGATAGAAGGCCTGCACATCGATAGGATGGACGAGAGCTTCGTCGGTATCTTCGCGTCCACGAACTACTTCGATGCGGGGCAAAACGGTGACGTCGGTGCAGGCTCGACCGTCGGGAGCGTTCGGCTGGTCGATATCGACGTCCGTGGCAAAACTGTCGTCGGTGGACTGGTCGCTGCAGCCGGCGGGACCGTCGAGAACGCTTCAGTCGACGGCTACGTCGAATCCGAGTACCAGCAGGTCGGCGGGCTCGTCGGGCACGGACACGACGCCGACCTGAACAACCGGCTAGTCTCGCGCGCGACGGTGATCGGCAGCTACCCGGCGTGTGCGGACAACGAGCATCCCTGGCAGAACAGCCACGGCAACCTGGGTGTCGGGGGAATTGTCGGCGGGACCGGCTTCAACACCGACGTCGCAACGGCGTACTCCCTGGCTACGGTCCGGGGGGCCTCGGCGGTCGGCGGTATCATCGGCTGGACATCGGACTACTCGAGCGAGAACCTGCAGATGTACTGGGCTGCCGGGGAGCTAGAACTGAAAGAGGAAGAACGGGTGATCGACGAAGATTCGGGGTGTGACAGGAGTGATCTCGACGACGACCCCAACGCGGGTGCGATCGCCGGCCGGATGGAGATTGAGGACGACAACTTCAGGGACAGCGTCTACTGGGACAGGACCTTCCACCCGCACGGTAACGGCGAGCAGAAAAAAGACGCCGATCCGATCCCGCGGACGACCGAGAACATGACCGGGCTGGACGTGAAGACGCCCGACAAGGTCGGTAACCTTACGTTCCAGGACGAGGACGGTCCGTGGGTCGCCGTGCCGGACGACTACCCGCGGTTCTTCTGGGAACTCGAGGCGGAGGGCGCGTTTATTCCGACGATCACTGACACGGACAGCCCGGTGAGCATCGGGAACGAACTCGAAGTCGACGTTACCGTCCAGAACACCAATCCGGAAAAAGAAACCCAGACAGTCGTTCTACTGGATCCCAACGGGAACCCTGTCGACACCGAGGAGGTGACGATCCCGGGAGAGATCGAAGACAACCCCAGCAAGAGTATCGAACTCGCCTGGGACACTGACTCGGACGACGGCGGCAAGGGCGAAATCACGGTTACGACCGAGGACGCGCTCGACGCAGAGGTCGTGGACGTGCAGGGCGGCGAGGATGACGACGCCCCTGACTCCGAGTTCCAGGTCGACATAGACGGGACCAACAGCCCGGTGGACGCCGGCGAGGACCTTGACGTCAACGTGACAATCGAGAACGCCGGCAACGAGTCCGACGAACAGACCGTCTACCTGACTGACCCCACGGACAGCATCGTCGGAAACATTGTAGTCGATCTTGAACCGGGCGAAACGAGCGAACGGACGATCACCTGGGAGACTGACGCCGGCGACGCTGACGAGGATCCACAGGAGATCACCGTCCACACCGACGACGACACCGGCTCTGACTTTGTCAGCATCGAGGAGGCCGGTGACGCAGACGAGCCGAACTTCGAGATCACGAACGTCGAACCGTTCGACCCGGTTGAGGAGGGCGATCCGCTGGACGTCGAGGTGACTGTCAACAACACCGGCGGTGCCGAGGGCACGCAGTACGTTGTCCTCGCCGAGGATGACGACTTCCCGCCGATCCTGGCTCAGAATAAGATTACGCTCGAGCCGGGTGAGGAGAGAACGTTCGACCTCACCTGGGAGACCCAGGACGGAGATGGCGACACCGATCCACAGGAAATCAGTGTCCATACTGAGGACGACTCGACCACAGAGGCTGTGACTGTAGAGCCGAGTGACGCGGCGGAGTTCCAGGTCGATATCACCGACACGAACAGCCCCGTGACCGTGGGCGAACAGCTCAACCTCACGGTCCAGGTCGAGAACGTCGGTGACGCGGCAGGGACGCAGTACATCTATCTGGAGCATCCGACCGATTCGAGCAGGATTCTGGACATCGAAGAAGTGAATCTGGACGAGCAGGGAGGGTCCGATGATTCGACTGAGATCGAGTTGCAGTGGTCTACGACGACCGAATACGAGGGTGATATTACCGTCCGCAGCGAGGACAATAGCGACAGCGAGCGCGTCGCCATCGAAGTCGACTCAAGCACCGCAGTTGGAGGCGAGATCAACAGCCCCATCGACGTCAACCTCGAACAGGTCCGGATCTCCTGATCGCCGCGTGCTATCTCTGCAGTTCAAATAGCATGTGCATCAGCGCCAGCCAGATCACGAGTACGACGAACACGAGCCCGCTGATCAGCGCCGGCGTGGGGGTCCCGACGTGACGACTTATGCCGTAAAAGAACCAGCCAGTCGCCACCGCGCTGAAGATCAACACGAGGTCGACCAGCAGCCACGGGCCGAGCGAGCGTACCACCCCGAGCAACCGGTCCGGAACCGATCCCCGTCCGGCGTCGACGTCCATCGGCGTTCGCGTGTACGCCTCGGAGGCAGACTGCCAGCCGTCGGTGCCGTACCCGCCGACGGTACGCGAACGGCTCCCCGTCGATGCCGACCGTCGACGCTCCCGGCGAGTGCCGCGGCGGCCGGTCTTGCTCCGGGAACGCGTCCGGGTGCTGCTGGCGGACTGGCTGGTCCGGTCGGCGGTCCCGGCGTCAGCGTCGGCCCACGCCGAATCACCGGCGTGCTGTTCGACGTAGCTATCGTGGCCGATGCGGTCGTAGCGGCGTCGTTCATGCTCGTCGACGAGGACGTCCCGGGCGGTCGTGAGTCGCTTGAACCGTTCGGCAGCGTCGGGGCTGTCGCTGACGTCCGGATGGGTCTCCTTGACGTGCTCGCGGTATGCGCGCTGGATCGTCTCCCGGTCCGCGTCGGTCTCGATGCCGAGCACCATGTAGAACGTCTCACCCATCGGCCTCTCGCAAATACGTTTGGCATAGAGCGTCAAATAACTGATCCTCTCGACCAGGTGGATGCAAACCATTTATTCGATCAGGCGCGCGAAGCGAACGTATGGAGACCGCCGAGCGGCTCGACCTCGTGACACGACACACGGAGGAGGTCGTCACGACCGACGAACTGGAGGCACTGCTGGCCGAGGGGTCGCCGTCAGCGTACATCGGGTACGCTCCCACCGGCGAGATGCACATCGGGCACTTCACGACGATGCGCAAGCTCGCGGATCTCCTCTCGGCCGGCGTCGACGTGACGGTGCTGATCGCGGACCTGCACGCCCACCTCGACGACGAGAAGAGCCCCTTCGACCTGCTGGACGCGCGCTCGGAGTACTACCGGGAGGCGATCGAGGGGATGATCGACGCCGCGGGCGCCGACCCCGACGAGATCACGTTCGTCCGCGGCACCGACTACGAACTAGACGAGGAGTACACCCTGGAGCTATACCGCATGGCCGCGGAGACGACGATCGCCCGATCGCAGCGCGCCGCCAGCGAGGTCGTCCGGGACAGCGACAGCCCCGCCCTGGGCGGGCTGCTGTACCCGCTAATGCAGTCCCTTGACGTCAAGGCGCTGGAGGCGGATATCGCCTACGGCGGCATCGACCAGCGTGGCATCTACATGCTGAGCCGGGAGATCCTGCCCGACTACGGCTGGACGGAGCCGGTCTGCCTGTTCGCGCCGTTGCTCTCGGGGCTGACGGGCGGCAAGATGAGCGCCTCCGACGAGGGCTCGAAGGTGAACCTCACCGACGACCCCGGAACGGTCGCGGAGAAACTCAATGCCGCGTACTGTCCGATGGGCGAGACCGTGGACAACGGCGTGCTGGAGTACCTCGAACTGCTCGTATTCCCGATCCTGGACGAGCGCGGCGAGTCGTTCGTGGTCGAACGGCCCGAGCAGTACGGCGGCGACCTGGTGTACGACAGCTACGGCGACCTGGAGGCGGAGTTCGTCAGCGAGGAACTGCACCCGGCGGATCTGAAGCCGGCCGCCGCCGAGTACATCTCCTCGGTTATCGACCCGGTTCGCGAGCGCCTGACCGCCCAGCCCGACCTGCTCGCCGAAGCCTACCCCGAGTCGTACGGCGACGAGTAGCCGCCGATGACCGACGGCTCCGGGGATGGTGACGACGCTGCCACCGGCGACGACGCCACCGCAGGCGACGGTGCCGCCGGGGGTGAGGCGCTCGACGCACACCGCCCCCGTCGGCGCGTGCGGGCCGTCTACGACGAAATCGCCTCGCACTTCTCGAAGACGCGGGCCTACCCCTGGCCCGAGGTGGAATCGTTTCTCGGCGAGCGGTCACCCCACGGCAGCGGGAGCGTCGGGCTGGACGTCGGCTGTGGCAACGGCCGGCATGCCGGACGCCTCGCTGACGTCGTCGAGCGTGTCGTCGCACTCGACGCGAGCCGGGACCTGCTGGCGGAGGCGCGGGATCGCAGTTCCACAGATTGCTGGAGCGCGGCATTCGTCCAGGGCGACGCGGCGCGGTTGCCGCTGGCCGCGGGGAGCGTCGACCTCGCGCTGTACGTGGCGACGCTGCACCACCTGCCGGACCGCGAGACGCGGGTGAAGAGTTTGGAAGAACTCTCGCGCGTGCTCGCGCCGGGCGGTCGCGGGTTCGTGAGTGCGTGGAGCACCGCCCACGACAGCTTCGACGCCCCGGCGGACGCGGAGACGGGGTTCGACACGACGGTCGACTGGACGTTACCCGGCGGCGAGTCAGTCCCGCGGTTCTATCACATCTACGCGCAGGCCGAGTTCGAGGCCGACCTGACGGCTGCCGGCGTGAGGATCGAGGAGTCGTTCGTCTCCAGCGGGAACTGCTACGCCGTCGTCGGGAATCCCGACTGACGGTGGCGAACTCGGGGAAAAGAAAACGCCCTTATTCCCCCGGCGGAAAGACACGGCAGAGCGCCAGTGTCCCGCGAGCGAAGCGACGCGGGGCTCGGTGCGAAGCGGTAGAGCACCGGTGGTGAGCGATTCCGCAGGAATCGCGAGCCTCGGCGCGGGCGAAGCGGTAGAGCGCCGGTGGTCTAGTGGTAGGACCTGAGCCTTCCAAGCTCATGGCCCGGGTTCAAATCCCGGCCGGCGCATAACCGACTCGAACGAACGTGAGAGTCGTGTTTGCGGTCGAGGGATTTGAATCACGGCAGACCGAACGCAGTGAGGTCTGGCATCGGGTTCAAATCCCGGCCGGCGCATCGAGCGAACGAACGTGAGAGTCGTGTTTGCGGTCGAGGGATTTGAACCACCCGAGACGGTCCTGCTCGCTTCGTTGCGCGGGCTGAACTCGCGTGGTTCATACTGGTAGCTGTAGTTCTTTTACTCACCAGTCTCTGCTCTCTGCGGAGACAGACCCGTTCCGCCTGGATTCTCAATTCGAGTGTTCACGTACGTATAGCCACCAGTACAAGTCCGCACGAACGATCCTTGTGGATCACGTTGTTGACGCTAGACGGCCATTCCCGGCGTACCGAGTCACTGGGGCCGGGTCAGGTCGTCGAAAGTCCACCAGTTGCGGACGCTCCAGTAGACGAGCCCGATGGCGACGATCACCGCGGCCGCGAGATACAGAGACAGTCCGGGTACGACGATGATGAGCCCGTAGACGACTGCCTCCGCCCAGAGGCCGACGAGCACGATCCCCAGGACTCCGATCGCTGTCGCACGTCGCAGCACAGCCGACTCCTGTTGAGGCGAATACCGCATCCTCAGCAACGCACCGACAAACAGGACCGCCCCCACGAGGGCGTAGACCGGGAGCCGACCCTCGAATCCGGGGGTCGCCCCGCCGAGAAAACTCGCTCCACCGACTGCTACTCCGGCCATCACGATGAGAAACCCGCCGATGACCGGTGCTCTCTCCGTCAGTGCCTCTCGATCGACCGCTCTTCCTGTCGATGTTTCCATTGAGTGTTCGAAACACGGTCACAAACAAAAAATTCAGTCAGACCGGCGTCTGACACAGTATCCAGTCTGTGGAATTTGGCATCCTTCTCCGCCTGAAGGCAGGAGGAATCCTGAGCGTTGGAGATTTCAGGGTTGCAGCCCCACCGAACCCCGAAGCGGTGAGAACCCGTTCGGGGGTCCACGGTCTTAGCGGGTGGGACTGCTGGGAGTGCCAAGCCCCCGGTACTGTGCTCGTGGGGTCTGCGGGCTGGACGGCTACCGTCAGCAACTGACGGTGTGGTCTCGACGGGGAGCAGGCGGCGATCACGGAGACGCGCGGCGTAGCCGCGTCGATCAAAGCGAGGAGTTCAAGAGGGTTCACACGCAACGCATCGACCAGGATGCCGAACAACGACGCCGAACCGACGGTGCCGATCGTCTGCCCCGAGTGTGACACGGAGACGCGCCTCCCGTTCTCCGAGGTCGCGGACACGCTCGAACAGCACAACGAGCGGCTCCACGGCGGCGAGGAGGTCGCGCAGGTCGACCCGGACATTGCCGATCAGCTCGCCGACCTTGTCGCCGATGACCTCGGCCTCCTCTAGTCAGCGTCGTTCCCACAGGCTCGCCTCCATGCTCCCGGCGCTTCCGGCGACCTCCTCGGCGGGCTTGCCGGGTTCGCCCAGCGCGTCGAACGCCGCGCGTGTCCGCTCGTAGACGAGTTCGACCGCGAGCGCGGAGTCCGTTGACGTCGCCCGTTCGACCGATCGAAAAGTCGATGGCATCGACGGTCATCGTTCACAGTATGGAGCTTCTGGACGTGACCCTGCGCGAGGGCGAACAGCGCGCCGGCCGGTCGTACACGGTCGACGAGAAGGTCACCGTCGCGGAGACGCTCTCGGCGCTCGGGGTTTCGTACGTCCAGCTCGGCTTCCCCGTCGCCGATGACGGGACGGGGGCAGCCTGCGACCGGCTCTCGATCGACGCGAAGACGACCGGAATTGCCCGCGTCCTGGAGCGGGACGTCGACGCGGCGGCAGCGTCGGGCGTCGACGTGATCGAACTGTTCGCGCCCACGAGCGACCGTCAGCGCGAGCAGCTCCTGGACGTGGGCCGCGGGGAACTCCGTGACAGGATCGGCGATGCGGTCTCGCACGCCGCGGAGACGGGTTGTGAACTCCACTTCACGGCGATGGATGGCTTCCGGAGCGATCCCGACTTTCTCTCGACGCTGTACGCGGATCTCGCGGACGCGGTCTCGTACGTCTCGATCGCCGACACCGTCGGCGCCCGGACGCCAGCTGGCGTCAGCGACTTCCTCGCGGACCTGTCGGCGGGGGTGAACCGATCGCGGTTGGGTGTCCACTTCCACGACGACCTCGGCGTCGCGACGGCCAACGCCCTCGCGGCGGCACGGCACGGCGTCGGCAAGGTCGACGTGTCCGTCGCCCGAGCGCGCGGTCGATCGTCGAGGCGCTCGGGGAGACAGTGCCGGCTGGCAAGCCACTCCTGGGCGAGAGTGTGTTCGAACACGAGTCCGGGCTGCACACGGCGGCGATGCTCGACGACCCCTCGACGTTCGAGCCGTTCGATCCGGCCCGCTTCGGCGGCGAGCGCCGCCTGCTGTTCGGGGCCGCGACCGGCCGGGGCGCGGCGGAGCGCCTTCTGGAACGCGCCGGCGCGGAACCGACGTCCGATCAGGTCGACGCGCTGCTCGACGCCCTCGCGTCTCGCGGGGAGCTGCCGCTGGCGGAGGCACTATCGGTCGCCCGCGACCTCGATCGGTCCGGGAATCCGTCCGGGGAAACCGGGAAGTAGCGGGCTGGGGAGTTAGATGACGCCGTCGCGCTGGAGGTCGTCGATCGTCTCGCGGTCGTAGCCGAGCGCCTCAAGCACGGCTTCGCTATCCTCGCCCAGCGCCGGCGGGTCCGTCGAGTCGACGCGGTCGAACCCCGTCGATCTGGCCGGAAACCGCGGGACCGAGACCGTCGCCGTGGCCCCCTCAACCGTCTGAATTTCGGTCAGCGCGTCGGTCGCCTCGAGGTGGGGGTCCTCGCTGACCTCCGCCACGTTGCGGACGACGGCGGCGGGAACGCCCGCCTCCTGCAGGCGCTGTCTGACCGTCTCGGCCTCGAACTGCTCGACGCGTGCCGCGAGTTCGGCGGCCAGGGCGTCGTCGTTGTCCCGGCGATCAGCGAGCGTCGCGAACCGGTCCTGTTCGTGGAGGTCGCAGTCCAGCGCCTCACAGAGCGCCTGCCACTGGCGTTCCGTCGAGGGGCCGACGAACACCCAGCGGTCGTCGGCGGTCGGGAACACGTCGTACGGCGACCAGTTGGGGTGGCCGGCGCCCAGCGGCTCGGGCACCTCGTCGTACGCCTGTGCGTAGGCGAGCCAGTAGCCCATCAGGGAGACGGCACTCCCGAACAGCGGCACCTCGACGAGCTGCCCTTCGCCCGTGCGGTCGCGCTGGCGGAGGGCGGCGACCACGGACATGGCGCCGTACAGCGACGCGGCCATGTCGGCGAGACTTGTCCCCGAGCGGACCGGCGGCTGGTCGGGGTGGCCGGTGGTGCTCATCACGCCACTCATCGCCTCCGCGACGGGGTCGAGCGCCGGGTACTCCTCGTAGGGCCCGGGGTTGAACCCCTTGATCGAGCAGTAGACGAGGGCGGGATCGCGCTCCCGGAGCGCGTCGTAGCCGACGTCGAGCCGGTCCGCGGTGCCGGGCGCGAAGTTCTCCACCACCACGTCCGCCTCCCCGGCTAGCTCGTAGAACGCCTCCCGTCCGCGGTCGGCCTTGAGATCGAGCGTGAGGCTCTGCTTGTCCCGATTGACGTAGTTGAACGAGCTCGCGCCGACGGGGCTGGAATCCCTGATCGCGTCGCCGCCGTCGGGGTGTTCGACCTTGATCACGTCGGCCCCGAGGTCGGCGAGCAGCAGCGAGCAGAACGGTCCCGCGACGATGTGGCCCAGTTCGAGGACCGTGGCGTCCCCGAGGGGATGGTCGCTCCCCGTCACGTCTGGCTCACCCCGCTGGCGCTCGGGGCGGCAGTCGAGCGATCGATCACGGCGACTCCTCCGGTTCCCGGAGATCGGTTCCGAACGCCACCGTCTCCCCGCCGGCGTCGAACAGGTAGACGTGTTCGGTGTCGAAGCCCGCGCGGACCGTCCCGCCGGGGTCGACTCCCGCGAGGTCGCTCGTGACCACGTCGAACGGCGTGCCGTCGGCGGTGCGGCAGTGGACGACCGACTCCGTCCCGAGCGGCTCGACGACCTCGACGGTGACGTCGAGCCCGTGGTCGCCGCCGTCGAGGGTAACGTACTGCGGGCGCACGCCGAGGCTGACCGTCTCGCCGACGCGGTCCGCGAGGGCGCCCGTCGGGAGCCGGATCGTCGCGCCCTGCCCCGCGACGACCGGCCCGCGGTCGCCGCGCTCGACGGTCCCCTCGAACACGTTGGTCGACGGGGTGCCGATGAACCGGGCAGCGTAGGCGGAGGTCGGCCGGTCGAACAGCTCCGTCGGCGGCGCGAACTGTTCGAGGCGACCCTCGTTCAACAGCACCACGTGGTCGCTCATCGTCATCGCCTCGGTCTGGTCGTGCGTGACGTAGACGACGGTCGTGTCCAGCTCCTTGTGGAGCCGCTGGACCTCGACGCGCAGCTCGGCTTTGAGCTTCGCGTCCAGATCGCTCATCGGCTCGTCGAGCAGGAGGGCGTCGGGGTCCTGGACGAACGCACTGCCCAGCGCGACCCGCTGTTGCTGGCCGCCCGACAGCTCGCTCGGCATCTTCTCGAGCTGGTCGGTGATCTGGAGCGTCTCAGCAGCCTCCTCGATCTTTTCGTCGCGGTCGGCTTTCGGGACGCCGTCGATCTTCAGCGCGTAGCCGATGTTCTCCCGGACGGTCATGTGGGGGTACAGCGCGATGCTCTGGAACACCATCGCGACGTTGCGCTCCTGTGGCCGGAGGTCGGTCACGTCCCGGTCGTCGAACCGGATCCGGCCGCCGGTCGGCGTCTCCAGGCCCGCCAGCATCCGCAGCGTCGTCGTCTTGCCACAGCCGGAGGGGCCGACGATCGTCGTGAACGAGCCGTCGGGGATCTCCAGCGAGATACCGTCGACCGCGACGTGGTCGGTCCCGCCGACGCCGAACACCTTCCGGAGCTCCTCCAGGTGGATCGTCGCCATCTATTCGAGCCCCCCGACGTTGAACCCCTGGAGCAGGTACTGCTGGAGGAACAGCGCGATCAGGAACGGCGGGATGCAGATGAGCACGGAGACGGCCATCGTCTCGCCCCAGCCGATCGTCGGCCGGTCGAGAAACAGGCTCGCCCCGACGGTGATCGGGTACAGGTTCTCGTCGCTCATGATCACGCGGGCCATCGTGAAGTCGTTCCACGCCACCGAGAACGCGAAGATGGCCGCCGAGACGTAGCCGGGGCGTGCGACCGGCAACACGACGTCCCAGAGGGTCCGCCAGCGACTCGCGCCGCGGACCCAGGCGGACTCCTCCAGCGCGATCGGGACGGTCTGGAAGTACTGCCACATCAGCCAGATCGTAAACGGCGTCGAGATGGCGGTCAGCGCGAGCGTCAGCCCGAAGTAGCTGTTCAGCAGCCCGAGCGCGAAGAACACGACGTACAGCGGGATCGCCAGCACAATGGGGCTGAACATGTACGAGAACAGGATCGCCCGCGCGGCGTAGCTCTTGCCCCGGAACTCGAAGCGGGTGAGCCCGTAGCCGGCCGACACCGCGATCGCCGTCGAGAGCAGCGTCGTGCTCGCGGTGACGACGAGGCTGTTGCGGAAGTACGTCGACGTGGCCGTCGTCTCGAACAGCACCCTGAAATTCCGCAGCGTCGGGTTCGTCGGAATGAGGTTGACACGCCCCCCGGCGAACGCGTCGGCCGGCGCCTGGAACGCGAGCGTCAGCATCAGGTAGACGGGGACGGTGACGAACACCGCCACCACGACCGCTGTGACGTAGACGCCGATCCGGGTCAGCCGCGCCTGGATCCGCTGTGGGACGGCGACCAGCCCGCGGGGCGAGGTCGCCATCAGACATTCACCTCCTTGCTCGGCTGGAAGACGTAGAAGTAGACCACCGCGGTGGCCGCAAGCAGCGCGAACATGATCCCGGCGAGCGCGGTCGCGCGGCCGAACGCGACAGAGGAGAACGTCAGCCGGTAGACGTAGATCGGGAGCGTCGTCGTGGCCTCGATCGGGCCCCCGCGCGTGGACAGCCAGATGATGTCGAACTTGTTGAACATCCAGATCCCCCGCACGAGCAGGATGATCAGGATCGCGCTCCGGAGGTTCGGGAGCGTGATGTCGCGGAACATCTGCCAGGTGGTCGCGCCCTCGACGCGGGCCCGCTCGTAGAGGTCGTCGTCGATCGCCTGCAGGCGCGCGAGGATGATGAAAAACGCAAAGGAGCCGTACTTCCAGACGCTGGCGACGATCACCGAGGGCATCGCCCACTGCAGCGACGAGAAGAAAGCGATCGGTTCGTCGACGACGCCGTACTCCACGAGGAACTGGTTCAGGACGCCGACGTTCTGGTCGAGCAGGAACGTCCACAGGAAGATGACGATCAGCGTCGGGAGCAGGTACGGGAAGATCATCATGGTGCGCAGGCCGAGCCGGCCCCGGATCCGGCGGTTGACCGCGAGCGCGAGCGCGAGCCCCACGAGCAGGCTCAACACCGTCGATCCGACGGCGTAGACGACGCTCGTCCAGAGGAACTCCCAGAACCGCGGCGTCGTCAGCAGCTCAACGTAGTTGTCGAGGCCGACGAACTCGGCCGCGGTGGTCGGGTTCTCGAAGAAGCTCATCCAGAGCGCGAACACGATCGGGACGACCCACACGGCCGCGAAAAACAGAAACAGCGGGACGAAACACGCGAGCACGAGGAGTGTTCGTCCGTCGAGCCCGCCGAGCGGGGGGCGACGCCCCGTTCCCGTGCTCATTCTTGCAGGGTGCGAAGTTCGTCCGCCACCCAATCGACGGTGTCTTCCGGCGAGCGGTCACCGATCAGCAGCTCGTCGGCGCCCCGCCCGAAGACGTGGTTGGCGTACCCCTCGGCGCCCAGCAGGTTCGGGGCGCCGCCGTCGGCAGTCTCGAGGATCGTCGTGAACACGTCCCAGTACTCCTCGGCGAGGTCGAGCACGCCGGGATACTCCTGGACGATCTCGTGGTTGCGGTAGGTCTCGTTGCCGAGCTGGTCGCGCGTCGGCGGGAGCTGGAACAGCGGCGCGGTCAGCAGGAAGTCCATGAACCGCTCCGATTTGCTGAAGAACTCGACGAACTCCTGGGCGCCTTCGGTGGCGCTCCCGTCGTTTCTGACGACGTGGCCCTCGTAGTAGGCCCACCAGTTCTCGTGCTCGCGGCCCTCCGGGATCGGGAACGGCGCCGGCGAGAGGTTCTGCGCCAGTTCCGGGCGGTTCTCGGCAATCGAGAGGATCGGGAACCCGCCAACGCTCGCGATGGCGGCGACGTTCTCCTGCTGGAGCGCCCCGATGGCGTCGCCCCACTCCCAGCCGCTCCCGTTGGGCGAGTACTCGTTCATCTCCTGGATCCACTCGTAGGTCTCGATCGCCCGCTCGCGGTTCTCGCCCTGGTCGATGCGGACCTCGACGTCGCCCGTGGGACCGCCGTACGGCTGGACGCCGTTCTGCCAGAGGTACTGCGTGTGCTGGGTGTCGGCGTTGTTGGTCTGGCCGGTCTGGACGCAGAACCCGTTGATGTCTTCCTCCTCCGTGACCCGCTGGGCTTCCTGCGACCAGGCATCCCACGTCTTGGGGTACTCCTCGTAGAGGTCCGTCCGGTACCAGAACATCAGCGGCTCGACCATCGTCGGCGCCATGTATGACTCGCCGTCGACGTTGACCGGGTCCGGCAGGCCGACGTCCTGGACGGCGGAGGTCACTGGCGCGAGGTTGCCGTCGAGCTGGTACCGGTAGGCGTCCGCCGACGTATCGAAGATAATGTCCGGCGGGTTGTCCGCTGTCACCATCCGCTGGAGCTCCTCGTCAGTCGAGGTGCCGGTCGACGTGTACGTCACGTCGACGGTGTAGTCGAACTCCGACTCGAACTCGTCGATGATCTCGTCGACGAGGTCGCGCGAATCCCCCCTGTCCGAGAGGTAGGTGATCGTCGACCCGCCCCCGTCGTCGCCGCCGAACAGCCCCGTACAGCCCGCGAGGCCGATCGTCGCTCCTGTGCCCACCGCCGTGAGGAATCGCCTCCGTGTCTGACCACCGTGTGACATGGTAGTTTATGACAAATCCGGCGCGGGTTTGCGTTCTTCCTACACCTGTAGGCTCTTTATATACCGCACCGGATTAGCTCCCGGCGGTGGACGGGGACCACGACGGCGGCTGTCGGGACCGCTCCGGCGACGAACAGCTGGACAAGGCTGGAGTTGCTACGCCTCCGATCCGGGCTCTTCGAGCATGAACGCGCGTTCTTTCGGCGGGCTTGCCGTCTCGGAGCCGTGATCGAGCGCCTCGACGAGGAGCTTCTTCTCGGCCTTGCGCAGGTGTTCGAGCAACGTCGGGTGGGCGATGTCGAGCGTCTCCGCGAGCGTCTCGGCGTCGGTCTCGCGGGGCCACTCGAAGTACCCGTGGTCGAGGGCCAGTTCGACCACCTCGGCCTGGCGCGCCGAGAGTGTGCCGCCGCGCTCGTCGTACGGCGAGAGCTGGCCGAGGCTGACCGTGCCGATGTCGTTCAGCTCCTCGACGATCCGTTTCAGGTCGTCACGCCGGAACACGAGGATGTCGAACACCCGCTGGCTCCCGCTGACCCGGTCCATCCCGCGGAGCTTCCCGTGGTTGCGCCGGATGACCGGCAGGGCGCCACAGGACCGCTTGGTCACCAGCAGCCGCCTGTCGTCGATCCGCTCGACCTCCGTGACCTGCTCCGACGCCCCGAGCTTCGCGGCGATCGACGACGAGAACTCCCCGGTGTCGATGAGGAACGTGATCATGTGGTCGTCGTGGACCTCCTCCTGAGAAACCGCGAAGGAGCTGTCGATCGGATCGGTCACCTCGCTGAGGACGCACTGTTTCTCGAGGTCGAAGTAGAGTTTTGCACGGAGCACTGGTCTTCCCTTGGTGTGGGGCGGTACCGGCAAGAGTGTTGTGGTAGTCGGTACCAAACTGGGTGGGAGGAGAGCCGACGACAACGTTTAGGGGGTGGCCACTCCCATCGTCGCACATGACCGAGAAACTCGCGGCCCTGATCGACAGTCTGGAGCGCGAGGCCGAACGCGACCGGTCGCCGGCGGAGACGCCCGAGATCGGGATCGTCATGGGCTCGGACTCGGACCTGGACGTGATGATGGGGTCGGAGACCGGCCGGCCCGGCGCCTACGACGCGCTGACGGAGCTGGGGTTCGAGGAACAGACCAGCTACGACGACCCGCCCGAATCGCGGTTCACGTTCGAGACGTACGTCGTCTCGGCCCACCGGACGCCGGAGCTGATGTACGCCTACGCCGAGACGGCCGCGGACCGTGGATTAGATGTCGTCATTGCAGGGGCGGGGGGTAAGAGCGCGGACCTGCCGAACATGACCGCCTCCATCGCGTACCCGCTGCCCGTAATCGGCGTGCCAGTCCAGGAGAAGTCGCTGCAGTCCGTCATCGGGATGCCCCAGGGCGCGCCGCTGGTCGCCGTCGACGCCGGCAAGTCGTTCAACGCCGCACTGTCGGCCACGCAGATCCTGGCGCGCGAGCGCCCGGAACTCCGCGAGCGCCTGGAGGCGTACCACGAGGACCTGAAGGAAGGGGTCACGGAGGTATCCCGGGATCTGCACTCGCTCGGGACGCCCGGGTTCAAGCAGAGTCGGGACTAGAAACGTTTCGACGGGCCGGCGTCACGGCCCTGAACAAACTCACAGCAGTCCGTCTCACCCGAGGCGCTTGCTCACGTACGGGCCGTCCTGCGTGTAGCCCAGCTTCTCCCGGTAGTACTCCCGGACGCCGATGCCGCTCAGCACCGCCAGCTTCCGGTAGCCCGCGTCGGCGGCCAGCCGCTCGGCCTCCGCCAGCAGCCGCCGGCCGTACCCCTGGTGCTGGTGCTCGCCAACCGGGTCGTCGCCACTCTCTCCCTCGTCTGTCCCCGCGGCCTCGCCGACGCCGACCTGGCTGCCGTAGACGTGCAGCTCCCGCACGACGGCGGCATCTGACAGCTCCCGCCGCACGGGGTCGTTCGGGAACCGCAGCCGGCAGAACCCGACCAGCAGGTCCTTCTCGAAGTCCTCGAAGCTGATGTACTGTTCCGTGCCGCCGGCGACCTCGTAAGTCATGACGTCCAGTTCGACGTCCTCGGGCTCCTCGTCGTTGTGCCCGACCTCGCGACAGCGGATGCAGTCGCAGGTCCAGCCGTGCTCGTCCATGCGCTTGCGCGCCAGCTGCCGGAGGTTCGACTTCCAGACGCCGCCCTCGATGAAGTCCGCGGGGATGTCCCGCTGGACGCGCTGCAGCCGCGTGTACCGCGGGATCATCGATTTGATCTCCGCCACCAGCTCTGCGGCCTCCTCGTTGTCCAGCGGCTCGAACTCGTCTTGGTGCCACCAGTCGTAGACCGCCGTCCCCTCGACGACGAGCGTCGGGTAGATCTTGAGGTAGTCGGGCCGGTACTCCGGGCGCTCGAAGATGCGCCGGAAGTCCTCAAGGCACATCTCCGTGCTCATTCCGGGCTGGCCGGGCATCATGTGGAAGCCGACCTTGAACCCCGAGTCCCGCAGCCGGCGGTTGGCGTCGATCGAGTCCTGGGTGCCGTGCCCGCGGTGCATCTCGCGGTTGATCCGCTCGTAAGTCGTCTGGACGCCGACCTCGACTTTCGTACCGCCGAGGTCGAGCATCCGGTCGATCTGCTCGGGGTCACACCAGTCGGGCTTGGTCTCGAACGTCGTCGCGACGTTGCGGACGTCGCCGACCTCGTTCTCGGCGATCACATCTTCGAGATACTGGAACTCCCGCTCGTCGGGATCCGGCGCGAAGCTCACTTCCTCGGCGGGCTGGGGTTCGCCGTCGACGTCGTAGTCGTTCATCGCCGCAAGCGCGCGCTTGACGAACCACTCCTGGTAGTCGTGGCTACGCGCGGTCATCGTCCCGCCCATCAGGATGAGTTCGGCTTTGTCGACGGGGTGGCCGATCTCCCGCAGCTGGTGGAGTCGCAGCGTCACCTGGCCGTAGGGGTCGTAGTCGTTCTGCTTGCCCCGCGCGGCCGCGGGCTCGTGGCCGGTGTAGCTCTGGGCGCTGGAGAACTCCGAATCGGGCCCGCCCGGGCAGTACAGGCACTTCCCGTGGGGACACCGGTGGGGCGAGGTCATGATCGCGATCGGCGAGACGCCCGAGGCGGTCCGGACGGGCTTACGCTGGAGCACCGACGCCAGCTCCTCGCGGTGCTCGTCGGGCGCGAAATCCAAAAGCTCCGAGTTCTTCGGCACCTTCGGCGAGGAGTACTCCCCACAGACCTCGGTCTTGGCGGCCTCGAGGTCGTCGCGCTCGATCTCGCCGGCGAGGATCCGGTCGACCAGCTCCTCGCAGACCGACTCGAACGCGTCCTCGCCGTCGCTGGAGTCCGTGCTCATCGGTTTGCTGTATGTCCCCGCCCGCGGTGGTTAAGCGTGTCGTTTGCCGGAACAATCCCGGTCGCTCGGCGGGCCGCCCTCCACCGGCGACGGGTCTATTCGGCGTCCCCGTCGGCGGCTGCGACGCCGGTAAACTCGAAGCGGGCGCCGCCGTCGATCCCGTCGGCGATGTCGATCGACCAGTCGTGGGCGCGGACGATCTCGCTGACGATGCTGAGCCCGAGGCCCGTCCCGTCGGCAGTGGTGCTGAACCCGTCGTCGAAGATCACGTCGCGCTGGTCCCCGGGGATGCCGCTGCCGTCGTCGGCGACGTAAAAGCCCGCGTCACTCCCGTCGTCGATCGTCCCGACCTCGACGAGCACGTCCGGGCCGCCGTGCTCGATTGCGTTCCGGAACAGGTTCTCGAACAGCCGCAGGAGCCGGCTGCGGTGGGCCCGGACGGTCGCTGTCGAGGCGATCCGGAGTTCGGCGTCGCCGGTCTCGACGGACGCCCACGCCTCCGCCGCGACCTCCTCCAGCGAGACTGGCGCGAGGTCGACCGCCATCTCGCCGTGGCGCGCGATCGCGAGGACGTCCTCGATGAGCTGCTCCATGCGCTTGAGCGACTCGTAGATCTCTCCGACGTGGTGTTCGGCCTCGGGGTCGAGGTCGGCGACGTCCGGCAGGACCTCCGCCCGGCCGAGCGCCACGTCCAGCGGGTTGCGCAGGTCGTGGCTGACGACGCCGGCGAACTTCGAGAGCCGCTGTTCGCGGCGTTTCAGCCGGCTGATGTCCCGCATGACTACGACAGCGCCCTGGTACTGCCCGTCCTCCTGGGGGAGCAGCGCGATCTGACACTCAGTCGGGGTCGTGGCGCCGTCCCGGTCGGGCAGCTGCAGCTCGAACGTCGCCGTCGTGCTGTCGGGATCGGCAAGCAACTCCGTGATCAGCGCCTCGCCGGTCGCGGCGGCGTCGGCACCGATGACCAGCGAGATCGGCTCGCCGCGCAGCGTCGACAGCTCGTAGCCCGTCCGCTCCTCGAACGCGTCGTTGACGTAGACGAACCGCCCCTCGGCGTCGATCGTACACACCGGGTCGCCGACCGCCTGAACAATCGTCTCGTAGCGCTCCAGTTCCCGCTCGCGGGCCTTGCGGTCCGTGATATCGCGCACGGCGCCCATCAGCCCGGCGTAGCGCCCGTCGTCGGTGTACCGCGCCCAGAAGTGGACCGAGGCCTCGACGTCGGTGCCGTCGCCGCGCTGGAGCGTGATGTCGATCACTGCGCTTTCGGCCTCGCCGTCGATGAGCCGCTCGGTGGCGGCCTGGGCCCGCTGCATCTCGCCCGGCGAGAGCTGCTGGGCGACGTGGGTACCGAGCAGCTCCTCGCGGTCGAACCCCAGAAGCTGTGCGTACGTCCGGTTGAGATACTCCACCTGCCAGTCCGCGTTCAGGACGAACAGCCCGTCCTGGGCGTTCTCGACCAGTTCCTCGAACAGCGCGAGCCGGTCGTGGCTGCCGACCGTCGTTGTCACGTTCTGGAGCAGTTCGATCCGGTCGGCTGACCCGACGCCGACGGGGTAGCTGTAGTGCCGGTAGTAGCCGCCCTCCTCGCCGGCAGCGAGCCACAGCAGGGCCCCGTCGCGCTCCTCGGTCGACCCGGGCAGGTCCGCGAACGCCGGCTCCGACAGCCCGGTGCTCTCGTGGGGCTGGAACACGGTGCCCAGCCGCTCGTACAGCGACGCCGTCTCCGGCGGGAGCCGGTCTTTGGCCCCGGGCGGCAACACCTCCGCGAGGCCGGCCGCCGACCAGCGGACGTCCCCCGCGTCGTCGACGAGGAACGCCGCGACGCTGCCGGTGTCGGTGGTGACGGCCTCGACTGCCTCCGCACGGGTGCTCGGCGCCGTGCTCGTCTCCGCGACCGTCCGGATTTTCTCGACCAGGAGGCCGCCGTCGGCCTCCGGTCGCCGTTCGAGGACGAGGTCAATGTCCCGGTGGATCGGCGCGTCCGGGAGGTCGTCGACGCCGCCGTACAGCACGACCGGCGCCGCCACGTTCCTGACCGTCGCCCAGTCGACGTCGACCGTGTCGGCGAGCACCAGGCAGTCGTACTCGGTGTCGGTTACATCCCCGACCTCAGCGTCTTCGGGGAGGTGGCTGACTGACAGCGCCCCGTCTCGGCCAGCCTGCCGCAGCCGGTCGGCGGCCGCGTCGCTGCCGACCACCAGCACCGCGATCACGTCGCCGACCTCGTCCGCGGGGTCGCACGGCGCGTCACTCATGCGCTGCTCCGATGTGCGCCGACCACCCGTTCGGATTCCGATTGTTCGCCACTACGTCCGTCTTGGGCGTCCTGACAGATAACGGTACGTGTCCGCCGCCCGGCGTATATACATCCGGACGTGATTCGCCTTATATACACCCAGACGTAACTCTGTTAGGCGTCAGGACACGATATCCACGAGTATCGACCCTGAAAGCCCCGAGCTGTGTCGGGATGACTTTGGCAAATCACGTCCAGGTGTATACTGATTGTTGTGATACGGTCGTGCGTGACTATTTTCAGAATCGGATCCCAAAATCGGAGGTTGCGCGGGCTGAAACGCGTAACACGCGACTCTATAGCGGTAAATAGTCACAACAATCACTATCAGACGCCGGTGTCAGCCCGTGACATTCCCGGAAATACGATGTGACTCCGAAAACAATCACAGCAATCACTATAAGCCGGCCGGCCGCCACCCTGGTGTATGGACCTCCTGGGATCGCTGGTGGACCGCAACCGGGAGCCCCGCGTCGGCCTGTACGTCGACGGCCCGAACGTGTTTCGCGACGAGTTCGACGTCGACCTCGACGAACTCCGGTCGATCGCCGGCGAGGAGGGCGCCGTCGCGGCCGCCCGGCTGTACCTCGACGAGCACGCGACGCCGGCGTTGATCCAGGCCGGCGAGGCCCGCGGCTTCGAAGTCGTCACTACCAGCGGCGACGTTGACGTGCGGCTGGCCGTCGACGCGACGGCGGCCATCGTCGACGGCGAGATCGACGTCGTCGTGATCGTCTCGCGGGACACCGACTTCAAGCCGGTGCTGGAACTAGCCGCCGGCGAGGGCGTCCGCACGGTCGCCATCGCGCCGGGTGCACACGGACGCTCGGACGCGCTGCAGAACACGGCACAGCGGGCGCTCACGCTCGGCGAGTACGAACACTGATAGTGTTATATGAATCCGAAGACAGGAGTTCAATCGGTGACTGCGAGCTGTTCTTCGGCTTCGCGCTCGCGCTTGGCCTCGCGTTCGGCCTTCTCCTCCTCTTCTTTTTTCGATTTGATCTTTTTCATTCGGAATATTTCCTCGCGCTCCTGCTCTTCGAGTTTCTGCTCGATGTACTCCTTGTTCTCGCGGAGTTCGGGTAGCAGTTTGAACTCCAGGGCGTTGACGCGGCGCTTGGTCTTCTCAATCTCGTCGAGCATCTTCTTCATCGCGGTCTCGACCTCGGCGGCGAGGATGACAGTCTCCAGCAGTTCCTCGTAGGCTTCGGCGGCCTCGTCGATGCGTGCGCTGGTGCCCAGCACCCCGTACCCGCGCTCCGAGAGGTTCTTCTGCACCTTCGAGGACTCGATCTGCGGGACAACCACGCCCATGATGTTGCTCGACTGGGTGGTGATCTCGGGGTGTTCCTTGAGCGCGGCGGCGGCGCCGCGGACGGCAACGTCGCCCTCCATGGCGCGGGCCATGTCGATCGATCGCTGTGCATCCTCGTAGTTCGCTTCGAGGTCCGAGCGGACGTCCTGTGCCTGGTCCAGGATCTCCATGAACTCCATGATGAGGCCGTCACGCTTCTGCTCTAGCGTGTCGTGTCCACGTTCCGAGAGCTCGATGCGCTCCTCGATCTGCATCAGGTTCTTCCGCGTGGGTTTGACGTCCTCGGCCATTGGTACACCGTTCCGCCCCGAACCTGTTAACTGTGTCGAGACGCCGCGAACCCTGCCAGCTACTCGTTTTCCTGGCGATTGTAGTAGAACAGCGAGCCCAGAAACACTGCCGCGCCGAGGATCCACAGCGAGAACAGCAGGTCGTCGTCCACCCCCTTCACGGCGACCCGGTAAACGTAAGCTGTGATCAGGGCGACGAGCAACACGCCGAACGCGTTCCGACCGGCGCGCATCGAGGGATCCGCTTCGACCATTGGCCTCCCGTTGGCGTGCCGGCATCTTATACACCCGGACGTGATTTGTCTAAGATATCTCGACACAGATCGGGACTTTCAGAGTCGATACTCGTAGATATCGTGTCCTGACATCTAACAGAGTCACGTCCGGGTGTATTAGCTGCTGGTACTCCGGACGCCGACAGGTTCAAGCACGAACAGACCAACTACAGCTATGCCTCACAGCGTCGCCGTTATCGGCGGAGGAATCGGCGGGCTGACAGCCGCCCACGAACTGGTCGACCGCGGCTTCGACGTCACCGTCTACGAGGCCGGTGACAGGTTCGGCGGCAAGGCCCGCTCCATCCCCGTCACGGAGGGGCCGGCCGCCGGCGAGGACCCGTTGCACTGCGAGCACGGGTTCCGGTTTTTCCCCGCGTTCTACCAGCACCTGCCGGAAACGATGTCGAGGATCCCCTTCGAGCCGACCGGCGGCACCGTCGCCGACAACCTCGTCTCCACGAGCGAGACGCTCGTGGCCGCCGCCGACGGGCCCGAGCAGGTGGCCGACCTCTCGCCGCCGGAGACGCCCGGCCAGTGGATCCAGTCGCTCCAGCCTGCCTTCGCCGACGAACTCCCGCCCGAGGACGTCACCTTCCTCACCGAACGGCTGCTGTACGTCCTCACCTCCTGCGAGCAGCGCCGCACGGCGGAACTCGACGAGCAGTCCTGGTGGGAGTTCGTCGACGCCACCGAGCGGTCGCCGGCGTTCCGTCGCCGGATCGCGACGATCACGCAGGCGCTGGTCGCGCTGCGCCCCCGCCGTGCCAGCGCCCGCACGATGGGAACCATCTACCTCCAGCTGCTGCTGGGCCAGCTCGACCCGACCGAGCCGACCGAGCACATCCTCAACGGCCCGACCAGCACGGTGTGGATCGATCCCTGGATCGAATACCTTGACCGGAAGGGCATCGACTTCCGGACCGGCGCCGCTGCGAGCGACCTGCAACTCGGCCGGCGCGGCCGGCGCATCGACGCGGCGATAATCGACGGCGAGCCCGTCGACGCCGACGACTACGTGCTCGCGGTTCCCGCCGAGGTGGCGCCGGACGTGCTCTCCGAGCGGGCCAAGCGCGCGGACCCGCAGCTCGCCCGGATCGAGCGCCTCGACACCGCCTGGATGAACGGCATCCAGTTCTACCTCAGCGAGGACCTCCCGCTGGTGGCGGGCCACCAGGTGTACACCGACTCGGCGTGGGCGCTCACCGCTATCTCGCAGCGGCAGTTCTGGAACGACGAGGTGTTCGACGTCGGCGCGCGCGGCGATCCGGCCGTCGAGGGCGTGCTCTCGGTGATCGTCTCCGACTGGTCGACGCCGGGCAGTCGCGTCGACAAGCCCGCGCGCGAGTGCACGCCCGAGGAGATCAAGACGGAGGTGCTGGCCCAGCTCGGCGACCACCTCAACCGCGAGGGCGAGCGCCTCTCCGAGGACCTGATCCACGACTGGGTGCTCGACCCGGAGCTCGAACCCGCCGAGGTGGGTGTCGAGAACAACGCGCCGCTGCTGATCAACACTGCCGGCTCGCTGAAGAACCGTCCGTCTGCCCGGACGGGGATCGAGAACCTGACGCTGGCGGCGGACTACGTCCGGACGAACAGCGACCTCGCGAGCATGGAGAGCGCCAACGAGGCAGGCCGGCGGGCCGCCAACGACGTCCTCGAACGGAGCGACATTCGTGCCGCACCCGCCACAGTCTACGAACTGACTGAGCCGGGCGTGTTCGACCCGCTCAAGCTCCACGACCGGATGCGGTATCGCCTGGGCCGACCCCACCAGGGCGACGCCATCCGGCGGCTGCTTCCCTCGGGGCCGACGCGACGGCTGGCGGACTGACCAAAGGCGAATCGACCGAAAGAGACTGACTGCCCGGGAGGCGAACCGACGGCGGATTGACTGTCCGGGCAGCGAACCGACAGCTCTTCGGAAGGAGACGGAAATCGACGCCAAAAAACGGCGCGATCAGTCGTCGGCGGTCGCTTCGACGGCCTGCTCTTCCTCGTAGTACTCCTCGATGTACTCCTCGCCGACGCGGTTGAGTTCGTCTTTCGGGAGCATCGACAGCAGGTCCCAGCCGATCGTCAGCGTCTCCTCGATGTCGCGGTTCGTGTCGAACCCCTGCTGGACGAACTCCTCCTCGAAGCGGTCGGCGAAGTCGAGGAACTGGTTGTCCCGTTCCGAGAGCGCCTCGCGGCCGACGATGTTCACGAGGTCGCGCAGGTCCTCGCCCTCGGCGTACGCCGCGTACAGCTGGTCGGAGACGTCGCCGTGGTCGCCGCGGGTCAGCCCCTCGCCGATCCCGTCGTCCATCAGCCGCGAGAGGCTCGGCAGGACGTTGATCGGCGGCTCCACGCCCTGGGAGTTGAGGTCCGGATCGACGATGATCTGGCCCTCGGTGATGTACCCAGTCAGGTCCGGGATCGGGTGGGTGATGTCGTTGCTGGGCATCGTCAGGATCGGGATCTGCGTGATCGACCCGTCCTCGCCCTTGATCCGGCCGGCGCGCTCGTAGATCTGCGCCAGGTCGGTGTACATGTACCCCGGGTAGCCACGGCGGCCCGGCACCTCCTCGCGGGCGGCGCCGATCTCGCGCAGCGCCTCACAGTAGTTGGTCATGTCCGTCAGGATGACCAGGACGTGGTACCCCTGGTCGAACGCGAGGTACTCCGCGGTGGTCAGCGCCAGCCGCGGCGTGACCGTCCGCTCGACTGCGGGGTCGTCCGCGAGGTTCATGAACACGACCGAGCGCTCCAGTGCGCCGGTGCGCTCGAAGTCGGCCATGAACTCGTTTGCCTCCTCCTGGGTGATCCCCATGGCGCCGAAGATCACGGCGAACTCGGAGCCTTCGCCCTCGCCCTCCTCCTCTTCGGGCACGGTCGCCTGGCGGGCGATCTGCAGGGCGAGTTCGTTGTGGGGCAGCCCCGACGAGGAGAAGATCGGCAGCTTCTGGCCGCGGACGAGGGTGTTCATCCCGTCGATGCCGGAGACGCCGGTCTGGATGAACTCCTCGGGGTACTCACGCGAGAAGGGGTTGATCGCCTCGCCGACGATCTCCCGGCGCTCCTCGGGGACGATGTCCGGACCGTCGTCGATCGGGCGGCCGGAGCCGTCCAGCACCCGTCCGAGCAGGTCCTCGGTGACGGGCATCTTCAGCGTCTCGCCGACGAAGCGCACCGACGCGTTGCGGTCGATGCCCTCCGTTCCCTCGAACACCTGGATCGAGACGAGCCCGTCGCTCGTCTCCAGGACCTGTCCGCGCTTCGTCTCGCCGCTCGGCGTCTCGATCTCGACGATTTCGTCGTAGCCGACCGGCTCGTCGACCTCGGCGAACACCAGCGGGCCGCTGATCTCGGTGATTGTCTTGTACTCTTTCATGGTCAGTACAGCTCCCTGAGCTGTTCGGCCATCGCCTCTTCGATCTCGGCGACGAACTCGTCGGACTCGTCGTCGGGCGTCGTACCGACGCGGTTCAGCCGCGGCGTCGCGTCGATCGACTGGATCTCCTCGACCGGCACGCCCGCCTCCAGCGCCTCGAACGCCTCGTCGTTGAACGTCTTGATCCCCTCGAGGATCCGGTAGGTCTTCTCCGGCGGCGAGTAGCGGTCGACGTCGTGCAGCGCGTTCTGCTGGAGGTACGCCTCGCGGATGTAGCGGGCCACTTCGAGCGTGAGCTGCTGGTCCGGCGGCAGTGCGTCCTTCCCGACGAGCTGGACGATCTCCTGGAGTTCGCTCTCCTCGTCGAGCGTGTCGATCGCCCACTGGCGCAGCTCCGCCCAGTTCTCGTCGACGTTGTTCTCGAACCAGTCGTCGAGCTGGTCGCGGTACAGCGAGTACGACTCGTTCCAGTTGATCGCCGGGAAGTGCCGGCGCTCGGCCAGGTCCGAGTCCAGCGCCCAGAACGTCTTCACGATGCGCAGCGTGTTCTGGGTGACCGGCTCGGAGAAGTCACCGCCCGGCGGCGAGACGGCGCCGATCGCCGTCACCGAGCCCTCGGTACCGTTGACGTTCTCGAAGTAGCCGGCGCGCTCGTAGAACTCCGCCAGGCGCGCGGCCAGGTACGCGGGGTAGCCCTCCTCGCCGGGCATCTCCTCCAGCCGCGAGGAGATCTCGCGCATGGCCTCGGCCCACCGGGAGGTGGAGTCGGCCATCAGCGCCACGTCGTACCCCATGTCGCGGTAGTACTCCGCGATCGTGATCCCGGTGTAGATGCAGGACTCGCGGGCCGCGACGGGCATGTTCGACGTGTTGGCGATGAGGCAGGTCCGGGCCATCAGCGAGTTCCCGGTCTGTGGGTCCGGCAGCTCCGGGAAGTCGTCGATCACCTCGGTCATCTCGTTGCCCCGCTCGCCACAGCCGATGTAGACGACGATGTCGGCGTCGGCGAACTTCGCGAGGCTCTGCTGGGCCACCGTATTGTGTAGCACGGACGGAACCGTCCCGCCGACGAAGTTCTGCGTGCCCGGCACGGTCACGTCGTATACCGTCTGCTCCGTCTCGATCCTCTCGACCTCGACGATCGGATCAAAAAAGACGTCTTCGAGCATTTCGGTGACGGCCGAGACGCGCTCCGTGACCGCCCTGCCTCCGTCGGCAATCACTGACTCGATCGTCCTGAACGCGTCCCTGCTCGGTTGCTGACCGAGTCCAGTGTAGTTGTGCGTCTCGATACCAGCGTCGGTAAACTCCGTGTACCGTGCCGCCTCTGCGATCGCCGACATCGTTTCCGCTCCGACCGGAACTGTATCGATGTTGGTATTCCCGACGGTGTTTCGGGCGTACGATCCGATCTGTCTGATCTTCTCGTGGGAATCGTCGTCGGCAATCGCGGAGTGGAACGCTGCCAGTTCGTCAGCGCCAGTGACGGTGACACGGGTCGACCCGTCAGTTCTGCGGTCGATCCGGAACAGGATGCCGAGCCGCGAGAGTAGGTACGCAAGCCCGGACACCATCTCGGAGCTCGATGTCGCAATTTCGACAGTGGCTCCACTGATCGAGCCATCACCGAGATAGTAGCCACGAAGGAACGACTCGGCTACCTCGTCTGGCCCCGAGAGAACTGGGTTCGGAACCACCGCAGAGACCGATTTTTGCGTCTCCGGCACGCCCAGTTCGGAGAGTAACGTGGCGACGATAGTGCTGTGTATCTCGACAGTTTCGACCGTATTCTGGACGGTCTCTGTAACACCGACGTCGAACAACTGATCTGCGAGGGTAGCGAATCGCTCTCGGAGAGTCGGGTCGGTGTTGTGAAACCGCACAGTCTTCTCGGTGATCATCCCGTCGCTAAGTACGAGTCCGAGAAACTCCGCCATCGACTCGTCGACCTGCTCGGGGATCGTCACCGGTTTGCCGTTACTCCCGGGTTTGACGCGAGTCACAGCCGGACGATCAGTGTCGAGGAACGTCGACACCGCGTCGAGGAATCGGAGCGTCGGACTGTTTGGCCCGGCTGCGTAGTTTCGAACCGTGTGATACGGGTACGGTAGCTCACACCCGGCAGCGAGATCTGCGTATGACGCCTCTGCGTCCTCGATCGCGTCCCGAATCTCACTGACTGCGTCCTCGTCAACTGCTCGATACTCCGGAAGAAGGCTGTAGGGATCGATGTCGGTCGGTTCCGGGTCAATGTCGATCCGTCGTGGCATGACCAGGGAGTCGCCTTCGGTGAGGGTCGCAGCCGGCGTCTCCTCGACAGAGAGATCACCACCCATCCGGAACAGCTTGTGGGCGGGTGTCACTTCGAGTTCTCGACCGCTCGCCGTTCGGATCCGAACGAGTCGATCAGTCGAGCCCCTGTACACCTGCGATGTCGAGGTTTCACGGATCTCATTTGCGTCCGTATCGAACGTCAGTACGTCGATCTCGGCCTCGATCAGAGTCTCTCCGTCCGCCTCGATCGTCCTTTCGTCGGCGGCCTGTTCGAACAACGTCTCGATCGGGACTGTCTCGCCGCTCGCGAGCAACACCGGTGTATCCGGTGTCACGCACTTCCCCGAGCCGAACGGGCCGGGGATCGCCGCAGTCCCGCCCTTGGCGATCGGGAACAGGCCGTCGAGGATGCGCTGGCCGCTGACCAGCGGGATCGTCGGCGTCTGCTTCTCCTCGGCCGGGCGCTTCTCGCGGACCGGCCACTCCTGGCGCATCGCGATCTCCTCGCCGCTGTCGAGTTCGACGACCGTCTCCTCGACGGTGAAGTTGCCGGACTCGATGCCGACGACCTCGCCGCCCTCCGAATCGGGCGGCACCATCACCTTGTGCTCGATACTCTCTGTCTCTGGAACGGTGCCCACGACGTCGCCGGCGGACACCTCGTCACCCTCCGCGACTTCGGGCGTGAACTCCCAGGTCCGTTCGAGGTCGATCCCCGGCGCGTCGACGCCGCGGTCGAGGAACGCCGAGCCCATCTTCGTCTCGAGCACGTCCAGCGGCCGCTGGACGCCGTCGTAGATGGTGTCCAGCATGCCGGGCCCGAGGTCGACCGATAGGGGTGCGCCGGTCGACTCGACCGGCTCGCCCGGCGAGACGCCGGAGGTCTCCTCGTACACCTGGATCGTGGTGACGTTTCCTTCGATCTCGATCACTTCGCCCATCAGCCCCTCGTGACCGACGTAGACGACGTCGTTCATCCGCGCGTCGAGGTCGACTGCCGTCACGACGGGGCCGCTTACACTGTCGATGATACCGTCCTCGCGGACGTCGGATTCTGTTGCCTGACTCATGAATCGTCCAGTAGGTCGATGCCGATTGCTCGTTTGATCTGTTCGCGCAGGTTGCCGCTGCCGGCGCCGCCCCCGAGCGTGACCACGACCGGCTCGACGCTCGTCTCGACCTCGGAACGAACGTCGCGCGAGAGGTGGTCGATGTCGTCGTCGTGCATCACGACGATCCCGATCTCGTCGTCGTGCAGCGTCTCCTCGACGGCCTCGTCGAGTCGGTCGGGCTTCTCGTCGTCGGGCACGTTCTGGAACTTGCGCACGCCCGCCAGCCGGAAGCCCGTCGTGAACTCGGGGCTGCCGACGACGGCGATCTCCTGGCTGCCGCCCGCGCTCATGCTACCACCAGCTCCTCCTCGATCTCCTCGATCGAGAGGCCGACCTCACGGCCGCGGGCGATCGCCCGGATGTTCTCGACTTCCCGTTCCTTCGCGAGCACGTACGAGATGGCCGAACAGATCGACACCGGGTAGGTGTACGACAGCTTGTCGGAGTACTCAAGCAGCGCGGCGTCGAGCGCCTGCTCGAACTGGATGAGGCTCTCGGCTGTCTCGAGTTTCGACAGCGCCTCCTCCAGGTCCTCGCCGTACGTGCTCTCGCGGATCCGCTCGACGAGCTGGTCGAAGCTGCCGACCAGCCCCGGAAGCTCGCCACGTTCGAACAGTTTGCCGCCCTCGATGAAGAACTCGTCGGGGTCGAGATCCGTCCCGGTCCGGGAGAGCCGCAGCGCGTTCTGGATGTTGGTGAAGTCGATCTCGGCCTGCAGCACCTCCAGGTACAGCCCCTGTGGCGAGTTCCGGTCGACGGTGTTCTCGTCGATGCCGTCGAGCAGGTGCTCGTAGAACGTCTTGTCGATGGCGTTCTCCAGGGGAACCAGCACGTCGCGCTCCTCGAACTCGGTGTAGGCGTCGTCGAGGCCCTCCTCGAAGATGGTGCCGTCGAGCAGTTCGACGACCTCGCCGACGCTGCCGGCGGCGGCGAGCTGATCGAGGAGGTTCTCGCTGAACTCGCCGGCCCGGATGTAGTCGGTCTGGATGTCCTCGCTGTCGGCACCGGAGTAGACGCCCCGGATCGCCGTCTTGGCGTTCCAGGCGTCGAACTTCCGGAGGTAGGTGGCGATCTGGGTGTACAGTCGGCCGTCCGCCCAGCTCAGCAGGTCGTGGAAGTGCTTCGCCAGGTTCCGGTTGAGGGCGTACTCGATGAGGTCGACGCCGCTGTGGCGGGCTCCGAGCGCGTTGATCTCGGTCTCGTACTCGGTCTCCTCCATGTAGCGGGCGATCTCGCCGGTGCCCATCCGGACCAGCTTCCGGTAGTCCTCCTCGTCGAACAGCGCGGCTCGGCGCGCCCGGACACGGGAGTTGACGTACTCCGGATTGGAGCTGCCACTCGTGCTCATTGCTCGAACAGTCTGTCGCTGATCTCGCGCAGGTTCGCCTCCCAGACGTCTTCCAGCACCGAGTCGAACGTGTTCTTGATCCTGACGCGGGACTCCTGGCTCTCGACGACGACGCCGCCGAGACAGTCGTACTCGCCGGCGTAGCTGAAGCCGTCGTAGTCGGCCAGGATCGACTCGATGAGCGCCTGGTCGTCGGCGCGGCCGTACACCTCGACGCCCTCCTCGGAGTCGATCTCGGTGGCCGCGGCGTCCAGGAGGGTACGGGTCAGCTCCTCGCGATCGTCGCCCTCGAGGGAGGCGATCTCGTCCTCGACGGCGTCGCGGACCGACTGGAGGACGTCGCGGCGGGCCTCCAGGCGCTCCTGTTTGGCCTCGAGCTTCGCGCTGGAGAGGCGCTGCTCGCGCTCCTGCTCGATCTGGCGGTCCGCGTCGCCCAGGATCTCCTCGCGGATCTCGTCGGCGTCGGCCTCGGCTTCCGCGAGCAACTCCTCGGCGTCGGCCCCGGCCTCCTCCTGGATTTCCTCCGCACGCGCGCGGGCCTGCTCTCTGATGTCCTCGGCGACTGTGTCGAGTGTCATAAATCTCAGTGAGGGGGCGTTACAGCACCAGGAACAGGCTGACGAACGCGATAATGATCAGCGTCTCGGGGATAGCGGTAAAGATAAGTCCCAGGACGAAGTTGTCACTGTCCTCGGCGACGGCACCGACCGCGGCGGCTCCGATCCGGCTCTGTGCGTAGCCGGTCCCGAGTGCGGCCAGCCCGACGCCGATGGCACCAGCACCGGCGTCTCTGATGCCCGGCGCCGCCTCCGTTCCCTCCTGCAGTACGATGTTGGTAATCTCAGGTAGTGTTTCAAGCATGGTTGAGTTCAGGTGTCAGTAGTGTACGCTCTGTCGTAACCGAACGGTTGGAAGGTTCTTCCACCGCCTTCATAAAACTTCTCAAAGAACTCGAAGTACTCCAGCCTGATGGCCTGTATCGCCGCTGTGCCACCGACTGCCAATACCACGAGGTGGGCGACAATCAGCACCGGCAGACCGATGATCGCACCCTCGAGACCGAGTTCGAGCGGACCCGCTGAGACGTGGGTTCCCATGTTCGAGAAGCCGCCGAAGAGGACCTCACCGTGTTCGGGGGTGTGGCCCGGCTCGTACGTGTGCATGAAGTGAAACCCTTTCTCGTCCTGATAGGCCCCCCAGTACAGCAGGTTTGCCGCCAGCGCCATCCCGGCCTTCGCGAGCAGCACTGCGGTCAGCCGGGTGTACGAGAGCGGGTGCGCGAGCGGAACGGCGAACTCGAAGGCCTCGTACCACGGCCCCAGCAAGAGGATCCCGATCCCCAGGAAGAACGCGACGGCACCAATCATGCCCGCGACTTCCGGGAAGCCGGTAAAGCCCAGGTGGAACGGTCCCGTGTCCAGAATCGCCCCGCTCCCGACGAGGAAATCCGGCTTGGCCCCTGCGAGGAACTTGCTGAAGATGAACACCCACAGCCCGTTGAGGGCGATCAGCCAGGAGCCGACCTCGATGAACGCCTGCTTCGGGCCGTGGAGCTGGTACTCTTCGACGAAGTCGAACAGGTATGCGAGGTTGAGGTGGAGCCAGCCGAGGATGACGGCCGCGATGAGCCAGAAGAACGCCCAGCCCTCGGGCTCCGGCGTGACGCTGTCGGACAGCCCCTTCTCTATCGGCGGGTGGCTGCCGAACCACTCGAAGAAGTGCAAGCCGACGATTTCGCCGTAGAGCACACCGAAGATGATCGTGAACACGCCGAGCCACATCACGATCTTCCCGAAGTTGATCAGCCCGTCGGAGTCGAACTTGCTGACGACCCAGTAGCCGAGCGCGAGGTACGCAAGGCCGTAGCCGATGTCCCCGATCATGAACCCGAAAAACAGCGGGAACGTCAGAAACAGCGTGAACGTCGGGTCGAACTCGGAGTATTTCGGCCGGTTGACCGCTTTCGTCAGCAGTTCGAACGGGCCGACGATGTCCGGGTTGCGCTGGATGACCGGCGGATCGTCCGGCACGGTCACGATGTTCCCGCTGGTGCCGCCGTCCGTGGCGACCTCCGTGTCGCTGTCCGCTTCGACAGCGGTTCCGCCGTCGGCAGCAACGTCCTCGCCGTCGTCGGTCGCGACCGCCTCGTCTTCGTGGCCGTGTTCGGCGTCGTGGGCGTCGTCATGTCCGGGATGGCCGCCGGTGTGGGAGGCACGCTCGATTTCGTCGATCTCGACGCGGTCGCCGACCGCGTCACGGAGCGTCGAGACGACCGTCTCGTAGCGGCGGGTCGGCACCCAGCCCTCGACGATGAACGACCGCTCGGTCGTCGCAAAGCGCAACGGGGCCTCGAACTTCTCGGCGTCGATCGAGAGCTCCTCTTCGAGCGCGAGCAGGAAGCCGGCGTGTTCCAGCTTCAGCGTCTCCAGTTCGTTCTCGACTCTCTCCAGTTCGCTCTCGATCTGCCGGCGTTCGTTCTCCAGGTCCGCGACGTACGACTCCGGATCGCCCGTCTCCTCTGGGACGGTGTACTCGGTGAACGGGACGCCGACCATCGCGTCATCGAGGGCGTCCTCGTCGCGTTCCCGCGCGAACACTGCGACGCTGTCGCGTCCGGGGAACACCTCGTGGCCGTCGATACCCTCCGCGGACGCGAGCGCCGCGCGGATCCCGTCCGCGTCGCCCTCGCCGACGAGTACCGACAGCGATTCGTACCCCCACAGGAGGTCCAGTTCGATCCCGAGGTCGGCAAACAGCTCCATCTGCCCCAGGCGCTCCTCGATGTCGCGCTGGCGACTTTGGAGCTCGTCGCGGCGCTCGTCGAGTTCGTTGACCTCCTGGCGGACTTCCTCGAGGCGCTCGTCGGCGTTCGAGAGGTCGATCGACGTCGTCGCGCCGACATCGTCCTCGCTGATGTCGAGGATGCTCTCGATCGCCCGCACCGTGACGAGCTGGCCCGACGTCTCGTCGGCCCCTTCGAGGGAGTCGCCGGGCTGGAACCCCTCCCAGGAGCCGTCGTAGTCGGTGATGTGCACCAGGTGCAGGTCGTGCAGCGTCTCGATGACGTCGTCCATCACGGACTTGGCTCCGGTCACCGAGACCTTCGACATCTGCTCAGGTCTGAGCATCTACCGCCTCCGTGAACTGCTCGATGGTGAACTCGATCACCTCGTCGATCTGTTCTTCGGCGGCGGATTCGAGGCGCTCGCGCTCGGCCTGCCCGTCCTCGATGATCCCCTCGCGCTCGGCCTGGATCTCCTCGCGGGCCTCCTCGATCTGCGCCTCGGCCTCCTCCTGGGCCTCCTTGCGGGCCTGTTCACGGATCTCCTCTGCCTCCTCGCGGGCGTGCTGGATCCGCTCGTCGGCGTCGGCTTTTGCCTCGGCGATGATCTCGTCGGCCTCCTCCTCGGCCTCCTTGATACGACGTAGTACCGTTTGTTCAGGCATCCTTCAATCGTCTGGGTGTAACAAGAATGCCTATTTGGGAGTTGCGGAATGGAACGGACAACTCCGGGAAAAACGAATCCGGAGAGTTATTGCGCGTCCGGTCCAACGGTAGCTAATGGGCGTTCTCGAAGACAAGCAACGGGCCCGGACGTTCTACAAGTACCTCTCGCGAGTGTACGACCGGATCAACCCGTTCATCTGGAACGAGGCGATGCGCGACGAGGCGATCGAGTGGCTCGACGTCGGGCCCGAGGACCGGGTGCTCGACGTCGGCTGTGGCACCGGGTTCGCGACTGAAGGACTGCTCCGGGAGACCGAGCACGTCCACGGGCTCGATCAGAGCGCCCACCAGCTCTCGAAGGCTTACGAGAAGTTCGGCAAGCGCGGCCCGGTCCGCTTCTACCGCGGCGACGCCGAACGCCTCCCGTTTGCTGAGGACACGTTCGACCTGATCTGGTCGTCGGGCTCGATCGAGTACTGGCCCAACCCCGTCGCGGCGCTGCGGGAACTCCGCCGCGTCGGCAAGCCCGGCGGCCGGGTGCTGGTCGTCGGTCCCGACTACCCCGACAACGCCGTGTTCCAGAAGATGGCCGACGCGATCATGCTGTTTTACGACGAGGAAGAGGCCGACCGAATGTTCACCGAGGCGGGCTTCGAGACGTTCGACCACCGCATCCAGCAGGCCAGCGACAGCAGCCCCCGCGCAATCACGACGCTCGCGGAGATCCCCGACGGCGGCGAGTGAGCGCGGAGCAGTCAACGAGTAACCGGCCCCCCACCGCTGCTATCTCGCCGTGGTCGTCGTTTCGAGGAGCACCGTCCGGTCGGTCGCGACGGTGACCGAGACGGTCGCGCCGCGGTCGATCGTCGGATGGTTCGTCGTCGCGATCCGGAAGCTCGCCGTCTGCCCGGCTCCCCAGTCGTTCGGGCTGGCAGTGTTGAACGGCCCGGTCGGGCCGCTCCGGAACCCGCGCGCGGCGAAAAACGGCACTGGCGGCTGGCGATCGAGCTCCCTGCCGTCGACCGCGACGGTCACGCGGAGTTCCGTCACGTCCAGGCGGTCCCCGCCGTTGTGCGTGATCGACACGCGGTCGGCGGAGGCGTTCGCCGTCACGGAGAGCTGCGCCGCCGGCGGGGGCTCGCCCGACAGCGACGGGACGGCAGTGCTGACCGACAGCGCGAGCAGCACCGTCAGCAACGCCAGCAGTGCGACCCCCACGACGGGCGAGACGGCCCGGTCCATGCCGTGGGCTGGCCGCGCCATCGCATTTGAATCCACGGCCGTGGGGCTTTGTGGACTGGCAAGACACGAAAACCGGCGTATTCACACGAGGACGCTGGCCAGGACGACCGAGTTCCAGAGGGTGACGAGGATGCCGATCACGGCGAGCACCAGCGGGGCACTGATCGCGTGAGGTCCGGGCACCGCCCGCCAGAGCAGGTAACAGCCGGCAAAGGCCACGACCTTCAGACAGAGCATCATCACGTACACCATCCGGCCGTTGAACTGGGCGAGCACCGGCGAGAGTTCGACGACGCCGGTCACCTGCAGACCGATCGCGGTCGTTACCAGGTCTCCCACCCCGAAAAACATCACAGCCAGGATCCAGAGATCCGGTGGCGTGATCGAAACCGGTGCGATGTCGAGTGAGAGTTCGTGACTGCTCACGCCCCCAGCTACTGTCGCCATCACCATTGTTATCAAATGACCTATCACTCCCGAACTGCGGTAAGCTCTGTATATACACCCGGACGTGATTCTGTGAGGCGTCAGGACACGATATCGACGAGTATCGACCCTGAGACTCCCGAGTTGTGTCGAGATAACTGAGGCAAATCACGTCCGGGTCATACGGTCGTGCGTGATCACTTTCAGCACTGGGGCCCAATATCCGTTGGTTTCACGGGCTGAAACGCACAACACGCGATCCCATAGCGGTACAAAGTCACGCACGACCGTATCAACCGACGGACAGAGATCAGAAGTCGAGGGGATTGTCGGCAGGTGTCCACTCTGACTGCTGTGCGATCGGCTGTTACCAGTCGACATCGGCGTCCGGCTCTCCAATCGCACCGCTCGTGTCCTCTATCTCCGTCCGGGGTGGCTCCCGGGTAACTGGCTCTTTCGTCTTCTGGACTGTCGTTTCCTTCCCCTCGCCGGCTGTCGCCCCGTCCGGTTGCTCAACCGTCGTCTCGCTGGCGTTGCACTCTTCCGCAGAATCGTGGCCGTAGCGCCCGGTCTCGCGCTGGTAGGCCCGGTCGGCTGCCTTCAGCGCCGTGATCACCTCGCCAGCGAGTTCCTCCTCGTTCTCGATGTCGACCGACCCGAGCACCGACTCCAGATGTTCGGAGACCCGTAGCAGTTGCCACGCCCGGCGACTCTCTGCTACCCTGTCGTACTGTTCGAGCGACGAGTAAGTCATGGGCACCACCACTCGGCCATCCAGCATAGTAATGTACCGTATAAACTCCGCAGCGTCACCGACTGTGTTCGCTCAGGCCGAGTCTGATAGTGGTTGTTGTGACTCGTTACCGCCGGGCAGGCAGAATACCGACGGTCATGAGCCACCGAACGACACGCGGGTGACGACCGAGTTTCGGCGGGTCGGTTTCGGCCGATTCGATGCCCCCGAGGGGATCGTCGCTCATACTGGGGGTTTCGGGTGTCTCATACTGATTGTTGTGATTATTTTCATCACCACATCGCAATAGCGGCGATTTCACGGCTCGAAACTGGCGTCTGACGAATACCCGGCGGTAACGAGTCACAACAATCAGTATCAGATGCTGAGCGCTATCCGGGTGGGAACGGAATCACGTCCGGCAGTGTATCTGCGGAGACAGACCCGTTCCGTCTGGATTCTCAATTTGAGTTTTCATGTACGTACAGCCACCAGTATCAGCAACAGTCTGGCAGCCACGACGCGTGGAGCCACAAGGGTATGACTCGGTTACTGGCGGGTGGCGATCCTGTTCGTCAGTGGGCGTGAGCCCGGACACATCGGGCACGCCAGCACGGCAGTTTCAGGGTATTTGAATCCGATCGGCGTCCGCATCAGGGCACGAGCAGCCGGAATCGCAACAGCTCACGGGTTCGGCGGCACTGACGGCAGGCGATATGGAAAACGCCACTTACTGACCCAAAGCTGAGAATAACAATACCACTGTACCCGAGATTCAACGGCGTGTTCCAGGGAAGATCACGGGCGCAGACGCAGCGACCGACAGCTGCCTGCGCTGGCGACGTCCTGGCCGCGAAATCGGACGACAGAACGGTGTTCGAACGACAGCCGCTGAAGGCGGGCTGCAGGCATGGTAGCGTCCGCGGGGTGGCAAGCGATGACTGATCGTCCCGAGCTGAGCGAGCAGCTGAACGCCGGCGTCATCGGCGTCGGAAGCATGGGATACCACCACGCACGCGTGTACGCGGAGCTGCCGGACGTCCGCCTGGCCGGCGTTTGTGACATCGACGATGAGGCAGCCAGCGCAGCTGCCGATGAGTTCGGAACCGTGTCGATGGACCGGTCGGAGCTGCTGGGTGCTGTCGACGCCGTCTCCATCGCCGTGCCGACCCGGTACCATTACGACGTAGTCCGGGAGTGCATCGCACGGGGCGTCGACGTACTGGTCGAAAAACCGTTCGTCGACGATGTCAACAAGGGGCGCGAACTGGCGGGGCTGGCCGACCAGCGCGGTATCACGCTGCAGGTCGGCCACATCGAGCGGTTCAACCCCGCGACGCGCGTGCTCGCGGACATCGTACCCGACCTCGATATCGTCGGCATCGACGTCGACCGCCTCGGGCCGCCGCTCGACCGGGACAACGAGGACAACGTCGTGAAAGACCTGATGATCCACGACATCGACATCCTGCTGTCGCTGGTCGACAGCGACATCGACTCGCTGTCCGCGATGGCCTACGACGATCGCCACGTGACGGCCCAGTTCCAGTTCGCCGACGACTGCGTCGCGACGGTGACGGCCAGCCGGCTCACCCAGGAGAAGGTGCGACAGCTCTCGCTGACGGCCCGCTCCTGTCGGGTCAACGTCGACTTCATCAGCCAGAACGTCGAAATCCACCGGCGGTCGCACCCGGAGTACGTCGAAACGGACGGCGACATCAGGTACCGCCACGAGAGCGTGGTCGAGCGGCCGATGGTGAAAAACGGCGAGCCGCTGAAAGCCGAACTCAGCGCGTTCTGCGAGGCGGCCTGCGAGGGCAGCGAGCCGGTCGTCACTGCCGAGGACGCCCTGGAGGTGCTCGACGTGATCGAACAGATCGAGAACCGCGCACTCGCACGGAAGAAGGCGATCCGCCCATGACTAATCTCCGCCCGGACTCCAGGACGCTGTACCGCTCCGGCGAGAGCCCGTTCCACCAGCGGGCAGCGTTCACGGGCGGGGACGTGCCCGTCGCGGTGTACGGACTGGGCAAGATGGGGCTCCCGCTGGCGGCAGTCTACGCCGACGTCACCGGGAACACGACCGGGGTCGACGTCGACCCCGAGGTCGTCGCCCAAATTAACGACGGCGACTCCCCGATCACCCAGGAACCAGGACTGCCCGATCTCGTCGCCGACGTGGTGGACCGCGGCGCGTTCCAGGCGACGACGAGCGGCGAGGAGGCCGCGTCTCGCGCTGCCGTCCACGTCGTCATCGTGCCGACACTGCTGACCGACGAGCGGGAGCCGGATCTCTCGATGCTCCGGGAGGTCGTCGGGACGATCGGGCAGGGGCTGTCGCCGGGCGACCTCGTCGTCATCGAGTCCACGGTGCCGCCCCGGACCACGGAGGACGTGGTCGTTCCGGCGCTCTCTGCGGAGAGCGGACTCGACCCCGAGGCGTTCGGCGCCGCCGCCTGCCCGGAGCGGACGGTCAGTGGCCAGGCGCTCGCGGACATCCGGGGGACCCACCCGAAAGTGGTCGGCGGCGTCGACGCCGAGAGCACGCGCATCGCGGGGATGCTCTACGACGAAATCTCCTCGAACCGGGTGCTCGAGGTTGCGGACGCGACGACTGCGGAGGCCGTGAAAGTGTTCGAGGGCGTTTACCGGGACGTCAACATCGCGCTGGCGAACCAGCTCGCGCTGTACGCGCGCGAGCTCGACATCGACGTCACCGACGCCATCGACGTCGCGAACACGCAGCCGTTCTGTGAGATCCACGATCCAGGACCCGGCGTTGGGGGCCACTGCATCCCGGTGTACCCGTACTTCCTGAGCGGTGCGTTCGAGGCAGACTCCGGCCTGTTCGAGGCGGCCCGTGCGATGAACGACCGCATGCCCTCACACACGGTTGCCATGCTGGAAGCGGTGCTCGACGCCCACGGCCAGCCCATCGAGGGGTCGGAGATCCTGTTGCTCGGGCTGACGTACAAGGCTGGCATCGACGAACTGAGGAACGCCCCGGCGGTGCCGATTGCGCGGCAACTCGACGACCGCGGCGCGACCGTCAGCGGTGCGGATCCAGTGCTGAGCGACTGGGAGTCCGTCGACGTCGTCGAGCAGGTCCCGATCGACAGCGTGACCGATCAGGATCCGGACGCAGTCGTCGTCGTGACGCCCCACGAATCGGTCAGATCGGTCGATTACGACGCCGTCGACGCGCCGATCCTCGACGGCAGGGGCGCGCTTGACGCCGACGCGGTCGACGGCCCGGTGTACAGGATCGGCGGGCGGTGGCCCTGATGTCGCTGAGCGCAGTCCTCTCGCGGCCCGACGCCAACCACGCCGTGCCGAGCGCCGACGGCGCCAGCGCGGGGCTGCGCGTGCTCTGTGACGTCGCCCACCCGGCCCAGGTCCACCTGTTCCGTAACGCGCTCGCCGAACTGCAGGACCGCGGTCACGAGACGTTCGTCACCTCGCGGGAGAAGGAGGTGACGGTGCCGTTGCTGGACGCATACGGCATCGAACACCGGCCGCTGTCGACGCGGGGCGACTCCCTGTCGGAGCTGCTGGCGGAGCTCGCCGTCCGCGAACGGCGGCTGTACGGCGCCGCACGCCGGTTCGATCCCGACGTCATCCTGAGCCGGCTCGGACCTGCACCCGCACACGTCTCGGCCCTCCAGGGGTGTCGCCACGTCGTCGTCAGCGACACCCACATCGACTCCACGCCGATGCGCCTGCTGAAATACACGGCGACACTCCCGTTCGCCGACACCGTCTGCGCACCGCCGGAGATGGAGATCCCGATCGATCCACAGCGGCGCCGCGCGCTGCCGTTCCAGGAGCTTGCGTACCTCCACCCGCGATACTTCGATCCGGACCCGACTGTCCTTCGCCGGGTGGGGATCGATCCCGACGAGCCGTACTTCGTGGTGCGGACGGCGGGCTGGGACGCCTACCACGACGTCGGTCACGCCGGGCTGTCGCCCGAGGGGCTCCGCGACCTCGTCGGGACCCTCTCGGAGTACGGGCGCGTGTTCGTCTCCGCAGAGGGCGACGTTCCCGCTGCGGTCGAGGCCGAACGGCTCGGCACGGACCCCGCTGACATTCATCACGTCCTGTACTACGCGGACCTCTACGTCGGCGACTCGGGGACGATGTCGACGGAGGCAGCGCTTCTGGGAACGCCGGCGATCAGGACGAACACGATGGTCGGTCCCGACGACGAGGTGGTGTTCCGGCAGCTGGAGGAAGAGTACGGACTGCTCCAGTCGTTCACCGACGAGCGGGCGGCGCTGGCTACCGTCGAGCGGTTGGTCTCGGCCGGCCTGGACCAGGACGTCTGGACACAGCGGCGCCAGCGACTCCTCGAGGAACAGCCCGATGTGACCGAGCGGCTCGTCGAAACAGTGCTGGAAACAGTCAGGGTATCAGAGCAATGAGAGGGGACAACCACCCGGACAGTGCAGGGGAAGAATGCCCGGATTCCGACCGGCCTGTCGCAATCCCGGAAAAATGCCCGGATTCCGACCGATCTGTCGCAATCCCGGAACACACTGCGCGCGCAATCGAGGCCAGACTCGACGGCACGCAGTTCGAAACCGTCGACGAGTACGTCGCCGTCGCGCTGGAGCTACTGCTGGAACAACTGGAGTCGCCGGAGCCCCCCGGTGACCAGGAGGCAGAGACCGAAGCTGACCCGGTCGAGGACGAAGCGGTGCGCGAACGACTCGAAACGCTGGGCTATCTTTGAACTTCCCTGGGGCGCCATCGACTGATAGTAGTTTCAAGCAATCATCAGTGTCTTGTTCCCAGGAACGACTATCTGCTGTATACAAACCAGAACTGTAGAGATGTGGGTTAGTTATAGGTATATAAAGGTGTGGCAGGTACAGCAGTTCTTGTAGCCTACACAATACTTATTATAGTCCTTCAGCGAATATCAGTCATGAATCGGCGCAGATATCTCATGAGCTTATTCAGTGCTCCCCCAGGAATATTTATACTCAGTGTATCCGGCGCAAGCGCGGAAAAAGACTTCGGCGAAGACGATGACCAAAGTGATGAGAGCCCAAACGAAGAAGGAAAATACGTGCGTGGTAAGGATGATGTCTATCTTACTGCACACGTAGTGGAGGATGATGAGGACGTTGAGTACCTTCCAGAGGACGACGAGGTCAAGTTCGCCACGGTAATGTCCGGCGACGAACCAGCCCATTTCGAGACACGCCCATGGGAGGAGTGGGCAGAGATGAAGTGTATGGTGCCAGCCGCCGAGACGGCCGTGGAGTACGTCAGGCGCGAACACGGCGTTGAGGTAACCGTAGGGGACGGTTCCGTGGAGGGATACGATTACGCGCTGTTTCTCGAATTCCCGGACGAAGAGTTCACGATTGAGGATACCGCTCCACTCACGCCAGTGTCGGTTACCGTGACCTACGTATTAGCGGGTAGAACCTACGAAACTGATATTCCGGTCTTCGCAAGGATCCAGCCCGAGGTGGCAACCACGGGAGGTGATGCAGAATGGATCATCGACGAACAGCAGGATACCAATATCGAGGGGGGTGAAAACAACGAATCACAGAATGGGAGTAGTGACAGAGCCGAATCCGAGAGTGGGGGTCAAGATAGCGCGATTGGAATAATAAATGAGGGAGAAGGTGATGGGACTGAAGGTACCGAGTCTGATGACGACGAAAGTCCCAACGACGACCCCAAAGTCGATGGGTTTGGTCCCGGACTTGGAGTCGGGGGCGCGATAGCAGGCATCTGTGGTGCCGGGTACTTGTTACGACAGCAATCACCAGAAGACGAGACTGGTTCCGAGTAGAGGGTTCGGGGCGGCGTTTCGCAACCCGTAAGCCCCGCGACCGCCTGCGTTCGTCCGTGTTCGGCGACCGGATCGACGACGGCTACCTGCCCGTGCTCGCCCTCGGCGTCGTCATCGTGGCGATCAGCACCGGTGCCATCCTCGTCAGGCTGAGCGACGCCCCCTCGGCGGTGGCGGCGTTCTACCGGGTCCTGTTCACGACGCTGCCGCTGCTGCCGGTCGCCGTCTGGAAGTACCGCGACCAGTTTCGCGCCCTGGGCCGGCGGGACCTGGGCTTTGGGACACTGTCGGGGCTGGCGCTCGCGCTGCACTTCGCCTCCTGGTTCGAGAGCCTGGCGTGGACCAGCGTCGCCGCGAGCGTGACCCTGGTCCAGTCACAGCCGCTGTTCGTCGCGGCCGGCGCCTGGCTCCTGCTGCGCGAGCGCGTCACCAGCAGGATGGTGCTCGGGATTCTCGTCGCTGTCGCGGGCATGGCGACGATGTCACTCGGCGACCTGCTCGGCGGCACCCTGATCGGGCCGGCGCCGCTTTTGGGCAACGGCCTGGCGCTATTCGGCGCGGTGATGGCCGCGGGGTACGTCCTCGCGGGCCGGTCGCTGCGCCAGCGGATGGCGCTGATCCCCTACGTTGTCATCGTCTACAGCGTCTGCACTGTCGGCCTGCTCGTCATCGCCGTGCTCCAGGGGGGGCCGCTAACGGGCTACCCGCCGCGGGAGTGGCTCATCTTCCTCGGCCTGGCGGTCGGGCCCGGCCTGCTCGGTCACACGGTCATCAACTGGGTGCTCGCCCACCTCGAATCCAGCGTCGTCTCCGTCTCGCTGCTGGGTGAACCCGTCGGCGCGACGGTGCTCGCCCTCGTGTTGCTGGGCGAGGCACCGACGGCCTACACCATCGTCGGCGGCGTCGTCGTCCTCGTCGGCATTGCACTCACCGCCTCCGACAGCAGCCACGCTGGCGGCGAGGGTGTTCCGGAGGAAGCGGCCGAGCCGGAACCCCCCTGATGGCTGGGGCAGCAGCCGAACCGGAGCCGCCCCGATGGCTGGGGTAGCAGCCGAACCGGAGCCGCCCCGGTGGCTGCGGGAACAGCCGGGCCGGAGCCGTCTCTGGCGGTCGCCGCAGGGCGCCCTCGCGGGGCCGTCCGGCAACACTCTTGGTCGTGGGGGGAGATAGCCCCGGTATGATCGACGAAACAGCGGCGGAGATCGCCGACATGCAGACCCACAGCGCGTCGGTGATCGCGGTCAAGGCCGCCAGCGCGCTCCGGGAGCTGACCGACCGGGAGTTCCCCGCAGTCAGCGAATACCTCCAGGCGCTGGAGCGCAACAGCAACGCGCTCCGGCGAGCAGACCCCTCCCACGCCTCGCTGCACAACACCCAGCGCGAGATCGTCGAGACCGTCACCGAGGCCGACCCCGACAGCGTTGCCGAGGCCCAGGAACTGACCCGCAACGCCATCGAGCGCGTCATCGAGCGGGTCGAGTCGGGCAAGCGCCGCGCCGCCGAGAACGCCGCGTCGATGCTGGCCGAGGCGGACGTGCTGCTCACCCACGACTACTCGACGACGGTGCTGTCGGCGATCACCCGCGCCATCGAAGACGGCGCGGCGTTCACCGTCTACGTGACCGAGGCCCGCCCGCGCTTCCTGGGCCGGAAGATGGCCCGCCGCCTCGCGGAGTTCGAAGCCGTCGAGACGCACCTGATCGTCGACGGCGCCTGCGGTCACTACCTACCCGAGTGCGACCGCGTCGTCGTCGGCATCGACTGCGTCGTCGAGGACACGCTGCACAACCGCGTCGGCACCTACCCGCTCGCGGCGGCCGCCGCCGACGTCGGCGTCCCGATGACGGCCATCGGGTCGGCCACGAAACTGGCCGACGGCGGCTTCGCGTTCGAGAACGACTACCGCACCGCCAGCGAGGTGATGCTCGAACCCGCAGAGGGGTTCATCGTGGAGAACCCAGCGTACGACGCGACGCCCACGCACCTGCTCGACAGCATCGTCACTGACCAGGGCGTCGTCGATCCGGCGGAGTGAGCGGCGTTCCCGGCCGGGGAATCTGCCCGCCGCCGAGTTGCTGGATCGTATAAACAGTAGCGGGATTTTTATTTCGCCCCCGTCTTCCCCCGTCTGTGAGTACGCTGGTCGTCTGTCTCTATCGGGGACAGCCCCTCGACGCCGACCCGCCCATCGTCGGGGAGGCGGCGATCGAGGCGCTGGTGACGAGCGTCGGCGTCGAGGACCCGGAAGACAGCCGCGTAAACTGTCTGCTGGAGGGGCTGCGGGTCGCCCGCGACCTCGACGACGAGACGGTCGTGTCGGTGCTGACCGGCGCCGGTGAGTCGGTGAGCAGCGACCGCGAGATCGCGGCACAGGTCGACCAGCTCGTCGCGGACCACGATCCGGACTCCGCGGTCGTCGTCGTCGACAGCGCTGAGGACGAGCAGCTCGTGCCGATCATCGAGAGCCGGATCCCGGTCGACGCCGTCGACCGCGTGGTGGTCCGGCAGGCCCGTGACATCGAGTCGACGTACTACCTGCTCAAGCAGTTTCTCGCCGACGAGGAGCTCCGGAAGACGGTGCTGGTGCCGATCGGCCTCGCCTTGCTGGCGTTCCCGGCGCTGCTGGCAGTGTTCGACAGCATCACGGTCTCGGTCGGCGCCATCGCCGCAGTGGTCGGCGTCTTCCTGCTGTACAAGGGATGGAGCATCGACGTCGTTCTCGCCGGCCTCTCGGGGGACGTCCGGGAAGCGCTGTACTCCGGGCAGGTGTCGCTGGTCACATACGTCGTCGGAGCGGGCCTGGCGCTGGTCGGCGGGTTCGTCGGCCTGCTCGGCGCCTCCGCGATGAGCAACGAGGCCGAACTGATGATCGCCACGCAGTTCGTCCACGACGCCATCCCGTGGCTGACCGGCGCGGCGCTGATCGCCAGCGCCGGCCGCCTGCTCGACGAGTTCATCCGCGACGACGAGATCGGTACCACGTACATCAACCTTCCCTTTGTCGCCGTCGCGGTGGGGCTAGCCGTCCGCGGCTTCGCCGCCTACTTCCTGCAGCGCTCCGGCGCCACCGGGCCGCTGGAGGTCCCGCAGATGGACCTCGGCCCGCTCGAAATCGAGGCGTTCGTCGTCGTCCCCGGGACGCTCCTCGCCGTCTACATTCTCGCGGTCATCATCGTCAGCCTGATCGGCGTCCGCGTCGCGGCCTACGTCAGCAGTGCCGACTACGACGTGAGCTACGACGAACCGAGTTCCTGATCGCGTCTCCGAGCCCGACCGATCAGACCGGAAAATCGGCGTCGGGTTCGACCTCGCGGTCGGGTTCGGGCGGCATCTCCCAGTCGGTCGCCAGGTCGAGAAACTGGACGAGGATGCGGGCGGTCGCGCCCCAGACGACGTAGCCGCCCACGCGGAAGTAGTGCAGGCGGATGTCACCGTAGTAGGGATGGTCGCGGCGCTCGCTGTCGTAGTTGTCGAGATCGGTGAGGGCGGCGACCGACAGCGGCGCGACCTCCGCGACTTCGTCGTCGCCGGGCTCGTACGCCCGATCGGGGATCGTCGCGACGAACGGCCGGACGGAGAACTCCGTGACGGTCCGGATGTCGTCGAGGCGGCCGACGAAGCCGATCTCGTCGGCCTGTAGCTCGATCTCCTCGCGGGCCTCGCGGTTCGCCGTCGCTTCGAGGTCGACGTCCTCCCGCTCCCGGCGCCCGCCGGGAAAGCTCATCTGTCCCGGGTGGTTCGAGAGGTGTTCGGCGCGCTTGGTGAACAGCAGCCGCGGCTCGTCGTCCGGCTCGATCACCGGCACGATGACAGCAGATTCCTGGAGTTCGTCGGGTACCGTCTCGGCCTCGTGCCCGCGCACCGCCGCCAGATCCATGCCCTACTGTTGGCGCGAACTCTCTTAACTTCTTGCTGGAGTCACGCGTCACGTTCAGCCGTTCAACCGTGCGAATACAGCCAGGAGAGTGTCACGATGTGACACAGAGTTACGTCCGACAGTATCAGTCGATCCGCTCCCTGACGTCGGCGAGGTCGACGCCGCCCCAGGCTTCGAGTTCGTAGCTGATGTCGACCAGGGTCGCGATCCGGTCCTCAGCGCCGTCGTCGAGCGCCTGCGCAGCGTCGACGCGGAACCGCTCGGCCGCGCGCTCGCCGGCGGTCTCGCGGTCGATCGCTCGCTCCTCGGCGTCGAGAATGTGCAGCAGGTCCTCAGCACCCTCCGGGAGTTCCGGGAACGCGGACGGGCCGGCGACCAGCACCGGCGCGTCCACCCCGTCGACGTCGCCGGGATCCAGCGGCACGAGGTAGTACTCCTCGACCGCCGACTCGATGTCGTCCGCGAACGCGTCGGGCTCGTACTCCTCGCCGCGCTTGAACGCGAGTTCGGCGAGTCCGTCGCCGAGTTCCCCGCGCGTGAGCCCCCCGAACAGCTCGACGACGCCCGCCAGTTCGTCTCCGGAGAGGTCCATGTGTGGTGGCTCGGTGGCCGGGATTATGTGGTTTGCGACGGCCACGGCCTTACAGCCAGACGTGATACGGTCGTGCGTGATTATTTTCAGCACTGGAGGTGAGAGATTTCTGGCAGACAATGGAGATATTCGACATCGTCTGCGGCGGAGAGCAGACTTCGATATGCCACCGGACGGCGAGTCCACGGACGCTTCCGCTTCCGAATTGCAGCGAGTACGACAGTACATTAATTACGTCAGCACGAATAGTACACGGTATGCCCGTTCGAATCGAAGAGTTCGAAAGTGGCGACCTCCCACAGGGCCCCAGTGTCCCCGAACAGGTACTCACATACCTGTATACGAACCGGGATAAAGCGTTTACCCGGTCTGAGATTGCGACCGGAATCGACGAAGAACCCAACACAGTCGGGACTGCACTCACGCGGCTGAAACAACGGAATCTAGTCAGACACAAGGGTGAGTACTGGGCACTCACGCACGACCTAGAGCGGGTGTCCGACGCGTACGATCTTCATGCGATTACGGAGCGACTCGACGAAGAAGACAGCGGGATCGATCCCGAGCAGTGGGACGCTATGGCTCCAAACGAACAGCATCCGAGTGAACGCGAGACGACAGGGGACGAGTAGATGCAACCTCGGCGAGGTGACGTGGTTCGAAGTTCGGACCCGTTCAAACTCGGTGCGAACAGTCAACGGCCGTGGCTCATCGTCAACAACGACTCACATCCGTTTGGAGACGAACAGTACATCGCAGTCGCCATCACGACCAAGCAGTATGCGGATTCGATTGCACTCGATTCCGATCTCTGGGACGTTGGGGGTGTCCCGGAAGAATCGTTTGTCTCACCGTGGGCCGTTCATTCCCCTCGTATCGAAGACCTCGTCGCATGGCAAGGACGAGTTACCGACGAGTTTGTTGAGAGTGTCGTCGAAGACGTGATTGCATATCTTTGATCCAGTATCACGACTCGGTATCGTACGGTTCGCCGACCTTCGACGGCATTCTCGTTTTGCCGTAGAACGCTAACACGAAGATGACGAGGAAGTAGGGGAGCAGGCCGGTGAGTGTCGACGACACCTCTATGCCGACGGTCTGGAGCTGCACCTGGAACATGTCCGCACCGCCGAACAGTAGTGCTGCACCGAACGCCCCGAGCGGGTTGTAGTTCCCAAACAGGTAGGCAACAATAGCGATCCAGCCGCGACCGTCGACCATCGTCAGCCCACTCCCGACGAAACTCGTTGTGAGCCCGATGGAGAGCACGGCCCCCGCCAGCCCGGCCATTGCCCCGGAGAAGATCACTGTCGCGTATCTGACCCGGTTGACGTCTACGCCTGCCGTGTCCAGGGCAGTGGGGTTCTCGCCTGCAGCCTGGATCCAGTATCCCCACCTGGTGTAGTACAGGACGTACCACGAGAGGCCGACTACCCCGATAGTCATCAAAACGAGTGGCGAATTGTTGAAGATGAGGCGACCAACGACGGGCAAATCGGACAGAACGGGCACGCCGATACGGTCGATGCGGCCGACCGTGTCGCTCGACTGACTGTCCCAGATCAGCACTGCAGTGAACGGCCCAAATCCCAGCCCGAGAAACCACACAGCCAGCCCAGCGACGATCTGATCGGCCTTGTATCTGATCACCAGAACTGAAAACAGGATCGTCAAACAGACACTGACAAGCGTGGCACTGATCAAGCCGATCCACAGATGGATCTGTGTAACGGTACCGCCGCCCGAGACGAGATACGCGATCGCGACGGCGTTGACCGCCCCGAAGATCATGAACCCTTCCAATCCGATGTTGAACACGCCGCTTTTTTCGGCGTACAGTCCGCCGATGGCGGCCAGCGTGATCGGGGCTGCTGCGCGGAGCGTCCGGTCGGCATACCCGACCGTCACGATCCGACGGGTGTCGATCCCTAGCCACTCCGCGACGAGGATTACGGCCACGACGCCCCCAAGCACGGCGGCGATCCGGTAGCGGTTCCTCGTTCCGAAGGTTCCGAGCGTCCTCGTGAGCCTCGATCCAGCCGTGTACCTCCTCGGACATTACTGTCTGTATCTCTCTTGTTTCCAGATAAAACCCCATGTGGAGGACGATCGTATCAATGATATACAGCCAGACGTGATTCACTCACACCGTGCCGTCCCAGATTGCGTTGTTCGGGGCATGACACAGCCGATGGACTATCCTGGCACTGGACGGAGTCACGTCTGGCTGTATAACACGTGCAGTGAGCAGCACTGGGTCGCGTTACCTTTGGCGTGAGTTGTGCCGGACGGCGAGGGTTTGAAGCCACGATTCTGCTGTCTACGGTTCGACATGGTTCATCCCCGCAACACAAACATTCTCGGAGGGCTGGGACGTACTCTGGAACAATGAGAGACTCAGATGATCGCGGGGACGGTTCGGTCCGTGGGCCGTCGCGGAACTGCACCGACGGCGGCGCCCCC
>PXRK01000034.1 GCA_003021015.1 Halobacteriales archaeon QS_4_66_20 | reverse complement strand
GAGCGGCGTCACACAGCACCGAGAGCGATCGGTCTGACGGCTCCTCACCACCCCAGTTCGAGCCGTGGACTGGACGCCACCAGAACGGGAACACTCGTTTAGACCGATGAACGAATATCCTGGAAAGGTGGCGTACGCACCCGCCTCCATATAGGCGACGGGTTTCGCATCCATTCCGTCGGACACCTGCTTCATCGGTCTACATCCATATACTACCCAATCACACTTAAAAATTGATTTCAGAAATAGTACCTACTGTTACTGGTTATTACTGGATTCTGTAACAGTTACACTACCCTTCGTACTCGTCCAGCGTCGTCAGCCCGTCCTTCCAGAGATCCTGTTCCTTGTAGTAGCGCTCGGCACCTGGGTGGACGGGTGCGTTCCCAGAGGGGAGCAGGAACTCCTGGGCGAAATCCGGTCCGGCGCGCGCGAGCACAGAACTCGCCTCGCGGACTGCGTCAATATCGTCCATGACCGTGCTGACGAACTCGTAGCCAAGGTCCTCGGACACATCGGCCGGGAAGATGGTCTGGTACCCGACGCCGACGGCCGGAACCGAGTCCATCCGGATATCCTGGCCGTCCCAGAGGTCGGCCGGGGTCTCGATGTACGTGTACGGGAGGTCCGAACTAGCAATGTCGTCTTCGGAGAACTCCCACTCGACGACCGAGACGTCGACCTGTGCGCCGGCTTCTTGGGCCCAGCCGGTCAGCACCTCGCGGCTGACACCGTAGACGAGCATCACGTCCAATCGGCCGTCTGCGAACTGTGATCCCTGGTCGCCCCAGCTCATCGACTGGAGGTCGTACGTGTCCTGAACGTTATCGATGCCCGACAGCTGGAAGCCGTCGAGGCCGGCGAAGAAGTTCGTCCCGCCACGTTGGCCGAAGGCCATCGACACCGACCCGTCCTGAGGGATGTCCGAGACTGTCTCGACCCCTTCGAGTTCACCTTCCCGCTTGACGAGGTAGTACTCCAGGGTCATGAACGGCAACACCTGGGTCATCGTCTTGTCGACCGGCTCGCCGTAAGGCTGGGCACCGCTGTTCGAGCGTGCGACCGCCCAGTCCGTGCTCTGTGCCACGTCAATGTCGCCCTGGGCGATCAACCGGGGGTTCGCGGCGGTCCCGCCGGTCGTCTGGGCACTCATGCTGATGCTGTCGGACTTGTCGGAGATGACCTCGGACATCGCCACCCCCGACGCGTGAGTTGCCGTCTCCGGACCCGAGGTCCCGATTCTCCACTCGACTGCCATCTCTCCGTCGTCGCCGTCGCCACCGTTATCGCCGTCGCTACCACCACCATCACCGCCGTCATCGCCATCACTGCTGCACCCGGCCAGTCCGACTATACCAGCGGCCCCCAGAGCCTGCAGGAACTTCCGTCGATCCGTTACCGAGTCACCGCTGCCGTTCCATTCCATTCTTTTGAACCTCGTTTGGACTATGTGTGTACAATCATTAAAATTTTCTCGTTATCGTTCGTCAGTAGCCGTGTTTCGGGCAACTATTGAAAACACTCAACAACGGAGATGGCGACGGACACCCGGGAGACGCCGTCCGGCCGGAGAGTTGAACACGGAACAGAAACCAGGGTGATTAGCGGGCGGTCGGCGAGCGGTCGTCGTGCATCGCCTCCTTGACCTGGAGGGCAGCGCTGGCCGCGAGGCCGACTGCGAGGTCCTCGCGCTCGGTCTCGTTGATGTCGACCTCGCCGTCGACGGCGTAGTCGGCGCTGACGACCGCGCCGACCGGCGGCTGGACCGCCACCGTCGCGCGCGGGCCGTCGACGCCGTGGGTGATCTCGGACCCGACGACGAACTCGCCGGGTAGCAACTCGCGGGTTCGGGCGGCGACGCTCGACAGCTCCCGACGCAACACCTTGCGCTGGTCGGGCGTCAGCTCGGGGCTCGTCGGCTCCTCGCCGAACGTGGTGTTTCCATACATGCGGTGTTTCGCTACAATTGCAGTTCACCCTATAAAAATGCGCCGGCTGCACCGAACGCGTCCGCGTCCGGAGGTTCCATCACTCTCCGTCGAGGTCGCGGGCGATCGATGCCAGCGAGTCGTCGGGCTGCTCGGGGGGGCTGTAGACGACGCGCTCGCCCGGGAGCCGGAGGCCGTACGCCCAGCCCGGCGTGAGGACGTCCAAAAGCAGCGGGTCGCCACCAGATAGCCCCGCGTCGGACAGCCAGGCGGCGAGTGCGTCCTCGCCGTCGCCGGTCCGGGCGAGCTGCTGGTCGGCGGCCGCCCGGCGGATCGCCGGCTGGCCGTCCAGCGTCGTCTCGACCTGCGCGTAGAACACCGAGCCGTCGAAGCAGAGACAGACCACGTCGTCGACGGCAGGGTCGAGGTCTTCGGGGAGCGGGAGCTGGACGCGGCTGGTGCGACCGACCGAGTCGAGGTGAACGCGGTGGCTCTCGACGGCGTCGTGGTCGGAGGATACCCGTTCGGTCACTCGTCGTCGCCCAGCAGCTCCTCGACGGAATCGCCGCCGCGGCCGACGATCCTGGCGTTGATCTGGCGCGTGTCGTCGCTGACCTCGCGGCCGCGGACGGTCACGCGCTTGCGCTCGCCGTCGCGCTCGGGGTTGTACCCGGTTCCGCCTTCGAGGAGCAGTTCCTTGAGCGCGGACCCACGGACGTCCTCGCGCATCGGGCGGCCGGCGTTGTCCGACCCGCCGGTGAGTTCGAGCGTGTAGCCGGGGAGGCCAACGGCGCCCCCGTCGACTTCCTCGCCGAGGTCCTTGCCGATGAATCGGTTCGCGTCCTGGTCCGCGACGTCGATCTGGTGGGTCGTGCCGCTCTCGGGGTCCGAGACGGCGACGGTGAATTCAGCCATGTGTGTGTCAAATCCATCCCTCTAAAAAAGCCCGTCGAACCGAACCCGGCCCGTCGAACCGGACGGGAGACGCGTTGTCACGCCGGGAAACAGTGTATCACGACGTGGGACGCCGGGAACGGTACGTCGTGGGTCGACACCTGCCGTTTCCGAAAGCGTCGTGACGCGCGGCCACCACGTTCGAGTATGCAGGTAGGACTCGTCATTCTGGACGGCTGGGGGTTGAACGACGACGGGAGCGTCCGGAACGCGGTCGCTGCGGCGTCGACGCCGACGGTCGACCGCCTCCGGGAAACCGGCGCGTTCGAGACCCTCGTGACACACGGCCATCGGGTCGGCCTCCCCGTGGGACAGATGGGCAACAGCGAGGTCGGCCACCTCAACATCGGCGCCGGTCGGGTCGTCACCCAGGAGTCGGCGCGGATCTCCGACGCGGTCGCTCGCTGGCGGAGCGACGCGGGAGCGATCGAGAACCCGACCGACCCGCCGCTGGACGAGACCCCCGCCATCGACGCTGCCTTCGAGTACGCGACCGAGTACGGCGGCCGCGTCCATCTGCTCGGCCTGATCAGCGACGGCGGCGTCCACTCCGACCAGGACCACATCCACGCGCTGATCGAACTCGCCGCCGACCGCGGCGTCGAGGCGGTCACCCACGCGTTCACCGACGGCCGCGACACCGCGCCGACCGGCGGCGCCGGCTACCTCCGGGACCTCGAAGCCCACGTCGACGCCCAGGGGACCGGCGGCGTCGCGACGGTTTCGGGGCGGTACTACGCGATGGACCGCGACCAGAACTGGGAGCGCACCAAACGCGCCTACGACGCCATCGTCGAGCGCGAGGCCGAGTACACCGCCCCGTCGGCGGTCGCCGCCGCCGAGGCGTCCTACGACCGTGACACTACTGACGAGTTCGTCGAGCCGACGCTGATCGAGGGCGGGGCGGCGCTCTCGGACGGCGACGCGGCCATCTTCGTCAACTTCCGCTCGGATCGCGCCCGCCAGCTCACGCGGCTACTGGCCGACATCGAGCCGGCGTGGCCCTTCGAGACCGACCCGCCGGAGATACGGCTGGGGACGATGACCGAGTTCGACGAGTCGTTCGACCTGCCCGTCGCCTTCCCGCCGCACCTGCCGGCGAACACCCTCGGCGAAGTGCTTGCCGCGGAGGATCTCACGCAGCTACGGATCGCCGAGACCGAGAAGTACGCCCACGTCACCTACTTCCTCAACGGCGGCCGGGAGGTCGAGTTCGACGGCGAGCGACGGGAGATCGTCCCCAGCCCCGACGTGCCGACCTACGACCAGCGGCCGGAGATGAGCGCCGCCGAACTGACCGACCGGGCGATCAGCATCGTCGAGCGCGACGATCCGGACGTGCTGGTGCTCAACTACGCCAACCCGGACATGATCGGCCACACCGGCGACTTCGACGCCGCAGTCACGGCCGTCGAAGCCGTCGACTCGAACCTGGGGCAGCTCGTCGAGGCGCTGGAGGCCGCCGGCGCGCACGTGCTCGTCATCGCCGACCACGGCAACGCCGACGACATGGGGACAGCGGAGGACCCCTACACCGCCCACACGACGAACCCCGTCCCGTTCATCTACCTTGCACCCGGTGAGGGGTCGGTTCCCGACCCCGAAAGCGCGAACGGTGACACCGCGAGCGGAGGAATGGACGGCGGCCGGCGCGCCCGCTCGGGCGGCGCGCTCGCCGACGTTGCGCCGACGATCCTGGAACTGCTCGGCGTCGCCACGCCGCCGGAGATGACCGGCGAGTCGCTGCTGGAGTGACGACGCGGTGTACGCCTTCCGTATCGCCTACGACGGACAGCCCTACCGCGGCTTCCAGCGCCAGCCCGACGCCCCGACCGTCGAGGACGCGCTGCTCGGCGCGCTCCGGGACCTCGACGTTCTCGCGGGAGACGCGGACACGCCGCCCGGCTACGCCGCTGCAGGCCGGACCGACGCGGGCGTCTCGGCGCTCGCCCAGACCGTCGCGTTCGAGGCCCCCGACTGGCTCTCGCCGGCGGCGTTCAACAGCGAACTCCCCGAGTCGATCCGGGCCTGGGCGAGCGCCGACGTCGACGCCGAGTTCCACGCGACCCACCACGCGACGGAGCGGGAGTACACCTACTTCCTGTACGCCCCCGAGGGGAGCGAGCAGCGGGCGCGTCGCGCGCTCGACGCGCTGGCTGGCAGCCACGACTTTCACAATCTCACGCCCGACGAGACGGGCACCGAGCGGCACCTGGCGACGGATCTCGACCAAGATGGCCCGTTCCTCGTCTGTCGGTTCCGCGCCGGCGGCTTCCCGCGGGCGTTCGTCCGCCGTGCCGTCTCGCTGGTCGCCGAGCGCGCCCGCGGGGAGGCGCCGCTGGACCGGATCGAGCGCGTCCTCTCGCCGGAACCGGTCGAGGGCCCAGCGGGTGTGGGTCCGGCGCCACCCGAACCGCTGGTGCTGACGGCGGTGTCCTACCCCGGCGCCGAGTTCGCTGTCGACGAGGGGGCCGCGACCAGCGCACGGACGCTTTTCGACCGACTACACGCCGAGCGTACCGCGGGCGCCCGCGTCGCCGGCCTGCTCGCGACGGCGGGCGAGGACCGGACCGATCAGGCGACGACGCAAGTTGACGGGCCGTCGAGCGACGACGCAAACTGACCGATCGTCTGACTGTCGTCTGACGAGTATTTTTCACTGATCAAATGTATTCACGGATATGGCAACGGCAGCGAGTTCGGACCTCCCGAAGACGGCCAGGGTCGAGCGGTATCTGCGGCGGCAGGTCGCCGACGGGGAGCAGTACTTCAAGAGCCGGTTCATCGCCGAAGACCTGGAGCTGTCGGCACAGGAGATCGGTGCGGCAGTCAAGAAACTGAGCGAGCGGAGTTCGGACCTGGAGATCGAACCGTGGTCGTACTCCAGCGGAACTACCTGGCGCGTCACGCTCGCTAACGAGCAGTGAGCGGAAAGGAGTTGGCCGGCGTCAACAACCTCGGGGTCACGCCCCGAGGCTTGTCAGTGGACTCCCGTTCTACCCGAGTGATTCGGCAGGCGTGTACTCGCCGTTCACGTTCAACGCCCCTGACTTGAGGGCCAGTTGACTAGTGGCCCATCCGTAGCAGCCATTCACTCGTCGGAGAACTCAGAAATAGACATCGTCACCATCTCTCGGGCCTTTGGCGAGAGGATATGTTTCTCACCATTCAATAGCATTGTTTTCGAGAGGTTGGATAGACGGGAACGAGCTCGAGGAAGAACTGTCTCAGCCGGGAAAAACGGGTCATTCTCGGCGAGAAACACCGCTACTGGTGCGGTGAACCCGGCGAGCTCGTCAGCGGTGGCGCTTGGGAACTCTCGTTCGAGTTCGACATGCCGGAGCGAAGCGGCGATCGTCTCTCGAACGATCGGGTCGTTGGGTCGTGTGACC
>PXRK01000033.1 GCA_003021015.1 Halobacteriales archaeon QS_4_66_20 | reverse complement strand
CATCAGGTCACGGGCGGTTTCAGTCACTGTCTCTGCCTGCGCCGCTATCTTGCCGTCGGTTGCCGTCGCGATGGTGTCGCCCAGCCCCGCGATGACGGTCATGTCGTTGCGGAGGTTGTGCCGCAACACCCGATTGAGGACGCCGATCAGCCGTTCCCGGCGTTTCCGGCTGGTCACGTCGCGCTGAATCCCGATAAAGTGGCTCGTTTCGCCGTCCGGGGCCGCGACCGGCGTCACCGTCAGTTCGTTCCAGAACGGCGTCCCGTCGGCCCGGTAGTTCAACAGCTCCGTCGTGCGGGTCTCCTCGTGTTCGATCGCGTCTCGGATGACATCGACTGCCGCCTCCTTGGTTTCAGCGCCCTGGAGGAACCGGCAGTTTGTCCCGATGGCGGCTTCCCGGTCGTACCCCGTCATGTCGGTGAACGCGTCGTTGACGTATATCAGCGGGGTGTCCGGTTCGGTCGCGTCGGCGATGGAGATACCGACGCCGGCCTCGTCCATCGCTCTCGTCCGCAACCGCAGTTCCTGTTCACGCTGGACTCGCTCGGAGATATCCCGGGCGATCACCTGGATATAGCGGCCGTCACTGAGTTCGACGGCACGGGCGCTCATCTCGATTGGAATCCGGTCGCCGTCGGCCGTCTGGAGTTCGAGCTGGCTGCCGTCGGGCAGTGTACTCGTCGTCTCGCCAGCCGTCGCCAGGTCCTCGAACAGGTGGTGGTACTGGTCGCGGCTGTGCGTCGGATGGAGGTCGAACACAGTCATCCTTTCGAGGGCGACGCCATCGTAGCCTGTGAGGGTGGTGGCCGCCTCGTTGACATCGGTAATCTCGGCGGTGTCGGCGTCCACCAGGAAGATGGCGTCGGGGGCGGCCTCGAGGAGGGTACTCCGGCGCTTGTGTGCGTCCGTGAGCTCTGCCTCGTAGCGGGTGGCAGCCAGCTCGCGGCCGAGCAGCCGCGCGATGAGTTCGACAAACGCCTTCTCGCTGGCCTCGAAGCTGTCCGCCCGGGGGTTTTTGTCGACGAAGCAGACCGTCCCGTAGGATTCCCCGCGAACGAAGATCGGAGCCCCCAGATAGCAGGCGAGCCCGTGTTCTTCGTAGGCGGGATCGTCGGCCCACCCTTCTTCGGGCGCATTAGTGAGGGCGACCGGCGAGTCGGCGTCCATCGTGCGGCGGCAGTAGGTCGTCGCTCGGTTCAGCGTCTCCCCCGGAGAAAACAGGGTCGCGGGGCCGCCGACGCTGGCGACGACCTTGTGGGTGCCGGTCGCCTCGTCGGCGCGTTCGATGTGGCCGTTCCGTACCCCGAGAAACTCGCGTCCGAGCGCGAGTGCCCTGGTCTGTTTGTCCTCCAACGACAGGCCGTCGGCGGACATGATCTCATAGAGGCTCTGTCTGATGCTGTCACTCGGCGCACCGGATTCAATACTCGACATTTTGGCAGAACCTGTTCCCAAGCTATTCTTAGAGTCACCGGACAAATAGGGGTTATGCCCTACTAGTTGGGTATGGCTCTTCTCCTCATATACAGCCAGACGTGACTCCGTACAGTGCCACGACAGTCGTTTGCTTGCCTCCGACGTAACCACTTCAATTCTCCTGCGATGTCCGGGACTGTGAGTGGACTGTGGACGGAGTTGCGGACGGACGGGTGGGCGGATCGACCGCATCGGACAGAGACGGGACGCTCCCAGCAGACATCGTAGGGACGGATACTCCATGCGCGTGAGTTTCGCACGACCCCCACTTGCACCGTCCGCCACATGATCCGTCGAGCGCCAGCAACACCCGCAACAGTAAAGTCAAAATCCATACTAATTTGCTGTTTTATCAAATTTAACGTAATAAATACTTTGTTATTTTTTTGGTGCTAGCTACTTTCAGAACGCTATTCGCGACTGGATGCAGCAGGTCAATCGACGGCTGACCAGTGTGAGCGTTGCGAAGAAATGGTTGACCAGGCAAGACAAGAGAAATGTGCCTGCTCTCGACACACTTCCGCAGGTTTAGAAGTGGGAGTTGCGACGTTTTTATCGGAATCGTATGAAAGTTGGCTGAAATCGGTTAACTACGGCGGAAATAAACTGCCGACGACGCTGTTTTTTCTCACCAACAGTGTGACCATACACAACGTCGTATTTCACCGAACGGAACTCTGTTTCTGAACCGATCACCATACAAATATAAAAGATATTAAATGTATATTTGGAGATGAAAAGCCAATCCTATTTACTTTCCATTATTCTACTATATCGTATGAAAGTTGGCTGGAGTCGGTTATACACCCGGAACGATTCACAATCATCACCATCATACGGTCGTACGTGATTATTTTCAGCACTGGGCCCCAACGTCGTTGGTTTCACGGGCTGAAACGAACAACACGCGATTCCATGGTTTCACAGGCTGAAACGAACAGCACACGATTCCATAGCGGTACAAAGTCACGCACGACCGTATCAGTCATCTCGACACATATCGGGACTGTCAGGGTCGATATTCGTGGATATCGTGTCCTAACGTGTCACAGAGTTACGTCCGGGTGTATTTAGGAGTTCACTGTTGCAGTCCCGATTCGGCTTCCGGTTTGAGCAGCTCCCATACCTGTTCGCTGAGGTCATTGAACCGCTCGGAGCCAAAGACGTCAGTGTTCCTCGGGCGTGGGATATCCACCTCGACGATCTCCTTTATCTGTCCAGGGCGGGCACTCATCACGACGACGCGATCCGAGAGGTGAATCGCCTCGTTAATCGAGTGGGTAATAAACAGCGTCGTTTGCTCGGTCTCCGCAGCAATAGAGAGGAGTTCGTCTCCGAGCATGATCCGTGTTTGTTCGTCAAGTGCGCCGAACGGTTCGTCCATCAACATCACCGTGGGATTCATTACGAGTGTTCGTGCGATGGCAACGCGCTGGCGCATCCCTCCGGAAAGCTCGTTGGGATACGTATCCGTGAAGCCGCTTAGTCCGACGAGTTCGATCACGTCTCGGGACCGCTCGCGCCGCTCGTCGTACGTCACGCCATGCATTTGCAAACCGAACTCGACATTCTCGAGGACGGTCCGCCACGGAAACGTCGAATCCTTCTGGAAGACGACACCGACATCGCGGCGTGGGCCAGTTACCGGTTCACCCGCTATCGTGGCTTCCCCTGCCGTGGAATCGGTAAGTCCGGCGACGATCTCCATGAGCGTGCTCTTCCCGCAGCCCGTCGGGCCGACGATGGAGACAAACTCGCCACTCTCGACGTGCATCGACACGTTCCGAACAGCTTCGACACCACCGTCACGTTTGTTCGCGTCGTACGTCTTCGAGACATCCTCAAGTTCGATCGTGGCCACGTCACATCCCTCCCTCGTCGACGGATATTCCCCAATTGAACTCGAGATACCGCTGAATACCATAGAACACAAAGTTGACCAGAAGGGCGGTGACGACGATGACGAACGTCACACCCATGATGTGAGATCTGTTGACGCTTCCGAGCGCGTTCTGAAGGATGAGTCCCAATCCGGATCGCGCGGCGAATAACTCCGACAGGATAACCCCGAGAAAGCTGAGATTGAACGCGAACCGAAGCCCGACGATCAGAGGAGCGAGCACTGAGGGCAGCACCACGTATCGGACGTTCTGCCACCGCGAGAGCTGCAAGGACCGTGCAACGTCCCGGTGAATGTCCGGAATTTCCCGAACGGCGTTCATGAGGATGATGGCCATCGGAAAAATGCCGTGAAAGGCACCGAACGCGATTTTCTGATCGATGCCGAACTGGAAGATGAACAGGAACACCGGGAAGAGAATGATTTTTGGTACTGCGTAGGTGTTGAGCAGGAACGGTTCGAACACTGCCCGGAGTGACTCTCGACTGCCCAGGACGATACCGATACCTCCGCCAACTCCCGCCGCAACGAGGAAGCTCCCGAGCAGGGCTGCCAGCGTGTCGACGAAGTTCGACAGCATCCACCCCTCGACGATGATCCCCTCCGTCGCCACTCCGACCGTTTTCACGGGGCCCGGAAGCACGGCAGCCCCGACCAACGCGGTCAGTGCCTGCCAGCACAGCAGCAGAAGTACGACGGCGCCGATCCGACTGACGTTACGATAACTCAATACGAAAGACTGTCGCCGCGTGTCGTGAGCGGCCGCCATCATGCATTCACCCTGTGTTGGTAGAGCTTACCCTCGATGCGCAGCAACGTCTGGTTGGTAGTAACGGAGACGATGGTAACGAACAGCATGACGGCGTACATCTCCGCGGTGTTGAACGTCGTATAGTAGTTGGAAATGAGATACCCGAGCCCCGACCCGGCTAGAATGAATTCACTTGCGATGACACCGATGAGCGAATAAATAAACCCCAGTTTGAGGCCAGTGAAGACATACGGGAGCGCAGCAGGTAGCGCAATGTGTCTGAATCGCTGGTACCGCGAGAGCCGCACTGCCCGGCCGACGTCGAGGTACACCTGATCGACGGCCTCGAACCCGTTTGCTGTGTTAATCACCACGGCAACAACGCCCATCGCAAAGGCAATCAGCAGGATCGGGAGTCGATTGAACCCGAACACCACGAGCAAGAGCGGATAGAAGACGAACACCGGGATCGCGTAGTAGGCGATGATAAATGGGTCTAGTATCTCCTTGAGTTCGGCCGACTGCCAGAGCGCCCACCCGACCGGGATGCCGACCAGCACAGCAAGCGAGAACGCTCCGAGGACGACGGAGAACGTCTGCCAGATGTCCCCGGTAATTTCACCCGATACCAGCAAATCCACCAACGTCGTTCCCATCTCCGACGGCGGAACCAGGGTGATACGGCCGACAGTCCCACTCCGAGCGAGATATTCCAGAGTACCGACAAACGCTGCGAGTATCAGCCCTTGCGCAGCGTAGACGTGCCTGGTGTTCATACTCATACGCCCTCTAGTTACGACTTGGCAATTAAATTTTTCGCGAGGGTATATATGACAGTTTGCTTACCATTAATTATTAGACACTGCACGGAAAACGTCTCGCTGTCGTTGGAGGTACCAGCATGTCAAGACAGCATACTAGACGGTCCATGCTTGCCTCAATGGGGGCCACGTCCGTCGTCGCACTGGCTGGTTGTTCCGGCTCAGACGATTCAAATGGAGCGGACGATTCAAACGGGGCTGAGGAAACGACACCAACTGAACCGGCGACGACATCGATCAGTTTGGCAGTGTCAGTGTATCCGACCGCTCCGGGGTCGGCACGTCTGTTGATGGCAAGAGACCAAGAGACGTTCGCGGACCACAACCTCGAAGTTGAAGACGTCGTTTCTTTCGGTGGCGCTGGCGACGTCGTCAGGGGCATTTCGACAGGGGGACTCGACGTGGGATTGGGCGGGCTGGCGGCGCCAGTTAACGCGTACATCCAAGGAGCACCGATAAACATCCTCGGTATTTCCCTGGGTGTGAATCCGATCGAATTTTTCGCCCGAGCGGACTCCGGGATAGAGTCGATACAGGACGCGGCAGGGGCGCAGATCGCCGTCACCGGAGAGGGTGACAGCCCGGAAGCGGCCGCGATCCAGTCGATCAGGGGTGCAGACGGTGTTTCAGTCGAGGACGTCGAGTTCGTCTATGCCGGTGGCCTCGGAGAGTGTCTCACGACCGTCAGGCAGGGAGGCGCGGATCTGACCTGGATTATCCCGCCGCTGTCACTGATTCAACTCGATGAAGGCGATCTCAAGCGCGTCTGGCGTGTCCGCGAACACGCCGAGTGGATCCCCCCACAGGTGATTACGGCCGGGACGACAACGATCGAAGAACGGCCTGACGTGTTGGGTCGCATCGTCAGCGCTCTCATGGATGGCGCCGAATACGCACGCAACAATCTGGAGGAGACTGCCAGTGTTTGGGCGGCGGCGGCCGAGTGGCCCGAACCACTGGCACTCCAGACACTCCAGAATCTAGACCTCGAGCGCCACTGGGATCCGACCCCTCGACAGCAGTACTTCACGAACACGGGCGAAACGATGATCGAACAGGGACTCGTCGACGAACAGCCCCCCTGGCAGAATATCATCAATCAGACCCCGCTCCCAGCGAACGAACAGGCCGACTGGCTATGAGACAACCATGACGCTGAGCGAGACCCGGATACGGACAGCACTGGAGATGATGACTGACCGTGTGGAAGCGACGCTCGATGAAACGGGCGACCGGTTCCCGTTTGTCGCCGACCCCCAAACCGGCGAGTGGGAGACGACGGACGACGGTAACTGGTGTGGTGGGCACTGGGTCGGATTGCTGTGGATTGCGCACGAGGTCGCTTCACGTGCCGGCGAGGACGAGCGAGCAGCCCGATTCAAGCGGGCAGCCTACGACTACACGGACACGCTCTACGCGGAGATGCCGCGGGACTGGATGTTCTGTGGGATGAATTTCGACTATGCGGGCTTTTTCGGATACGATCACACGGGCGACAGGGACCTCTATGCGATCGGGCTGGCGGGAGCCGATGCGATGGTCGACATGTTCGACGAAGCCGCGCGCCAGGTTCGCGTGGGCGTGCACAAAATAAAGGGTCCCGAGAAGCAGTTCGACATGGAACAGGAGGTCGACGGGCGCCCGCCCGGCGAGAACGTCGCCGTTCTCGATACGATTTACACGTCGCTGCCCGTGCTCTGGCGGGCCTACGAGGAAACCGGAACCACGAGGTTCCGCGACGTCGCACTGGCCCACGCGGACCGCCACATCGACTGGTATCTCGAAGACGACGGATCCAACATCCACATGGCGGCATACGATCCGGAGACAGGACGGGCGGACGAGTTTTTTGACACGCTGGCGTACAGTGAGGACACGTGCTGGGCGCGTGGCCAGGGCTGGAATATCGCCGGCCTGTCGCGGGCATTCTCCGCGACTGGTGCGCGTCGGTACCTCGACCATCTTGAGGCTGCTGTCGACTACTACTGCGACCACACGCCGCAGGATCTCGTCCCCTACTGGGATTTCGAGGACCCACGAATCCCCGACGTTCCCCGTGACACCAGCTGTGCCGGGTTGACAGCGTACGGGCTCCTCGCGCTGGAGGGGGACGGTCCCCGCATCTCGCGTCTGCGTGACGTGGGTCAGAAGATACTGGCCTCCCTCGTCTCGGACTACATGCGCACAGACGTTGACGACCACCGACGTGGCATGGTTCTCCACGGCTGTTACAACTACCCCGGTGACTACGCGACCGATAACGAACTCGTCTGGACGGACTTCTACGTCGCTCGCGCTCTGCGGAACGCACTGGCGGAGGCGTGATAGTGATTGTTGTGAGTCTTTACCGCTGTCGACCCATCAGACTCCGGTGTCAGCCCGTGACACTCCCGAGAATGCGATGCGACTCCGAAAATAATCACGACAATCACTATGAGACGTTATTTTCCCACGCAGCCATCTCATCACTGTGCTGTTTACATTATGGAAACGCTTAACATCGTCGACCGAGAGGGTATGTGGTATGCTAGGAGATAACAGGGGACGAACGTTACAGACGACACAGACCTCGTTACGGATCATCGAGCTCGTCAGTGACCGGAACGGACTGACGCTTGCGGAACTGACTGACGTGGTAGACCAGTCGAAAAGCACCCTTCACGCACACCTCCGGACACTGGTAAAGAGTCGGTTTTTGATCGAACGGGACGGCACATACGAGATTGCACTACACCCGTTCGCAGTGTACGAATCCGCACGCCATCGCCGACATGCGTATCACGTTGGGAAGAACAAAGTCGAGCGCCTCGCAGAAATAACCGGTGAGGAGGTGAACTTCACTGTGATAGAACAGGGCCGTCTCATTATGGTACACACTGCAATCGCCAACTCTTCAGGTGAGCACACACTCAAGTTCCGCAGGGAATACTACATGCACAACACAGCCGCCGGGAAAGCGATTCTCGCCGAACTTCCGCAGAAGCGAGTCGACAATATTCTCGACGAGTGGGGGCTTCCCCGTGAGACTGACGCGACGATCACCACCCGGACGGCGCTGTTCGAGGAACTAGAGAGTACCGAGGCGCGAGGATACGGCGTCGTTGATGAGGAGTTCACCGAGGGTCTCATCGCCGCGGGGACGGCCATTCGAGACGCCGAAGACGACATTGTTGGTGGACTCACCGTCGGTGGTCCGAAGTACCGACTCGACGAAGATCGAGTGCACGATGAACTGGCAGTTGATCTTCTCACTGTCGCCAGTGAGTTGGAGTCAGAACTGTCGTAGTTCCGTTTGCGTTTACACATTGTGAACGGCCCGATCTCCCGCTCTCGATCTCCATCGTACTGTTCCCGGACCGTTGTCACAGTATCACGACCGGTGGCGGACAGCCTCGGCGGCAAGCTGGACGCTACCGAGCATGCTGTCGGGGGCGGCGACGCCGTCGCCGGCGATGTCGTAGGCGGTCCCGTGGAGGGTGGTCGTGCGGACGAACGGGAACCCGAGGACGATGACGGTCGCGGCCACGCCCCCGCCGGGGACGTAGCTGTTGACAAACAGCGGGATGTGGCCCTGGTCGTGGTACATCGCGATCACGCAGTCGAACTCGCCGGCGAGAGCACGGTTGAACGCGCTGTCGGGCGGGAGCGGCCCGCGGGCGTCGATCCCCCGTTCGCGCGCCCGTTCGACGGCGGGCCGGACTGTCCGGTCGTCGAACTCGCCGATGACGCCGCTGTCGCCCGCGTGAGGGTCGACGCCGAGCACGCCCAGCGACGGGTTATCGATCCCGACCTCCGGCAGGTGGTCGTGGGTGACTCGGATCGTCTCGAGGACTGTTTCGGTCGATACGTGCTCCACTGCCGTCGCGAGGGGGACGTGGAGCGAGCAGTGGGTGACGTACAGCTCATCGTCGGTCAACAGCGGCGTGTACTCCTCGACGCCAGTCCGCGCGGCCATCATGTCCGTGTGGCCGGCGAACTCGCTGCCCGCTCGGCTGATCGCCTCCTTGTGGATCGGGGCGTTACAGATCCCGTCGACGGTTCCCTCGACGGCCAGGTCGATACTCCGCTCGACGTACGCGAGGCTGGCGCGGCCGTACTCGCTTTGAACCTCGCCGCGGGTCACCGGCGACGCGACGTTGTCGAAGTCGACGACTCCGACCGCGTCGGCGTCGGTGTCGCCCCCGAGCGCGGGCGCGTCCGCTGCGCTGTCGACCCGACGGAGTTCGACGTCGATCCCGAACCGCTCCCGCTCGGCCTGCAGGAACTCGTAGTCACCCAGGACGACGGGGGCCGCCGCCCCGCGCGCCGCCGGATCGGCGAGCGCCCTCAGCGTGATTTCGGGGCCGATCCCCGCGGGGTCGCCCATCGTCACGGCGAGGCGTGGGTTCGCTCCGGTCATAGCTGACTCTGTGGATGGCAATCGTCTTCAACGTTGCTCCGTTCCACCGTCCACGCCGAACAAAAAGAACGATCCGCGCTGACCGGTGACCCCGCAGGAGGCCGTCGCCGCGCCGATCAGGCGACCTGTCTGTCGGGTTCGGCCCGTTTGTCCCGGCCGTGATAGACGGTCTCCTCGGTTTCGGGGTCGAACAGGTGGATCTTCCGGTGTGGGATGCGGAAGTCGACCTCCTCGCCCACCTGCGGCAACGCGGTCCGGTCGGTCTTGACCGACAGCTCGTCGGTGCGCTGGAACCGGACGCTGATCCGTTCGGCGGGCGCGTCGCCGTCCAGGTCGCTCGGGCGGACGCCGAGGCGGTAGTCGCCCCTGACGAGCTCCGGGGCCTCGTCGGGAAGTTCGAACCGGAACTCGTCGCTCCGGACGGTGCCGTGCTCGATGGAGACGTTGGTCCAGTGGAGCTCGTCGGCCGCCGCGGCGTCCGAGCTCGGCACCGTCTCGACGGCCGTCACCGACGAGACGGACTCCCGATCGATCGACGCGGTGTACTCGTGCTCGTTTTCGAGGTAGACTACCGCCTCGCTCCCCGTCGGCTCGGTCACCTCGACGGTCGCGGTGCCCGAAACCTCGCCGTCGGGGCGGAGCTCGACGTCCCCGGGCCTGATCCCCAGCAGGTACGTGCCGTCCGCCAGGTCGGGGCCCTCCCCCGGGAAGCTGAAACTGAAGTTCTCGCTCGAAACTGTCCCGTTGTCGACGGTTACCTCCGCGAAGTTCATCGTCAGCTCGCCGATGAACTGCGCGACGAAGTAGTTCTCGGGGCGGTCGTAGACGTCGGCGGGTTCGTCGATCTGCTGGATCTCCCCCCCGTCCATCACGACGATCCGGTCACCCATCGTCATCGCCTCCTCCTGGTCGTGTGTCACGTAGATCGTCGTCTTGCCCAGCTCGCGGTGGATGCGCTGGAACTCGGTGCGCATCTGGAGGCGGAGCTTCGCGTCCAGGTTCGAGAGCGGCTCGTCCATCAGGAACGCCTCCGGCTTCTGGACGATCGCCCGGCCCAGGGCGACCCGCTGTTTCTGCCCGCCCGACAGCTGGTCCGGCGTCTTCTCCAGTGTCTCCTCGATCTCCATCATCTCGGCGAACTGCCGGACCCGCTCGTCGATCTCCTCGCCCGAGAGGCCGCTGGACTTCTCCAGCCCGTAGCGCATGTTCCCGTCGACTGTCTTGTGGGGGTACAGCGCGTAGTTCTGGAACACCATCGCGACGTCGCGGTCCCGGGGCGGCAGGTCGGTCACGTCCTCACCGCCAATGAGGACCCGCCCCTCGGTTGGCTCTTCCAGGCCGGCGATCGTCCGTAACGCCGTCGATTTGCCACTTCCCGACGGCCCGACGATGACGATGAATTCGCCGTCCTCGATGGTCAGGTCGATGTTGTCGTTGGCGACGATCGTCCCCTCTGGACCGCCGAACCGCTTCACGAGACTGTCGAGTTCGACACTGGCCATACTACGTGAAACACTCTCGCGGTTCACTATAATAGTTGCGGTGACACGTCGTCCGGCGGCGCCGATCAATCGATCCCCGTCTGGGCGTTCATCCCCTCGATGAGGAACTTCCCGAGGAAGTACGCGAGGATCAACACCGGGGAGACGGTCACGATGATCGCCGCCGACATCGGCGAGACCAGCAGGTCGGAGGAAGTGACGTACGTCGAGACCAGCACCGGCATCGTCCGCAGGCTCTCGTCGTTGGTCAGCAGGAACGGGAAGATGAAGTTGTTCCAGGAGTAGATGAAGATCAGGATCCCCGTCGCGAAGAACGCGGGCTTCATATTGGGGACGATGATGTTGATGACCGCACGCACCCGCGTATCGCCGTCGACCATCGCGGCCTCCTCGAGTTCCTCGGGGAACCCCTCGAAGAAGACGGTGAGGAACCACACCGCGAACGGGATCGCGAACGTCATGTACGCGAGGACGATCGCGGTCCGCGAGTTGCCGATCCCGAGGGCGTCCCAGACGAAGAACATCGAGATGCTGAACGCGATCGGCGGGATCAGGATCGGGAGAAGGAACGCGACCCGCAGGGGCATGCCGCCGGTGTCGAACCGGGCGATCGAGTAGGCTGCGAACGCGCCGACAGCGAGCGAGAGCAGCGTCGCCGCGCCGGCAACGAACAGCGTGTTGAACAGGTATAGGTGGACCGGCGACCCGCTCCGGGTGATGTCAACGGTCGACTCGGCGCCCTCTCTCGTTCCCCCGGATCCGGCGTCCACCAGGTCCCACATGAGTTCGAACGACTCCAGCGTCGGCGTGAAGTTCGTCGCCCCCGGATTCAGCGCCAGGTGTTCCGGTTTCAGCGCCGTCCAGACGACCCACAGGAACGGGAACACTGTGAACAGCGCGAAGACGACCAGCACGCTGTCCGCGACGAGTTCGCCCGCCCGCGACTTGATGATCGGCGAGTCAGAAGACATCCTTCTGCAACCCCCCTGACCAGTAGAAGACGTACAGCAGCCCGAGCACCATCAGCGTGAGCGAGACGGCCTGCGAGGCGGCGACGCCGAGGTCGTTGAACCGGAACCCGATCTTGTAGACGATCCAGCTCCCCGTTTCGGTCGCGGATCCGGGCCCCCCTTCAGTCATCGCGAGCACCTTCGGGAACACCTTCGACGCCTCGACGATCCGGATGAACACCGCCACCGCGATGACGGGGAACATCATCGGCAGGGTCACGTCCTTGATGACCTCCAGGCGGGACGCGCCGTCGACTCTGGCGGCCTCGTGGGGCTCCTCCGGCAGCGACTCCAGCCCCGCCAGAAACAGGATCAGCATGAACGGCGTCCACTCCCAGATGTCCGCGATCATGATCGCCACCAGCGCGTACGTCGGGTCCGAGAACCACGAGATGTTCACCCCGACCTGGCTCAGCAACAGTGGGACGATGCCGATCCCGTCCTCGAACATGAACCGGAACATCAGTCCGACCGCGACCCACGAGACGAACATCGGGGTCAGCAACACCGGCAGGACGTACTTCCGGCGTTTGGGTCGCCCCCACAGCAGCAACGCCAGCAGAAACCCCAGCACGGTCTGAACCGTCACCACTACGGCGATGAACACCGCCGTGTTCCCCAATGCGTTGTGGAACTCGTTGGATTCGAGCACTGCGGAGGTGTAGTTCTGGATGCCGACGACGCCCTCGGTCATCCCGCGGAGGACATTGAAGTCCGTGGCGCTGAGATAGCCCAGATAGAGGATCGGGAGCAGCGTCACGAACGCCAGCAGGAGCGCCGCCGGCGCGACGAGCGTCCACCGGAGCGGTACCACCTCCTGCAGGTCGCCGAGGGTCCGGCTGGCTTGCTCGCGGGAGCCGCCTGGGTCGGTCGCCATGGCTCACTCCATCGCGTTCTCGACCGCTTCGATGCCGGCGTCGATGGCGTCCTCGACGGACTTCCCGCCGGCGAGCGCGGCCGACAGTTCCTCCCCGTTGCGGGTGTTGGCCTGCAACGCCCCCGGGTACTTCGAGATGGACTTGCCGCCGGTGATTAGCTCCTCTAAGTTCTCCCACAGGAGCGGGTTCGACTCGACCACCTCGTCGTCGTCGAGCGTGTCATAACAGACCGGCGAGCCCCCGTTGAGGATGCGCTGCTTGCGCATCTCGAAGGAGTTGGCCCACTGGATGTACGTCCACGCGGCCTGGGCGCGCTCCTCCGAGAGGTTCGCGGGGATGCCCAGCGACCACGACCCGACCGCCGGCGACCCCCCTGGCGTGTCGTACTGCTTGATCTGCCCGTTCTCGGTGTTCTCCGCCAGCGCGTTGTTCATGTTGACGTAGAAGATGTTGTAGTTGATCGCCGAGAAGCCGTCCCCCCGGCCGACGTGCTCGGACACCTCCGGGAAGCCCCAGGAGCCGGAGCCGTCAGGACCGCCCTCGTGGATAATCCGGATCCAGTCCTCTGTGGCCTCGATGGCCTCCTGGCGGTAGTCGCCGTAGACGGGGTTGCCCTCCTCGTCGATGAAGGTACCACCTTTTCCCTGGAAGAGGCCGAGCCACTGGTCGTTGGCCTTCGTCCCGCTCTGGCCCATCAGGGCCGCGCCGTGAACGTCCCCGCCTGTCATCTCCGTGATGTTCACCGTCATGTCCGCGTAGGCCGAGACGCTCTCGGTCCCCGACTGGAGGTCCTCGCCGAACTCCGACTCGTACTGGGCGGCGAACTCGTCGTCCTGGAGGAGGTCCTCGCGGTAGCCCGCCCCCAGCGTCCACTGCCAGAACGGGATCGTCCAGGTCGTCCCCTCGAAATGTGCGACGGTGTCCCAGACCTCCTCGAGGTAGTTGTCCGAGTTGACCACGTCACTCCCGTCGATCAGGCTGTCCAGTGGCAGCAGGTTCTCGCCCAGCGCGAAGTCGCCGACCCAGTAGGTGTCGATCGTCATCACGTCGTAGGCGCTCTCGTCGGCTGCCACCTGGTTGCTCGCCTCCTCCTGGGTCTGCTCGTAGCCGAAGTCCGTCCAGTTGACGGTGACGCCGTACTCGTCCTCGAACTGATCGCTCATCTCCGCCAGCACGAGGTTGTCGGCGACGCCCTCCGCCAGCACGTTGATCTCGTCGACCTCGAGCTCGCCGGGAGCGACGTCGAGGTCGTCGGGCGAAACCGACCCGCTGCCGTCGTCGCCCCCGCCGACGCACCCGGCGAGGCCGATCACGCTGGCTGCACCGGCCGCCGCCAGGAACCTCCGTCTGCTGGGGCCGGCTGTCGAGGCTGTCCCGGTGAGGGTCCGACGTGCGGGTTCACTGTGAGTACTACTCGCGCGGTCTCCACTCTCACTCCGCGTCATACGTTGCTGTATACTATTGATGGGTAATAAAATTATATGAACAACACTTACACTTCTCGACTGGTCACGCCTGGAAGTGCGATTCCTGCAGCTGCCGCAGGTGGAACAGTTCGCCACGCTGCAGTTCGACGTCGTCGTACGTGATCGGCTCGCCCTCGTCGACGTCGCTGGTCAGGGTGGCGCCCTCAACGAGGCCGATCGGTACCAGGTTCTCCCGGAGCGCGACGTCGGCGTTCTCGGCCAGGCCGTACACCGTGCTCCCACCGATCCCGTCGATCGCCTCGCCCGCGGCGAGGTCACGTTTCGCGACCGTCACCGTGTCGACGACCGGTTCCTCCGGGACCAGCGCCGCGTCGCCGTACAGCTCCGACCGGGCCGCTCCCAGCAACGGCTCCATCGTCGGGATGTGGTAGTTCCGGTGGAGCGCGTAGTTCGGCCCCGTGCCGAGTTTGAGGTAGGACATGTCGTCGTGGATCGTCGCGTCGTCGGTGGTCACGACCACGAACACGCCGGGTGCGACGCCGCCGCCGAGCGCGAAGTCGACGGCGCCCGCCCGCGAGAGGACGCCGTCGCCATCGGTGCTGAACACGTCGGCGAGTTCGTCGACGCCGGAGACGCGCACGCCGTGGCACCCGCGCCTGTCGACCCGGAGGCCGGTCGCGTTGGCGACCATCGTCATCTCGAGCATCGAGTTGGTGCCGTCGACGAACGCGGTGTAGATCTCGGGGTTCAGCCCCTTCCGGTCTGCCCGGTCGGCGAGGCCGGCCGGCGTCGCCTCCCGGTCCAGCGGGTTGTTCTTGCCCTTGCCGGCGGCGACCACGTCGAACCCAAGCGAGCGGGCGAAATCGTACAGCTCCATGATCGCCCCCGGCTCGTCGCCCGCCGCGCCGCTGTAGACCACGCCGCTCTGGGCGGCGAGCGTGCTCAGGTACGGCCCGACGGTGGCGTCTGTCTCGTCGGTGAGCATCACGACGTGCGTGCCGTGCTCGATCGCCCGGAGTGCGACTGTCGCGCCGACGTCCGGGTCGCCGGTCGCGCCGATCACGGCGTCGACGTCCGCGAGCTGCGGGGGGAGGAGCGCGTCGGGCGCGGCCACCGGCTGCCCGTTCGCCCGCGCCTCGTTGCCCTCCGGCACCGACTCGACGAATGCTATCTCCCCCTCGGTGTACCCGAGCTCACGGAACGCCTCCCGGGCCCGTTCCACCTCGATATCCGCGATGGCCGTCACCCGGAGCCCGTCGACGTGCGCCGACCCGACGGCGAGGCTCCGCCCCATCCGCCCGGCACCTGCGATCGCAACCGAAATCTGCTCGTCAGTCGATTCTAACGCCTCTAACTGCGCGTACAGGCGAGTCATTCATCTGTCACCGAGTATGTGCACTACTTTCTGTAGCTCGGTAAAAATATTTTTCCCGTTCACTCGTCGCCCAGCGCCGCCAGCCGGTGCATGCTGTCGCGCACCTGCGGGTAGAGGTCCCGGTACACGTGGTAGTATTCGTCGTAGGCGTCGTGGGTCTCCGGATCGGGGTCGGTGCTGCCGGTGACCGCGACCCGCGCGTCGAGCGCGTCGAGGGACTCGAAGACGCCGGTGCCATAGCCCGCGAGGAATGCGTCCCCGAGCGGCGAGCCCAGCGGGTCAGCGACGTACTCCTGGCTCACGCCCGTGATGTCGCTGACGATTCCGCGCCACAGCTCGCTTCCCGCGCCGCCGCCGATCGCCCGCACGCGGTCGACGTCGATCCCCACGTCGGCCATCGCCTCGACGTGGTGTCTGAACCCGTAGCCGACGCCCTCGAGGATCGCCCGGAACAGGTGGCCCTTCGTGTGCTGGAGCGTCAGTCCGACGAGCGTCCCGCGGGCCGAATCGTCGGTGATCGGCGTCCGCTCGCCGCTGAAGTACGGCAACAGGACGAGCCCATCCGAGCCGGGGGCGACGCCGGCGGCCTGCCCGTCCAGCAGTTCGTACGCGTCGGCGGCCGCGCCCTCGGCGCGCCGGCGCTCCGCGTCGGCGAGTTCGTCCCGGAACCACCGCACGATCGCGCCCGAGGTCGCCATGCCGCCGCCGGCGTGGTACGTGTCCTCGAACACGAACGGGCCCGACCACAGCCCTTCGGGGGCGCGGTTCCCCCCGAGCACGGTGAAGATCACGCCCGTGGTGCCGTACATGAAGATCGCCTCGCCGGGGTCGACGGCCCCGACGCTGACCATCGACGCGAGCGCGTCCCCCGTCCCGACGATCACTGGCGTCCCGGGCTCCAGCCCGGTTTCGGCGGCTGCCTCGTCGGTGACGCCGCCAGCAATCTCGGTCGCCCAGCCCGGATCTGGCAGCAGATCCCGCGAGATGCCGACCGCCTCGACCATCTCCTCGTCCCACGAGCAGGTTTCGGGGTCATACATCGGGTGGAAGTATGAGGCGATCGCGTTGTCGATCGTGTAGTTGCCCGTCAGTTCGTGAACGACGTACCCCGTCGCGTCGACTATCTTCTCGGTCTCGGCGAACAGCTCAGGTTCGTTGCGCTTGTACCAGAGGATCTTCGGTCCGACAGACTGGAACGTGAGGCGGTTCCCGCAGGTCTCGTAGATCGTCTCCTCGCCGATCCGGTCGGTCAGGTCCGCGATCTCGTCGGGTCGACCGGCTGCATCGCCGCGAAGATCGCGCTCACGCCGACGCCGGCGATGGCAGCCGGGTCGACGCCCGTCCCGTCGAGTAACTCCCGAGAGAGCGCGACGAAGTCGTCCCACCACACCGCTTCGGCGTCGTGCTCCAGCCACCCCGGGTTCGGAACCCGGAAGTCGTGCTCGGTCGACGCCGACGCCACAACCGCTAGGTCGTCGTCGACGATCACGCCCGACGACCCCGACGTCCCGATGTCGATGCCAAGCAGGTACTGTTCCGCCATAGCTGCTGGAGATGTTCTGTCTACCCAGTCATAATGATTTCGCCGGGACGAGTCACGCACGACCGTATGACGGTGTTCAGTTCCTCGTGTGGATCGCCTGCCCCATCGCCTGCTCGGCGGCTTCCATCACGGTTTCCGAGAGCGTGGGGTGGACGTGGATCGTCCCGGCGAGGTCGTCGAGCGTGGCGCGCTGGCGGATCGCGAACGCGAGTTCGGCCACGAGTTCGGAGGCCTCGGGGCCGACGACCTGCGCACCCAGGAGCGCCCCGCTTGGTTCGTCGGCGACGACCCGGACGAACCCCTCGGTCTCGTCGGCCGTCAGCGCCCGGCCGCTCGCGCTGTACGGCATCGTCCCGACCGCGGGCTCGAACCCGGCCGCCTCGGCCGCCTCGGCGGTCATGCCCACGGTCCCGATCTCGGGATCGGTGAACACCGCCGCGGGGACGATCCAGTCGCCGACGTCGAGTGACTCGCCGGCCGCGTGGTGGGCCGCGAGGATCCCCTCCGTGCTCGCTGCGTGGGCCAGCAGCGGCTCGCCGGCGGCGTCGCCGACGGCGTAGATCCCGCCGACGCCCGTCTCGCCGTACCGGTTCGTCCCGATGAACCCGTCGGCGTCCGGCTCGATGCCGACCTGCTCCAGCCCGACCGTCCCGGTCACTGGCTCGCGCCCCACCGCGACCAGCACCCGGTCGGCGTCGTACCCGTGGGAGTCGCCGTCCTCGCTCTCGGTCGTCACCCGGATCCCATCGCCGGCCTCGGTCCACCCCTGTGCGGCCTCGCCGAACTGGAAGTCGACGCCCAGCTCCGCGGCCCGGTCCCGGACGATCGCGGTGACGTCGTCCTCGTAGGCCGGCAGGGCGCTGTCGAGCGCCTCGACGACGGTCACGTCGCTCCCGAGCCGTGCGTAGACGTTCGACAGCTCCATCCCGATGTAGCCGGCGCCGACCACGAGCAGCCGGTCGGGGACGCGCTCCAGCGAGAGGGCGTCCCGGGAGCTCCAGACCGGCTCGTCGCCGAAGGCAAAGCCCGGCAGTTCGGTCGGCCGGCTGCCGGTCGCGACGATGGCGTTCTCGAAGCTGATCCGGTCGACGTCGCCGCCCTCGACGCGGACCGTCGAGCGGTCGACGAACGCGGCGTGGCCCTCCACCAGGTCGACGCCGTTGTGCCGGCAGAGCTGTTCGACGCCGCCGGTCAGCTTGTCGACCACCCCGTCCGTCCAGTCGAGCAGCTGCGGGACGTCGATAGACACCTCGGCGTCGATCCCCATGTGCCCGGCCGAAGCGGCGCGCTCGGCCAGGCTCGTCGCGGAGAGCAGCGCCTTCGATGGGATGCAGCCGTGGTTGAGACAGACCCCGCCGTAGGCGTCTTTCTCGACGAGCGCTACGTCCTGTCCGAGCTGACCGGCGCGGATCGCCGCGACGTACCCGCCAGGCCCGGCTCCGATGACTAAGGCGTCGGTTTCCATGTCGTTCGACCTCACCGGAGTGCAAACTCCGTACGCACAAAAATGTAGCTGGTTCGCTCGAAAACCCGCTCCGGTTTGACGTACCTGGAAGTGGGGCGGCGGTCCGCCGAACGGGGAACACCCACTTTTAATAGCACGAACCAGGTGAGTTGCAGTATGGGCTACATCGTCCGAATGCCACAGATGGGTATGGAGATGGATCAGGGCGAGGTTGTCGAGTGGCAGTACGACGAGGGCGACGACGTCGAGGAAGGTGACGTGATCGCGGTCGTCGAGTCGGAGAAGGCGGCCAACGACATCGAGGCCCGTGAGGACGGGCGGCTCCGCCGGATCGTCGTCGGCGAAGGTGGCACGGTCGAACCCGGCGACCCGATCGGCATCGTCGCCGGTCCTGACGAGAACCTCGCCGAATACGAGGCCGAACTCGAGAACGACGCGGCCGATGCGGACGCCGACGCAGGTGCGACGGCCGACGCGAGCGGGGCCGCCGCTGCCGCGAACGCGGATGACGGGGCGGCGGCCGGCGGGAGTGCTGCCGGCGGGACTGGCTCCCGCGGCGGCGCGGCCGACACGAGCGTCGACGAGGTCCGGGCGACGCCCGGTGCCAGACAGCGCGCCGAGGAGGCCGACCTCGATCTGACGGCCGTCGAGGGCACCGGCCCACAGGGTGTGATCACCGAGGACGACGTCGAACACTACTTCCGGGACCGCGGTACCGACGACGGCGGGACTGCTGCGGCGAGCGTCGGCACCGGCGCTGGCGCGGCCGCCGTGGACGCTGACGCGGCGGCCGGCACGGCCGGGAGTGCGGACGCCGGGGCGACCACGGCGGGTGCGGAAGCCGAGGCGCTCGTCGCGGGTGCGGGTGTCGGTCCGGACGCCCACGACGCGACGGCCGTGGCGGCCGCGCCGGGAGCGGACGAGGTCCGGGCATCACCGGGTGCCCGGCGGCTCGCGGGCCGGGAGGGCGTCGACCTGACGGCCGTCGATGGAACCGGTCCGGAGGACGCCATCACCGAGGCGGACGTCAGGGCGACGCTCGAGGCGGCGTCAGCGCCCGCCGCACGAACGACGGCCGGCGCAGCGAGCGGGGCCGGCGCAGCGAGCGGGGCCGGCGACGCGACCCGGACGGTCGCAGAGGTGCGCGAACTCGGCGGCATCCAGCAGACGGTCAGCGAGCGCCTCGGCGAGAGCTACCGGAACGCGGTCCACGTGACCGTCAAGCGCACGTTCGACGCGGGGACGATGGTCGACGTCGCCGGGATAGCCGAGGACCGGGGCGTCGACGCCTCGCTGACCGACCTCCTGCTGAAGGGCGTCGGCGAGACGATGGCCGCCCACCCCGCGTTCAACGCGCTGTTCGAAGGCGGCGAACACCGCCTGATCGAGGAGGTGAACGTCGGCGTCGCCGTCGACGTCGACGGCGGACTGGTGACGCCCGTCGTCCCGGACGTCCGCGCGAAGAGCGCCGAGGAGGTCGCCGCCCTCCGCGGGGCGCTCACCGAGCGCACCCTCGCCGGCGAGTTCACGTCCGAGGACCTCGCCGGCGGGACGTTCACCGTCACGAACCTCGGGATGTTCGGCGTCGACAGCTTCGATCCCGTGATCAACCCCCCCGAGACCGCCATCCTCGGCGCCGGGCGCGTTCGCGAGAACGGAACGATGACGCTCTCGCTGTCGTTCGACCACCGGGTGGTAAACGGCGCCGACGCCGCCCGCTACCTCGACGACCTCGTCGGGACACTGACTAACCCCGGCACGCTCGTCTCGTTTTTCGACGCTGACCTGTTCGCGTGACGCTGATACGGTCGTTCGTGATATCCTGCAGATTTATACTTCTGCAATAACGTGTTTAAAGTGTATGAGCGAGCAAGCAGACCAGCGAACGCAACCGACCGACGAGGAGCGCGTCGAGATGCTGGAGACGATGCTCCGGATCCGCGAGTTCGAGTCCCGGATGCGGGACAACTTCGCGGACGCGGAGATCCCCGGGTTCCTGCACCTCTACATCGGACAGGAGGCGATGGCGACCGGGGTCTGCCAGGTCCTCGAGGACCGCGACTACCTGACGAGCACGCACCGCGGCCACGGCCACTGCATCGCCCGCGGGCTCGACACGGCCAGGATGGCCGCCGAGATCTACGGCAAGGAGACCGGCTACTGCAACGGCAAGGGCGGCTCGATGCACATCGCGGACGTCGAGGCCGGGATGCTGGGCGCGAACGGCATCGTCGCCGGCGGCGTTCCCATCGCGACGGGGGCGGCGCTGTCCTCGAAGATGCGCGGGACCGACCAGGTCGCGGTCGCCTTCTTCGGCGACGGCGCACTCTCTGAGGGGGCGTTCCACGAGTCGTTCAACCAGGCGGCCATCTGGGACCTCCCGCTGATCGGGATCGTCGAGAACAACCAGTACGGCGAGATGAGCGGGATCGACGAGCAGCACCCGCCCTCGACCCACGACGACCTGACGATCTACGGGGAACCGTACGGCGCCCACCGTGAGCAGGTCGACGGGATGGACGTCGAGGCGGTCTACGACGCGGCGGCGCGGGCCGTCGAGCGCGCCCGGCACGGCGAGGGGCCGTCGCTGGTCGAGTGCGTCGGCTACCGCTTCGAGGGCCACCACGAGGGCGACAGCGAGTTCTACCGCGACGACGGCGAGTACGAGCACTGGAAGTCGAAAGATCCCGTCGAGACGTACCCCGAGAGGCTCATCGACGAGGGCGTGCTCACCGCCGACGAGTGGGCGGCCATGCAGGCCGGCGTCGAAACCGAACTCGACGAGGCCATCGAGTTCGCACGCGAGAGTCCGATGCCCGATCCCCAGCAGGCTTACGAGGGGCTCTACGCCGACGGAGGTGACCACCGATGAGCCTCGCCTCGCGGGAGACCGAGGAGATGGCAGTGCGCGACGTGATCAATCAGACGCTCGACGAGGAGATGGAGCGCGACGAGCGGGTGTACATTCAGGGGATCGACGTCCACGGCCGCGGTGGCACCTCGAACATCCTCAAGGGGCTCGACGAGAAGTACGGCCGCGAGCGCGTCCGGAACACCCCGATCAGCGAGGTGTCGATCGTCGGCTCGGCGCTCGGGGCGGCCGCCACCGGGATGCGGCCCGTCGTCGAGATCATGTACTGTGGCTTCCTCGGCGTCGCGGGCGACCAGCTGCTCAACCAGGTCGCGAAGATGCGCTACATGTTCGGCGGCAAGCTCGACCTGCCGCTGGTGATCCGCACGAAAAACGTGATGGGCGCCAACGCCGCCGCCCAGCACTCCCAGGCGTTGCACCACTGGCTCGCCGCCATCCCCGGCCTGAAGGTCGTCTGTACCTCGACCCCCGAGGACACGAAGGGGCTGTTCAAGGCGGCCATCCGTTCGAACGACCCGATCATGCTGTTCGAACACGGCGGTGTCTACAACAAGACCGGCCAGGTGCCCGTCGAGGACTACACCTTCGAGATCGGGGAGGCGGCCGTCGAGCGCGAGGGCGAGGACGTCACCGTCGTCGCGACCCAGGCCCAGCTGTGGAACGCCCTGGAAGCCGCCGAACAGCTCGGCGAGGAGGGGATCAGCGTCGAGGTCGTCAATCCGCGGACCATCTCGCCGCTGGATACCGAGACGATCGCCGCGAGCGCCCGCAAGACCGGCCGCTGTGTCGTCGTCGACGACACGCCGCTATCGTACGGCACCCAGTCACAGATCGCCGCCGACGTCTCCGAGGAGGCGTTTTTCGACCTCGACTTCCCCGTCCAGCGCCTCGGCATCCCCGACGTTCCCACGCCGTTCAGCCCGTCGCTGGAAAACGAGATCCTCGTCGACACCGATGATATCGTTGACGCCATTCTGACCCTCGCCTGATACGGTCGTGCGTGACTTTTTAGCCCGTGAATAGCGTGTCATAGAATCGTTCAGACTGAAGTAGCGATCCACACTGTGCCTGCGTATCTTATCATTTGACAAGGTCAGCGGAACGATTGCTTTCACAAACAAGACTGGAAGCCCTCGGATCGTTGGCGGTCGCTGAGCAGGATATTCTCGCTTCGCTCGAATAGTGCCTGCTCAGGCGACTGCATGAACGCCAACGATCCTCGCCCTTCATCCGCCAGGGACCAACCCAGGCCTGCCCTTCCCCGGGTTGCGCGGCCTCGCATTCGCTCGGCACGCGCTCCCGGCCAACCGCAAGGCGCGTGCGACCGCGCCTCCGTGCGGTGCGAGGCCGACCGGAGAGAGGCCTCGATGCGGAACGGCGAGCACAGCGAGCCGTGAAGCGCGGTCCCGCCGCGAGGGATGAGCATCGCAGGAGTGAGCGAAGTGAACGACGAGAAGCGCAATAGGCTGGGGAGGTGTGTGGCTCTCGTCTGGGTGGGTTGACAGGGGCCGTGCGCTCGGCGACGGCGGCCGACGTAAGCACTGGACCGAGCGAAGTGAGGGAAGCGCGCAGCGAGGTACCCGCGAGCAACGCGAGCGGGTGCTTGCAAGACGAGCGAAGCGAGTCTTCCTGTGCCCCCGAGCCGAGCGCGCGGGGGCTGTCGGGGATTGGCCGGTTCGCACCCCTGCCCACCGATATTTTGACGGCATGCCGAAAAAGAATCACGGCAGTCACGACGCGGGACTGTCGATACTATACAGCCACTCCCACAGGCGAGAGCCGACACCGACCGTCTGCCTGCTCGTTCCTGCGTCGATCCGCTGGCGGCCGGCAGCCGTCCGGCTGTTCTCTCTGAGAGAACGATCTATTCCCACAAATTCCCCGGTACGTCCCGAAAATCAGCTCATCAGAACTTCAGACACCATCTTGGTGATTTTCGCCGTAGTTCTGTCCATCATCACCACTGTTCTGTAAAAGAGAACAAGCTATTTACGTCGGGAGTGTCATGCACGTGCATGGCACGCGAGGCGAAACATCCGGTGGAAACGAGCCGGAAGACGTTCCGGCTCCTGGAGGCGATCAAGGAGCGAAACGGCGCCGGGGTGACAGAACTCGCCACGGCGCTCGACATGGGTAAAAGCACGGTCCACAACCACCTGAGCACGCTCCGGGAGGACGAGTTCGTGGTGCGGGAGGGGACCGAGTACAGGCTCGGACTCAGGTTCCTGGAGTATGGGGGGTACGTCCGGAACCGGCAGGAGCTGTACCGCGTGGCTGAGCCGGAGATGGACAGGCTGGCCGAGCAAACCGGCGAGATGGCGAGCCTGGTGACCGAGGAGCACGGGCTCGGCGTGTACCTCCAGCGCTCGAAGGGGAGCCAGGCGGTGGCGCTCGATACCCACGCCGGCTACCGCTGTCCCCTCCACGTGACCGCCCACGGGAAGGCGATCCTCGCACACCTCCCCGATGAGCGGGTGCGGGAGATCCTCGACCACCACGGCCTCGCGGCGCGCACACCCGAGACAATCACAGACGAGGCGGCGCTGTTCGACCACCTTGAGGCGGTCCGCTCGCAGGGGTACTCCCTCGACGACGAGGAGCGGATGACCGGCCTCCGGTGCGTCGGGGCGCCGATCGTCGCCGACGGGACCGTCGAGGGAGCGATCAGCGTCTCCGCGCCGACCGGCCGCATGCGCGACGACCGGTTCACCGACGAGATGCCCGACCTCGTCCGGAGCACCGCCAACGTCATCGAACTCAACATCACCCACACCTGATCCCCGTCGGCACCAGCGTACCTATCTCGTTCTTTATTTCTGGTAGACTGTTCTACTCATCAAAATACGCCGTCAGTGAGAATAACCCGAAATACACGGCAATGAGAGGTCGATAGGCGATTTTCGGATCAATTTTTCCCTTCAATTATAGAGAACGATTGGCGGCAGGACCGTGAAAACGGCGACGCGTTTATGAGAGTGGCGGCGCGAGGGGAGGCATGACCGACCCACAGCTCATCGGGATCCACCTGGGGACCTCCGAGGTGCGGGTCGATCGCTACGACACGGCGGGGACGTTGCTGGACAGCGGCGAGGTGACGATCGAGGATCAGACGGCGGTCGGCTGGGAGCGGGCGTTGCGGCGGGCGGCACCCCCGTTACCCGACGAGGGGATCTGTTCGGTGGCGAGCACGTCCGGGACGCTACTGGTCGTCGACGGGACGGGCGAGCCGATCTTTCCCCCGCAGATGTTCTACGAGACCGCGCCGGCGTACGCCGAGCGGATCGACCGGGCGGTCGCCAGCGACCTCCAGAACCGGAACATCGCGCTCTCGGCGACGGGGCCACTCCCCAAACTGCTGAAGCTACGGGAGGAACACCCCGATCGGTTCACCGACGCCGAGTGGGTGCTGCCACCGACGACGTGGCTGCTCTACCGGCTCCGGTACGGCCGGTCGACGCGGTGGCGCAACGTCGAGATCGACTGGACGAACGCCTTGAAGTTCGGTGCGGACGTCAGGCCGGCGATGCCGGAGTGGTACGACCCGCTGTTCGAGGCGCTCGACCTGCCGCGGGAGCTGTTCCCGACGATCCGGCCCCCGGGCTCGTACATCGGCGTGGCGAGCGGCGAACTCGCCGAACGGACCGGGTTCGCGGGCACCAAGCTGTACCAGGGGCTGACCGACGGCGGGGCGACCGCGCTGGCCAACGGCTGTCTCGAACCCGGCGACTTCTGTATCACCTCGGGGGCGACCAGCGTCGTCAAGTACGTCTCGGAGACGATCGAACCCCACGAGGCGCTGTACTACCACCGCCATCCCATCGAGGGGTACCTGCCCGGCGCCTCCTTCGACACCGGCGTCGTCTTCGAGTGGTTCTGCGACCGGCTGTTCGACTGCTCGCCCGAGCGCGGGCTCGAACTCGCGCGCGAGACGCCGCCCGGCGAGGAGTACCAGGTGTTCCTGCAGGGCAACCGGAGCCCGTTTTTCGACCCGGAGATCGGCAACTCCGTGCTCGGTATGACCCACGACGGCGATCTCTCCTCGGAGGACGTGATCGGGCGGTTCGCCCGCGGGATCACCACTGGCGTCGCCCTGGCCGAGCACAACTACATCAGCATCTTCGAGGAGCTGTTCGGGACGGCGATCGACGAGGTCCGGATGATGAGCGAGCGGTCCGCGACCGGCGAGGACCCCGTCGAGTGGTGGTACGACCTCCGGGCCTCGATCTGGGACCGGCCGATCCGGAAGATGAAACCCCGGACGACGGCCGGCCAGCTCATCCCACCGGCGCTGATCACCTCGCTGTACGACGACGCGACCGAGGCCAGCGACCGCTTGCTGGGCGTCCAGCGACGGATCGAGCCCGACCCTGACGTCGGAGGGATCTACGAGGAGCAGCGACGGGAGTACGTCAACCGATGGCGCTCGGTCGTCGAGCTGTACTGACGGCGAGGCGACTTCCGAAGCGTTAACGCGGACCGACACCGACTATCCGGTGGTGATTGTTACGATTATTTTCGGAACCACGTCACACGAACGGTTGTTTCGCGGGCTGAGGCCCACGAATTGTGGCTCCCCGGCGGTAACGAGTCCCAACAATCACTATGACACCCCTGAATCTCGGGAAGTATCCTCAGTATGAGCCAACGCACCTTCGCTAGCGAGCGTGTTCCCTCTCACCTTGGCAGTCACAGCCGCCTTCTTCGAGCAACTGGTCGACGGAATACTGGGTGCCACACGATTGACAGACCACCTGCAGATCTAACAGGACTTCGAACTCTCCAACGTCCAGCCGATCAGTTTCCCTGAGTGTCTGTAGTCGGTCCTCCGTGACTGATAGCGTCCGGCTGGCAAGTCGCTGTATCGTCTCCTGATCGGCCTGTATTTTTTCCTCGTCAGCGGGGCCTTCGTACACAGCGTCACGGAACTCCGTGAGATACGAGCGGATCGCCTGGTAGGTAACGAAGTCCCGTTCCAGCTCCTCGACGTCGATCCCGTTCTGTTCGAGTCGGGTGCGTGTGTCCGTCTGGACGCCAACGGTGACGTCCTCGCCGGTGAGGTTCCGGTAGGTCCGCTGGACATCCTGCTCTAAGGCGTCCAACCCGGCAACCCTGAGCTGTACTTCGAGCAGACGCTTGTTGAAGGAGTCGGCGAGGTCTCGCAGGCTCATCCGCTGGTCGCCGTCGGCGGTCCAGCGGGCTTCGAGTTCCGCACCCAGGCCCTCGATATCGTACTCCTCGAGGAGCCGCGCGACCTTGCTCGACGGCCGGCTATCGGCGTCCTCAGCCATCTTCTTCGCCTCCGTACTGTAGGGTGCGCATGGAACTACTCAGATCTCCGTCACGCGGTGGTAGTCGGCGTCAAGCGCACGGGCGTCTTCCTCCAGCAGCGCGACCACCAAGTACTTCGCGTAGTCGGCGATGTAGTCAACCAGTGCAGCGATGCGGTCGGCATCGATGGCTTCCAGGGAGTCAAGCAGCATGAACGGCACGTCCTCGTGGAGGTCGTGGACGAGATAGCCCGCCAGCGCGAACACGAGTCCTGTTACCTCGCGCTCGCTCTCGCTGAGGTGATCGACAGTGTCCTCGTACGCGACGCCGCTCCCGGTTGTTCTGACTACGTGGAGATCGAACGCTGTCCGGTCGACGGTCTGGCGCCCCTCGCGGACAGTGCGTTCGACGCGCTCGATCCAGATCCGGTCGAGGTTCTCGTAGTTCAGCATCTCCAAGACTGCGTCCATGTGTTCGTTGAACTCCTCGACGGCCTCCATTTCGATGCGGTCGATTTTCGTCCGCTCGGCCTCGAGGTCCTCAAGCACTTCTTCCCGTTCTACGCGGAGGTCCTCGGCGTCCTCGATCATCGTTTCGACTTCCGCGATCTTCTCGCTGACCGCCTCGAGATCGTCTTCGAGACTGTCGATGTCGAACTCCAGCTGATTGGCATCCCTGTGGAGCTCCAGTACCTCGTCGAACTCTTCGGATTCGAGGTCGTCAACCTTGGCCTCCAGACGTTCGATCTCGCCGGTGAGTTCCTCACGGCGGCCCCTCAGCTCCGTGAGTGTTTCCTGCCGTCGATCTAGTTCCGCGTTGATCTTCTCGAGATTCTGTTGGAGGTCCTCACGACGGTTCTGATGGCGTGTCGCTTCACGCTGTTTGCGTTTGAGCTTATCGAGCTCGTCCTTGAGGTCGCTGAGTTCGCTTGTTTTCTCCTGGTGGAGGTTCTTGAGCTGTTCGACAGTCGCGTCGATCTGTTCGCGGTCGACGGTCGAGCCACACGTCCAGCAGACGACCTGGTCGTCGACGAGTTCGTCGGTGAGTGCTCCGTCATCGTCCCCCAGAGCCGCAGCGACTTCGAAGTCGCCCTGTTCGGTACGCTCCTCGTTGTACTGGATGAGACTCTGGAGGTCAGACAGCTCTGTGTTGAGACGCTGGCGGCGTTCGCGCAGGCGCTGGATGTCGTCCTCGAGGTGGTCGCCCTCACCCACGGGGGCGTCGGGCAGGTCCGCGAGCTCGTCATCGATGTCGGCGCGCTCCTGTTTGAGCGAGGTGATGCTCTGTTCCTGGGACTCGATAGAGCGTCGCACCGAGTCGAGGTCCGAGCGGGTCGACCGGAGTTCGTCGAGGCGCTCCTCGAGTGCTGCTTTCTCTTCGCGGCTCTCCTCGATGTCGCGACTGCTCTCGTCGATTCGCTTTTCCAGTTCTGCGAGCTCGTCCCGCTTGTCCTCGATTTGGTTCTGGAGGGTCGTCCGGCGCTGTTCGAGTTCGGGGAGTTCCTGCTTGCGCGATTCGATGGTCGCGAGTTGATCGTTGATCCCGTTCTTGCGCTGTTCGAGCTGTCGAATCGACTGTTTGATGGCCTCGACGTCGATGGGTTCCATGATGAGATCACGGAGGTCTTCGGCTCCTGCGACTGCCCGCCGCGCGTCGTTGGTCTCCAGTAAGAAGGCAAAGCGATCCGCGACCGACGCGTTCGCCAGATATGGCTCTCCCTCGAACCGGACCCCATTCTCACCAGTGCGCGTGAGCGTGCGTGTGTACGTTTCATCCCCGAGTGTCAACTCGACACGTCCCTCGTCGGTGTCACCCTTGAGAGTTGGCTGGGTGCTTCCCATTGCAGCCATGATGGCTTGGAGGAACGAGGTTCGGTTCGTGGCATTCTTGCCGGTGAGCAGCGTAACACCCGGTGGAATTTCTACGTCCGTTCTGCTGATGCCGCCGACGTTCTCGACGGCGAACTTTGCACTCTCCTGACGTTGAGTCGTTCCCATTATCTGTGAGTATTACCCACTGGGCAATCAATCTTTCTACCCGGACATTCGATGCATCTGGTCTCACGCTATACACTTCCAACTGACAATGTACAGCTGATCGTGAGAACCGTTGATACGGTCGTGCATGACTTTGTACTGCTATGGAATCGCGTGTTGTTCGTTTCAGCCCGTGCAACCAACGATATTGGGCCCCAGTGCTGGAAATAATCATGCACGACCGTATGATAGAGCTGCGTATCTGATTGCGCTGCCACTGATCGATGCTGTTGGTTGCCTACGACAGATGATTGCCACTCACATACTGCCACGAATAACAAGTGTACTTTCGTTATAAAGAGTGAAGATACACCTTACTTTCGACACCCAGATTCCTCACCAGCAGGTTTTTCGACGCTATAAAGGGTACTGTTCAGATAAACTGATTCCATGCGACGCTGAATGCTCTGAGCCAGCCGTCAGCAGTGTCTTTCCCGGCGTTGCTGAAACAATTTGAAAACAAAGAGGTTTGTCGTTTTACCTTTTCAAATACACGTTTGGCGCTGTTCCAATTTCCGTGGCGTTCGTATCTGAAATCGAGGCCGTGTCTCGCACAGGCAGCGTTCACTGAGTGCGAGCCATCGATGAGAAACACGGCGTCCTCGACGTCATGTTTCTCGCGGAGTTCAGCAACGAATGCGTGAGCCATTATTGTGTTTGTTGTCGGTTCAAGCGTTGTATGAAGTAATTCGTTTGTTTCAGGATCGACAGCAGCGTACAGCCAATACTGCTCGTCGTTGAGTCGGATCACGGTCTCATCAACCGCGACGTGATCCGGGCGCTGTCCATCTTGGGGCTGTAGACCGGCCTTGTGGACCCAGTTATGAACTGTCGATCGAGCACGTTTGACACCAAATATCTAAAGAATAGAGACAGTATTCGAAAGCGATAATTCAGCAAGATGTAGCTGAATACTGAGTTTCATCAGAGATCGCGGTGTCGCTTCACGGTCAATAAACGCTAAGTCGATCTGGTCAATACTACCGCTGAGGCGTGCGTTTTCGGGCATGGTCACTCAGAAAACGCTACGCCTCACTCGTTAATCCTTATCTGAACACCGCCCGTTACCGCCGGGGAACCACAATTCGTGGGCTTCAGCCCGCGAAATAACCGTTTATATGACGTGGTCCCGAAAATAATCGTAACAATCACTATCAGACAGCAAACCGAGCAGCTCGTCCACAGCCGCCGGGTCGGGACCGGGATCACGTTCGGGGTCGACCGGGCCCTCCACAGCACGCTCGATGGCCGACCGAGGCGTCATGGGATCCCAGCCCAGCGACGACAGTTTCGCCGTCGAGAGGACGTGCAGGTCGGGGTTGTACAGCGGGAAGTCGGTCATCATGAGGTCGCTCTGCGCGAGTTCGCGGGCGTTCGTGGTCACGAGTTCCACGTCAGTCTCCAGCGCGTTAGCGATCAGCCCGATTGTTTCCTTCAAAGGCAGAACTCGCCGGTCGCCGACGTTGTAGGCTTCGCCGGATTCACCTTCCTCGGCCACGGTACGAACGGCGCTGGCAACGTTCTGGACGGCGACGAGGTGGTGGACGTTGGTGCCGTCGCCGGGGACGAGCACGCGGTCGCGCTCGCGGACCTGCTCGACCCAGTAGTGGAAGCGCCCGGTGTAGTCGTGGGGGCCGTAGACGATAGTCGGCCGGACACTCATCGCGCGGACGCCGTTCTCGGCGGCCTCGAACACCTTGCGGTCGCCCTCGGCTTTCCGGGCGCCGTAGGTCGCCGGGCTGTCGTCGACGGCCTGCTCGTCGCTGCAGGGCTCCAGCGGCGTCTCGCCCTCGCGCTTGGGGATCTCGTCGACGCCGTAGGCGCCGCCGCTGGAGATGTAGACGTAGGCGTCGACCGCGTCGCCGAGCACCTCCACGGTCTTCTCGACTTCGCCGGGGAAGTAGGCGACGCAGTCGATGACGACGTCCGCCCCGACCGCCTCGACGGCCTCACCGACGGTCACCCAGCTTTTGCGGTCACCGGTAATGTGCTCGACGCCGTCCTGGTCGGCGAACGGGTTGGGGTGCTTGCCGCGGTTGAAAAGCGTCACGTCGTAGCCGGCGCCGAGGAACTCCTCGACGAGAAACCGGCCGATGAATCGCGTGCCGCCGATGATGAGGACGCTGTCCATACCGGCCCCTCGGCGGGCGGGCAGTAAAATGGCCCGAAACTGGCGGGGCTCGCGGATGCCCGGTGGACAGCCACCTGCGGTGAATCACCAGCGGTACAGCATCACGCACGACTATCTCACTGATCGTCGAGCGTCTCACGCACTTCCCGGAGGAACGTCGGGAACCAGTGGAGATCGTCCTGGAGATGCTGGTAGACACGCTCGTCGTCGATATCGTGGCCGTAGGTGTGTGCGAGGACGTTCCGGAACTGAGCGGCCTCCTGCATTGCTTCGGCCGTTTCTGTCGAGAGGACGGTCACGGCTTCCCCGATATACTCGACTTTTTCGACGATCCGGGCTTCAGTTTCGTCGTCCATCTCCATCAGACGAGTTCCTCTAATCGATCGAGAGCGTCGTCGAATCGCTCTCTGCGCTCTTCGGGTGTGGTTCGCTCGCGCTCCCGGTCCAACTGCCGTTTCAGGGACTCGATGCGCTCGGGATCGCCGACGAGCAACTGCCCCTCGTCGAGCGCCGAGTACCCGACCGCCGGTCGCACGTCGTCGAGATCAACTATGTCGACGTCGTCGGTGCCCAACGCGCGCGTAAGAGCGACGCCGAGGGCGAGTCGCGCCCCGAAACGGTCTTCGACTGAGGGGGAGAATTCGATGGCCACGTCAACGTCGCTGTGTGTCCCTGCGGTGCCACGGGCCCGCGATCCGAACAGGACGCCGAGCCTGACTGGGTGGTCTGCCAGGACCTCACGGACGGTCGCTGTCATCGGGTCGTCTTTCTCCCCGTCCCGGGACATGCGGTAGCGTATACGTGTCTCCCCTATAAGTGAAGGGGAAAAGCAACCTGCAGCAAACATCAGGCAGGATGTCGTTCACCCGTATCAGTCGGCGCCGCTCTGGACGGCGGTGTCCAGGCTGTCAGTACCGTGGACGGCGGAGTCGGGCAGTTCCGTCCGGACATCGTCGCGCTCGCGCTCGGCGATGACCTCGGCGTAGGCGTCGGGCATCACCCGCGCAAAGTTGCCCAGCTCCTCCTCCCAGTCCGCCAGCAGTTCGGCGGCGCGCTCCGAATCGGTGTAGGCCGCGTGGTTCTCGACCAGGCGGGTCAGCATCTGCTCGTCGCTCGGGTCGAGCTCGTCCGAGAGCGTCACCATCCCGGTGTTGGCGCGCTCCCGGAAGCTCCCGTCGGGGTCGTAGACGTAGGCGACGCCGCCGGACATCCCGGCAGCGAAGTTCTTCCCGGTGTCGCCCAGCACTGCGATGGCGCCGCCGGTCATGTACTCACAGCCGTGGTCGCCGACCGACTCGACGACGCCTTTCACGCCGGAGTTACGCACCCCGAAACGCTCGCCGGCCGCGCCGTTGACGTAGCACTCCCCCTGCGTCGCGCCGTACAGCGCGACGTTGCCGGCGATGATGTTCTCGCTGGCGTCGTAGCTCGCGTCCTCGGGTGTCCGCAAAACGAGCTTGCCACCCGACAGGCCCTTGCCGAGGTAGTCGTTGGCGGTGCCGGTCAGCTCCATCCTCACGCCGTCCTGGAGGAACGCGCCGAAGCTCTGCCCGGCGGTGCCCGTCAGTTCGACGCTGACGGTGTCCTCCGGCAGGCCGTCGGTCCCGTGCGCCCGGGAGATCCGGTTCGAAAGCGTTGCGCCCGCGGCGCGGTGCGTGTTGTCGATCTCCGTGTCGATCGTCACGGGCTCGCCGTCCTCGATCGCCGGCTCGGCCGCCTCGAGCAGCTCCCAGTCGAGCTGTTCGTCGACGTCGTGGGTCTGCTCGCGGGTCTTGTACCGGTCGGTGCCGTTGCGCTCGGGCTCTGCCAGCACGGCCGAGAGGTCCAGCTTCCGGGCTTTCTCCTGTTCGACGTCGTCGCGCTGGGAAAGCGCGTCGACCCGGCCGATCATCTCGTCGACGGTCCGGAAGCCGAGTTCTGCCATGATCTCCCGCAGCTCCTGGGCGATGAACTGCATGTAGTTGATCACGTGCTGGGGCTGGCCGGGGAACCGCTCGCGCAGGTTCTCGTCCTGGGTCGCGATCCCGACCGGACAGGTGTTCTCGTGGCACTGGCGGGCCATCACACAGCCCGAGGTGACCATCGAAGCCGTGCCGAAGACGTACCCTTCGGCCCCCAGCAGCGCGGCGATGGCGACGTCCCGGCCGGTTTTCATGCCGCCGTCGGTGGTCACCTCGATGCGGTCGCGCAGCCCCGTCGAGCTGAGCAGCTGGTTCGCCTCCGCCAGGCCGAGCTCCCAGGGAACGCCAGCGCTCTTGATGCTCGTTTTCGGCGAGGCGCCGGTGCCGCCGGAGTCGCCGGAGATGTGGACGACGTCGGCGTTGGCCTTGGCAACGCCGGCCGCGATGACGCCGATGCCGGCCTCCGCGACCAGCTTGACGTTCACGTCGGCCTCGGGGTTGCCCGCCTTCAGGTCGTGGATCAGCTGCTTGAGGTCCTCGATCGAGTAGATGTCGTGCTGGGGCGGCGGCGAGATGAGGCCGACGCCCGGCGTCGCGTACCGGACGTGGGCGATCATCTCGTTGACCTTCTTGCCGGGCAGGTGCCCGCCCTCGCCGGGCTTGGAGCCCTGGGCCATCTTGATCTGCAGTTCGTCGGCCGCCGAGAGGTACGTCGACGTGACACCGAACCGGCCGGAGGCGACCTGCTTGGTCGCACACTCGCGCTCGGTGTCGAACCGCTCCGGTGGTTCGCCGCCCTCGCCGGTGTTGGCTTTCCCCCCGATCCGGTTCATCGCGATGGCGTTGTTCTCGTGCATCTCCGGCGAGAGCGATCCGAGGCTCATCGCAGCGGTGGAGAACCGCGTGACGATCTCCTCGACCGGCTCGACTGCTTCGATCGGGATCGACTCGCGCTCCTCGCCGTCGAACTCCAGCAGCCCGCGCAGCGTCGCGAGCTGCTCGTTCTGGTCGTTGATCAGCTCCGCGAACTCCCGGTACTGCTCGTAGTCGCCCTCGCGGACGGCGCCCTGTAGCGTGCTCACCGTCTCGGGGTTCCACTGGTGGAAGATGCCGCCGGTACGGTTCTCGTACTCGCCGACGCGGGGCATCTCGGGCTCCTCGCCGGCCCAGGCGACCTGGTGGCGGTCGAGCAGGTCCGACTCGATCTCCTCGATGCCGATCCCCTCCGTGCGGTTCTCGGTGCCCTCGAAGTACTCCGCGACGAACTCCGAGGAGAGCCCGACGGCCTCGAAGATCTGGGCGCCGCGGTAGCTCTCGACCGTCGAGATGCCCATCTTCGACATCGTCTTCAGCAGGCCGTCCTCGATGGCGTGGACGTAGGCGTCGATCGCCTCGCTCGGGTCGGCGCCCTCCGGCCCCGCCACGAGATCCGTGATCGTCTGGGAGGCGAGGTACGGCGTGACCGCGCCGGCGCCGTAGCCGATCAGCGTCGCGATCTGGTGGACCGTCCGGGGGTCGCCCGACTCGACGACGATCCCGACGCGGTTGCGCTTCCCGTTGCGGACGAGGTGGTGGTGGACACCGCCGACCGCGAGCAGCGACGGGATCGGGACGCGGTCCGGGCCGGCCGCCCGATCCGAGAGGACGACGACGTCGTGCTCGTCGGCGCTGGCTGCGGCCTGCTCACGGACTCCCTCGACGGCGGATTCCAGGTCCTGCTCGTCGGGGTCGTACGTGATGTCGATCACGTCCGAGGAGATCCGGCCGTCGAGTTTCTTGATGTGGTCGGTGTCCTCGGCGGTGAGGACCGGCGAGTCGAGCACGAGCTGGCGGGCGTGAGCCGGCGACTCGTCGAGCAGGTTGCGCTGGTTGCCGAGTCGCGTCTCCAGGCTCGTCACCAGCTCCTCGCGGATGTAGTCAAGCGGCGGGTTCGACACCTGCGCGAACAGCTGCTTGAAGTACGTGAACAGCGGGCGGTTGAACTGTGAGAGCACCGACAGCGGCGTGTCGTCGCCCATCGAGCCGATGGGGTCTTTCCCCTCTTTCGCCATCGGCTCCAGCAGATTGTCCACCTCGTCGTACGTGTAGCCGTACATCGCCTGGTGGCTCCGGAGGGCGTCGACTTGCTTTTGTGGCGTGTTGTCGATCCGCGGCGAAACGTCGGTGAGGTGCCACTGCTCCTGGTCGACCCACTCGCCGTAGCGCTCGTCGGCCAGCCCCGCGAACACCTCGTCGTCGGAGAGCACGCCGCCCTGTTCGGGGTCGGCGAGAAAGCACTGGCCGGGCTGGAGGCGGCCACGCTCGACGACCTCGCTCTCGTCGTAATCGAGCGCCCCCACCTCTGAGGCCATTACGAGCGTGTTGTCCTCGAGCACATCGTACCGGCAGGGCCGCAGGCCGTTGCGGTCCAGCACCGCGCCGATGCGCTCGCCGTCGGTCGCCGTCACGAGGGCCGGCCCGTCCCAGGGCTCGACCAGCGAGGCGTGGTAGTCGTAGAACTCCCGACGGCGGCCGGTGACGTCGTTGTCCTCGCCGCGCCAGGCCTCGGGGATCAGCATCCGCAAGGCGTGGGGCAGCGAGCGCCCGGACTGCATCAGCAGTTCGACCGCGTTGTCGACGCTGGCGGTGTCGGACTGCTCGGGGTCGTCGATGATCGGCTTGATCTTCTCGATGTCCGCTCGCGGCTCGTCCCCGCTCGCTTCGTCCGCGGCGCGTTCTGCCTCGGGCTCCCCGAACGCCTCGTGGGCGATGTCCGTCTCCCGGGCCCGCATCCAGTTGATGTTGCCCTGGATGGTGTTGAACTCGCCGTTGTGGATCATCGTCCGGAACGGGTGTGCGAGGTGCCAGGCGCCGAGCGTGTTCGTCGAGAACCGCGCGTGGACCAGCACGAACGTCGACCGCATCCGCTCGTCTTCCAGTTCCGGAAAGTAGTCCGGGAGCTGGCTCGCCAGCAGCAGCCCCTTGTAGACGACCGTCTTGCGGTCCATCGAGACAACGTAGAAGCGGTCCTGTCCCGCCGGCTCGCGCTCCTCGACGGCGTTCTCGACGACGCGACGGCCGACGTACAGCCGGCGTTCGAACGCCTCGGGGTCCTCGCTCGCCAGGTCGTCCCCGGAGGTGACGAACAGCTGCTGGATCTCCGGCTCGGAGTCCAGCGCCGTCTGGCCCAGCCCGTCGTTGTTCGTCGGCACCGAGCGCCAGGTCAGAATCTCCAGACCCTCCGCAGTCAGGTTGTCCTCGACGAGTTTCTTCAGTGTCGCCCGCTGCTCGTCGTCCTGCGGGAGAAAGATCGTTCCGACGGCGTACTCGCCTTTCGGCGGGAGCTCTACGTCGATTGTGTCCGAGAAAAAGTCGTGCGGAATCTGGAGCATGATGCCGGCGCCGTCGCCGGTGTTCTCCTCCGCACCCGTGGTGCCTCTGTGTTCCATCCCTTCGATCAGTTGCAACCCGTCCGCGACGACGCGATGGCTTTCGCCCCCGTCGAGGTCCATTACCGCCCCGACGCCACAGTTCGATCGGGCGTGGGACGGATCCGCGAGACGGTGCTCAGTGTGCTCTCCCATTATTGTTTACTCGTGGTTTTTGGATAAATATAAGAATAGCCCTGAAACACCCCTATCCTGTTAAACACACTTTAGGGAATATAAGGTAATTATTGTCCATGCGTGCGCACGAGAAATTGCCCTCGAAAGAATTGGGCAAATGTCTTATTCCAGCAGTTAGTCGTACAGTAACAGGACATCAATTTCCCAGAAACAGCTTCTTTCAGGAACTATCTGTCGCCTCAATCGCTAAAATAGTTCTTCGAGACACCCACGGAGGGATTCTACCACCGATCCCGCTTCCGTATCTTATAAGCATATTCGTGGCGGAGTACCGGCAACGACTCCCGATTTCACCGATGGACGGAACGACCCGATACCGGATCACCCCGCCGGAACGTAGGAAATGACCCGCCACGAGGAACTCACGCTGGGCTCCAGAACCGAGGACGGCCCGGAGGAGTACCGGTTCCGGACCGCCGACGGCCTGCACTCCCCCGAGGAGTTCCGCGACGCCGAACTCCTCTTGCTGGAGACCGTCTGGGATCAGGCTCCCGAGTCAGCGCTGGTCGTGCAGGCCAACTACGGCGTGGTCGGGACCGTCCTGGACGCGACCACCGCCGAGGTGGTCATGGCCGAGACCAGCGCCCGGGCGGCCCGCATCTGCCGGGCGAACGTCGACCGCAACGGCGCCGACGCGCGGGTCGAACTCGTCGCGTCGCCCGACGAGGTGTCGGCGGAGCAGTCCGATGGGTTCGCAGCCGCCTGTTACGCGCCAGCGGCGTACACCCCGATCCCAGTCGGGAAGGAGCGCATCGCTGGCGCTCTCTCGACGCTCGAACCCGGCGGTAGGCTGTACCTCGCCGCTCGCACGGAAACGGGGCTGAACCGCTACGAGGACTGCCTGGACTCGATCGCTGTGGGAGTCGAGACGGTACAGAAACACGGCAAGGAGCGCGTGCTGGCGGCGGAGCGGCCAGCCGAGTTCGAACCGCCGACGTACGTCACGCCGCGGACCATCGAGCCGACGGTCGACGGGGTTCCCCTTTCGCTGGTGACGCTGCCGGGGCTGTTCTCGCCGACGGAACTCGACCACGGGACGCGGCTCCTCCTGGAGTGCGCCACAGTCGAGGACGGCGACCGCGTGCTGGACCTGGCCTGTGGCTACGGCGCCGCGGGCGTGTACGCCGCCTCAGTGGCGGACGTCGACGTGGTGCTAACCGACGACGACGCCAGGGCGACGCTGTGCGCCCGCCGGAGTCTCGACGCGAGCGGTGTGGAGGGGACGGTCGTCACCGGCGACGGCACCCGCGGCGTCGCCGACCGCCAGTTCGACCGGATTCTCTGCAACCCGCCGACCCACGCCGGTGACGGCGTGCTGACCGACCTGTTTTCGGGCGCCGCGGAGGTGCTGGATGTGGGTGGCAGGATGGACGTTGTCCACCACAGCACGCTGGACCTGGACCATCTGCTGGAGCGCGTCGGGTCGATCCGCGACCGCGAACGCGGCGAGGAGCACACGGTCGTCACTGTCGAAGCGACTGGTTCTCGGTGAGTAGTGTGTAGACTCCCCACGTGCGACGCTCTCGTTGCTGGCGTTTCGAACAGCAAGAAAGCCAGCGTCGATCTCACCGCAAATTACTCAGAAACAGCACAGTTGTTCGGCCCGAGTTCCAGTTCGAACGCCTCCGTGGCACTCGCCGACCCCTGCCCCAGATTGATCGCGATGATCCGCTCGTAGTTGGCGGGCCGCGGCGGCAGGTCGTCGAGGAGGCGCTCGACGAACGCCTCGCGGTCCTCCTCGAACGCCCGCAGTCGCTCCCGGAGTTCACCGAGCCGAGCGGTAAAGGAACCGTCCTCACCCGGCACGGTCGTCGGCCCGACGTGTCCCGGGGCAACGACGAGGTCAGCGGGCTCCGATGCCAGCGCCTGCAGCGTCTCCCAGAGCGTGCCGGCCGCCTCGCGGGCCGCTGCCGCGTCTTCGAGGTCCGGCCGGGCAACGCCGTCCAGAAAGAGCGTGTCGCCGGAAACGAGCGCGCCGCCGAAGCGGTAACCCAGCATCTCCGTGGTGTGGCCGGGAAGCGCAACGGCCTCGATCGACTGCTCACCCAGCGGAAGCGCCTCGCCGGCCTCGACCAGCTCAGCATCGAACGCGAGTCCGCGATCGGTCGCACCCTGGGGCATCACGGCCGTCGCGTCGCTCGCTTCGGCGACTGCACGGACGCCGCTGACGTGGTCGGCGTGGACGTGGGTGTCGACGGCGTACCGCAGCGTCGCGCCCCGCTCGTCCGCGGCGCCAACGTACTGGGCGGCGAACGCGTCGAGCGGATCCACCACGGCGGCGTCCCCGCCGGCGACCAGCAGGTACGACAGGCAGCCGCTGGAGGGGCGGTGGAACTGTACAATCTCGGCGTCGTCGGCGACACCGGCTGTCACCGGAAGCGCTTCGAGCAGCGACGCCCACCCCTCCATCCCGTCTTCGAGGCCCACCACGTCCCAGCCCTCGCGAGCGAGAAACGCTGCGACGTACAGGCTGGAGATGCCCTTCGCACAGCAGGTCACCAGCGGCTCGTCTGGAACGCCATCGGGCACCGTCTCCGCCGGGTCGCCGTGGGCGTCGAGAAACGCGGTGAACGGGACGTTGACGCTGGTCACGTTTGGATGTGAGATGTGCCACGCCTCGAAGTCCGCCGGCCGGCGGGTGTCCAGCAGCGTGACGCGCTCGCCGCCGTCGAGCCGGCGATTGAGTTCTTCGGCCGACAGCTCGGGTACGTCCACCCCCAGATCTGGAAACTGTTGCATACCCATTCGTTGGACGAGGGCGTCAATAGCTCTATCCCCGCCCCCGATTTTGTCAGGTCGCTGGGGGAAACGGTTTTTTGTAATGACCTCCATTATCGGATAACAGTCGGAAGCAGGCGAGCACGAATGTCAGAGGAAGACCACGCGAGTCGCCGGGATCCGCGCGAGCGGACGGTGAAGACGGCGGGTCGGATCGTCAAGTACAGCCGGGAGATCTACCACCTCGAATCCGTCGAGGAGGTGGCGATGCTGTCAATGGAGGCGACGCCCCAGTTCATCGACGGTCATCCGTCGCCGACGCTGGCGGAGATCCGCAACGGGGAGCTCAGGGTACTGGAGAGTCTCCGGAACGGCGTCCACGGGGGCGACGAACCGGGGCCGCTGGCACAGCGCGCCTACGAAACGGGGAACGTCGTCGTCTGCGCCCGCGACGGCGTGGAGATCGCTTACAGGAACGAGGACGTGGAGGTAGTCGACCCGGGCGGCTGCGACGGCTGTCCCCACGGCGCGGTCTCGCTCGCCGCGCCGACGATCTACCGCGACGAGATGGGGGCGCGGGGTGCCGTGCTCGTGCTAGACTGGTCGACGCTCGACCGCCTCGAGGAGTTTCACGTCAAACCCGCCGATTATTTCGCCGAACACATCGCGACGGCGATCGTCAACATCCGGTCGCGCGAGCGCCTCGAACGGGCCCGCAACGACCTCGCCAAGCGCAAGGAGATGGTCGAGGTGTACGACCGCCTGCTCAGACACGACCTGGGCAACGACCTGCAGGTTATCGCCGGCTTTTCGGACGCCATCGCGACGGCCGTCGAGGACGACGATCAGCTCGCCGGGCACGCCGAGAAGATCCAGCGGACCGCCGAGAGCGCCGCGGAGCTGATCGACAACGTCGGCGAGACCGTCAAGACCCTCGAGCAGGAAGGCGAACCGGAGGTCCGCGACCTCGAACCGATCGTGACCGACGTCGTCGCGGACGTCCGCGCCAAGTTCGACGACCTCACCGTCGAGTCCGACCCCGCCGCCTTCGAGTACCAGGTGTACGCCGGCGACCTCATCGATTCGGTGTTCACCAACATCCTCTCGAACGCGGTCGTCCACAACGAGGGCCCGGTCACCGTCCGGCTGCGGACCGAGGAGCCGACGCCGGACACCGTGCTGATCGGGATGGCTGACGACGGCGCTGGGATCGCCGATGAAGTCCGCGACGGGATCTTCGAGATGGGACAGAAAGGCCCCGACAGCGACGGGACCGGCTTCGGGCTCGGCCTCGCCCGGACGCTCGTCGAATCCTACGGCGGCGCGGTGGCCGTCGCCGACGGCGAGCACGGCGGTGCCGACTTCCGGATCACGCTCGAACGGCCCTGACACCGCTCGAAGCGGCCCGTTCTCCGTCAGGAGACGTCGACAGTCAGTCCGTCCGCCGCAAAGCGGACGTCACCGTCGTAGTGCTCGCCCAGCGAGTCGAGCATCGCCTCGTGGTTGCCGTCGGTGTGGGGGTACAGGTGGGAAAGATAGACGCGGCCGATCTCGGCGTCGGCGCCGGCGAGTGTCTCGCCGAGTGACGACGGCGTCGGGTGGTTCGAGACGTCGAGGTCGTCGGGGAACGAGCAGTCGTGGACGAGCACGGCGGCGCCGTCGGCGAACTCGATCAGCTCCTCGAACGCCTCGCTGTCGCCGCTGAACGCGAACACTGGTCCCTCCGCGCCGGCGGGGACGAACCGGTAAGCCAGACACTGCATCGAGTGGCGGGTCTCCATCGACTGCACGTCGAACCCGGCAAGCGAGAACCCCTCGCCGGGGTCGATCTCGCGGATCGACAGCTCCAGCCGATCCTGCATGTACTCGTGGACGCCGAGCAGCCCCTCGACGAGGTCGCGGGTGCCCGGCGGGCCGACGACGGTGAGCGAGTCCTCGCCGGCGAGCCACCGCGCTTTCATCAGAACGGGCAGATCCGAGACGTGATCGAGGTGGTGGTGGGTCAAAAGCAGGGTGTCGGCGCCCTCATAGCCCGTCTCGGTCCGGGCGAGGCGGTGCAGGACGCCGCTGCCACAGTCGACGAGCAGGCGGTCCTCGCCCGACTCCAGCAACAGGCCGGTCTGGAACCGCTCGCCGGTCGGCATCGCGCTCCCCGTGCCGAGAACGGTGAGCTTCATGGCTGGGAGGTCGGCCGCGACTCTCAAAGGGCTGCCGGTCGCGGGGCTCCGTTTGGGTCGATCCTCCTCCGAGGGCGGCCGCGAAACTGCCGCGAAATTGCAGCGAAACTACCGCGAAACTGCCGTGAAGTTGCCGCGAAGTTGCCGCGAAACTACCGCGAAACTCACCCGAGGGCGGCGCCAGGCACCTCACGCCGGACTTCCTCGGCTTCGAGTTTGCTCTCGGCGATCACGAGCGTTACCTTGCTGTCCAGCGCGTGAAACTCGTAGAGGTCCGGCTGGCTGATCTGCTGGAGCGCGTAGTGCTGGACGCGGACGGGGAACCGTTCGGCGGTCGGTCCCCAGAGGCCGACGTCGACGACCGACGGCTCCGGGGTCAGCGCCGTGTAGATCTCGGCGAACACCTCGACGCCGTTGATTTCGAGGTACGCGTCGGGGACGAGCACGCCGTCGCGCTCCGTGGCGTCGGTCGAGTCCTCACCGAACGCGACCGACTCGTACTCCTCGACGTAGGGGGTCAGTAGCGCCACGGCGTCGCCCGCCTCGCTCCCGGCGGCGTCCAGGCGCGGCTGGAGATTGAACTCTGCCATCAGCGGTCGTAGGAACCGGACGAACGAAACAGTTTACGGACCGCGAACCTGGGGTGTGGCGGTTGCGAACCCGGAAAGGCGGGACCGCGTGCCCGGACCTGTGGTCACCCGCCGAACGTCTCTTTGATCTGTTCTTGCCAGATCTCGAGGTCCTCGATGCTCTGTTCGATCTCCTCGATGTGCTCGGCGACGTCGTCGTCGGTGACTTCCTCCTGCAGTTCCTCGACCTCCTCCTCGACCGCTTCGAGCGCGTCCTCGAACTCCTCGACCTCGGTGCCCAGGCCGTTGACCTCCCTGCGGACGGAGCTGACCTCCTCGTCGAGCGTGTCGACGTCGTCGTTGACAGTCGCGACCTCCTCGCCCATCGACTCGACCTCCTCGGACATCGCGTCGACGTCCCCGCTGACGGCCTCGACCGTTTCGTCGATGGCGTCGATCTGCCCGCTCTGGTCGTCGAGCTGCTGTTCGAACTGCTCGACCTGACCCTTGAACTCCTCGATCAGCTCCTCGGCGGTGCCGTTCTCGTCGAGGAACTCCTCGAGCGAGTTGGTGTAGGCGCGCAGGTCCGCGATGTCCGACTGGATCTGATCGATCTTCGCGGCGGTGGAGCCGCCCTCCTCGGCGGCGATCTCGAACGCCTGCCGGAGCAGCTTCACGTCCTCAGCGGAGACGTTCTTCTGGCGGATCTCCGTCGCCATCGTGGCGATGAGGCTGTCGTCGGAGACGGTGACCTCCCCGCCGCCGTCGTCCTCCGCGTCCCCGGCGCCAGCGTCGGCCTCGCCCCCAGCTTCGGCGCCGTCCGAACTGGCGTCCGCCGTCCCGGATTCTGGATCGTTGGGGTCTTTCAGGTCCAGCGTGCCGACATCCTCCTCGTCCTCATCTTCCTCCTCGTCCTCGTCTTCGAGCCCGGGGATCTCGCCGTCGCCGGCGATGGCGTCCTTGACAACGTCGTCGCTCGTGTCGGGGATGACGTCCTCGTGGCTCTCGCCCTCGGGCAGCGGCGGGTCGACCGACTCCAGCGTTGGTTCGGCGAGGAACTGCTGGACGTCGTCGCTTCCGGTCGCGCGGATCCCGTACACCGTCGTGTACGAGGAGTTCGCGTCGAGGTCGCGCTCGAACGTGATCTGGTCGTCGTCGATGGTCCAGTACTCGCTGCCGTACTCCGGGTGAAAGCCCAGGTCCTCGACTTCGATGTCGTCGGGTACCGTGTCCGTCAGCCGGACGGTGACCTCCTCGTCGCGATTCGATTCGAATTCGAAGGCGATCGCCGGGACGGGGAACTCTTCCTCCTCGAACCGCTTTTTGACGGTGACCCCCTCCGAGGCGACTGTTACCTCCTCGTATGCCTGTGAATCACTCATGTCTGCATTTGCGTTTTCCGAAGGTATTAAAGCTACTTACTGTTATCAAATTCGCATTTTGCGGGAAGAGGGGCTGCGAGCGGTCAGTTCGGGCCGGCGGGCCTTGCGGGCACCGACCGGCCCACCGCCGAACACGAGCATCCGGTCGTTCGTCTGCACGCAGTTGCCGGCACGCAGATTTTTCCAGATAGACTACCAACTAACTCGTATGGTATCGGTCTCCGACACACGAAGGTTCCTGAAGCGGGTCTACACAGACTTCTCCGAAAAGAACGTGGCGTTCATGGCGGCGGGCATCGCGTACAGCGCGATCGTCTCGCTGGTGCCGCTTCTGATCTTCCTGTTCCTCGTGCTCACCCTGGTCGGTGGCGGCCTCGAAACCCGGATCGTCGATGTCGCCAACCATCGGCTGCCAGGACCGATCACGGACATCGTCCAGCAGATGTTCCAGCAACGCTCCGGCGTCGGTAGCGCGTCGGTCGTCGGGGTCGTCGTCCTGGTCTGGGGGGCGCTGAAGGTCTTTCGCGGCCTCGATACGGCCTTTTCGGAGATCTACGAGACCGTCGGCGACAACTCGTTCGTTGACAAACTGGGGGACAGCGTCGTCGTACTCTTGGGTCTCGGGATTGCGATGATCGCCACGGTCGGCACGAGTGCCACGTTCACCACCTTCTCGAACGCGATCCCGTTCAGCAGGTTCCTCACGCCACTAGTGTTGCTCGGCGGACTCATCGTCGCGTTCCTCCCGATGTACTACGTCTTCCCCGACTGCCAGCTGGGCATCCGGGATGTCCTCCCCGGCGCACTGTTCGCCGCGGTCGGCTGGACGGCGTTCCAGAGCTTCTTCCAGGTGTACCTCGTGTTCTCCGACTCCGGGGCGGAAGAGTTCGCCGGCAGCATCATCGTCGTGATCACGTACCTCTACTTCTCGGCGCTCGTCTTCCTCCTCGGCGCTGTCATCAACGCGGCGATCGGCGAACACTCCTCGGGCCGGCCCGGCGGCGTCGGCGACGGCGCCAGACCACACCAGCTGCGGCGCGAGGCGTCGCTCGACCGGGTGGAACTCGACACCTACCTCCGAACGCTGCGCGATCAACTCACGAGCAGCTCCGACGGAGACAGACCCGTCGAGGGGCAGTTGTACCCCCAACCCGACGGTAACGTCCACATCGTCGAATACGTAACCGAAGACGAGGACGAGGACGAGGGCCGCCGGTGGACGGTCGAACTCAGCTGGTCGCCCGACACTGATTCGATGCCCGAGCGGTCCGAGGAACTGGTCGCCGGCTCAGCCGACGACGAGCGCCAGTAGCGGTCGAACACGCTCCGAAAAGCCAGCCCTCGACTGGCGGGCGCTCGCGCACACCGTCCGTGCCGGCGGGACGCTCCTCATCCTGATGGGGGTGGGGTGTCGCGCTGTTTTCCGTTCACACGGTGTCGATCGCCCGCTGGCCCGCTTTCACGACATCCGGTTCGAGGTCGTCGGCCCGCCGTTGCAGTGCCGCCGCGGTGAACCACTCCCACTCTTCGGCGGCGGCCTCGCCCGGCTCCGGGTCGATGGTCCGGTTCCCGACCCGTCCGTAGTAGACGAAGTCGACGTGCTGGTGGCCGACCTCGCCGTCGCAGACGTTGATGTCCTCCAGCAGGAAGTGCTGCGGTTTCGGGATCGACGCGGCAGTCGGCGACTGGAGGTCGTCGACCGGGGCGACCAGCTCGACGTCGAGCCCGAGTTCCTCGCGGACCTCACGCCGGGCAGCCTCGTGCGGGAGTTCCTCGCGCTCGACGTGGCCCCCCGGCGGCAGCCACATCCCCAGCCGGTCGTGCTCGTGCAGCGCCACCGCCCCGTCGTTGACGACGTACACCGTCGCCACGAAGTGTCGGGTCGTCTCCATACCACCCCCAGGCGTAGCTGGGGCTTGTAGGTTGTGTCACCGGACGAAGTACGGTTCGTCGCCGGCGATGAACCGGCCGAGGTCCGAGAGCTGGCGGTAGTCGGTCTCCAGGATCGCCGCGAGGCGCTCGGCGAGGACATCGGCGTCGTCGCCGTCCCACTCGGCGGGGTCGGCGATCGGCACGACGAGCCACCCGGCGCCGCGGAGCTCCTGCCCGTGGAGGTCGGCCATGTCAAGCGGGTCGGGGACGGCCTTCGAGGTGTAGGTTGCCAGCACGTGCTCGGTGGCCCGCGCCCCGACGGGGAGCAGGATGTGTGCCGTGATCGCCCGGAGTTCGGCGTCGAAGTACGGCTCCATCAGGTCGTAGGCGTCGGCGTCGGGCACTGCCTCGCCGGGGTCACACATGTGCAGATACGAGAGAAACGTGTGGTGCGTGAGGAGTTCGTCGTCGGTCACCGCGAGCAGCCCGCCGCGTTCCAGCGCGTCGAAAAACGCCGCCGACCAGGGCTCGTCCGCGAACGGGATCTCCGAGTCGCGGCCGCCGTGGACGCCGGGGTGGTCGCCGATCACGTGGAAGTCGGCGCCCGCGTCGCCGTACCCTGGGACATACCGCTCACAGGGCGGGCGCATGCCGAACGGGTTCCGTGCCGACTCTGAAACGAACTCCACGTCGCTTGCTGCCCCGTTGCGCGCGGGTGGACAATAGCGTGACGATTACGGCAGCCACCCCGGAGCGTGCCGCTGTGACCAGTCCGAGGGGCTGCCTGTCACTCGGATTTCCGCAGGCGTCCGGGAAGCACCTGCCCCCAGAGGTGTTTGTCGAGCAGTCCCACCCGCATCGGCTCCTCGACGTCGATGCAGCAGGACAGCCGCGGGTAGCCAAAGCGGACGGCCGCCGCGTCGTGCCAGTGGGTCGGCTCCGGCGCGGGATCGACCTCGACCGTACAGGTCGAGCACAGCCCCCGGCCGCCGCAGTTGGCGTACCGCGAGACGGTGCCGTACACCTCGAAGCCGTGGTCCAGCAGCGCGTCCCGGAGCGTCCGGCCGCGTTCGACCTGGATCGTGGTCTCGGTCTCCCCGTTGACGACTGTCACCGGTACTGTGTCGCTCACTGCTAAAGTGCTAGGGAACGCCAGCCAAGAACGTTGTCCCGCCGGCTGTTCGACAGGCAGGCGCCACCGCGCTGACGAGGCGAGCGACAACAGCCGTGCGGACGAGCAGCGGTCCGGGAACGCCGAGCAGGTCGGCCCGAGCGGCGGCCTTCCCGAGCAGGTGCCAGACCACGTGAGCGAGATCCACGAGACGATCGAGAGCGCGCAGGCGGCGCTGGAGGCGATCCGCCACTCCGGGGAGCCGATCGACGTCGAGCCGGTCGTATCAGGCTGAACAGCGCCAGGTTCCCGAGAGAGTCCGCACGTGTGCGACCCCGGCACCCCTTCGATCGCGCCGGCGCGCTCGCCATCGACGTATATATCGTAACCCAGGAACGCTTCGGTCAGTGTGACGTCTGGCAGGGCGTTGTCCGTCATTTATTCTCTAACTCACCCACCTCATCTATCGTAGCCCGGGCATGGCCAATCTTATTTTTTAACCTCAAATTGTATTCTTGACCGTACTCTTTTCCAAATCGAGTCGGTGAGCAATTGTTTCGTGGGTCGCATCGGTCAGCTGCTTGTGGGCTGCGACCTGGGCCTCGCGGTACGACAGGACCGTATCCTGTTCTAAATTCTCCGCCCAGCAGGTAGTACAGAAGGGATGTCCGCGGTTAGGTGGAACCTCCACTCTGATCCCATCATCTGGATTGTCTGGCATCCCACACAACATGCATTCACTCATAGTATACTACATGGTTGTAGCACAATTACAAATATATATTATGCTACAAAACGCAGACAATCGTCGTCAGGTGTGGTTCCCTTCCAGGAGCGCTTCGCCGGCCTCGACGACGACCAGGAGCCCATGCTGGTCTGCCAGGACTGCGGCCGCCAGGTCCCGATCGACGACGTGAAGACCGACCTTGTGAACGTGGTCACCGACGAGAACCCGGTGATCTGCGAGGCCTGCTGGACCGCCGGGGGGATCTGGTGATGGCACCCGATAGTCGCGCGACCGAATACTTATTCCATCGCTCCGTCTAATAGTAGACATATGAGCACTACCGTACGGATCATAAAGACGCCCGACGTCCTGCATGGACGGCCCCGAATCGAGGGGACGCGAGTCGGGGTGTTCACGCTGGGCGCGAGCAGGAGGGAACACGGCGAGAGCGTCGAGGATCTACTGGAGGAGTACCCCGACCTCGACCGGAAAGAAATCGAGGCCGCGCTCGATTACTACGACGACCACCCCGAGTTGATGGACTACATCCGCACGCAGAAACGGTTGCGGAAACAGAACGTCCTCGAACAGAGTCGAGCACCCACGGCCGGATCCGAGGGCTCCTGACCCTGTATGCGGATTCTCTGCGACCAGATGGTTAAGGAGAGTTTCGTCAGCGCACTCGAGGCTGAAGACCGCCATACGGTCGCGCGTGTTCGAGACCTCTTAGCTCCCGACGCCGACGACAGCACGATCGCGACCTATGCTGTACAGCACGACTGGGTTATTCTGACTGCAGACGACGACTACCTCTCCGATGACGTCCCCCACGGGTTGCTGTTCTACGAAGACGACCCCGCTCCGACGCTCGGCGTCGTATGTGACGCCGTTCGGGAGATCGACCGTGTGTACGACGATCCCGACGCGATCGTCGAGTGGGTACCCGACGGCTGGATCTGAATAGCTACTCGGAGGGAGCGTCGTCCTCCGACAGCGCCTCGCTCGCGACAGCCAGCGCAACCGATTCCGTATCGGTTTCCGGCCGGCGAGCCGCGTCCCACACGCGATCCGACGACACGACTGTGCGGAGTGCCCCCCGGCGGCTGTCCGGATCGAGATCCCGCCCCTGGAGCCGGTCGCGAACCGCAGCCGAGGCCGTCGCCACCGCACCGGCACCGTCGATCGTGGCCTCGATCTCCCCACGGAGGTGGCGACTCAGCGCCGGACTCGTGGCGTCTGTGGCGACGGCGACGACCACCGGATCGTCCCGGATCGTGGCAGGCACGGCGACGTCGTCGGGTCCGTGGTGCTCGCTGCGGTCGGCGCGGTTGACCAGCAGGTCACGGGCCCGCGCCTCCCGCTCGATGGCGGCGTTGAGCGATTCGTCGTCGGTGGCAGCGACCACGAGCATCGGGTCGGCCCGGTCGATCCACCCGCTGACGGCGGCTGCGTCGGGCGCTGCGCGGACCCGCTGTGCCCCGTCGAACGCCTCGTCGGCGAACGCCGGCGCCAGCACGACGACGGTCGCCTCGCGCGCGAACCGGCGGGCCTTACGGGCACCGACCGGTCCACCGCCGAACACGAGCACCCGTTCGTCCGCGAAGTCGTGCAGCAGCGGGATCATGGCCCTCTCTCGGGCCAGCGGCCTCTAAACCCTGCCGTTTCTCCGGTAGCGAAACGTTGATGCGCGGAACAGCCGTCTCCACTGACGAAAGATGAGTGCACCATCCGAGGCCCTGGTCGTGGCGGGACACGGTTCACACGTCAACCCCGACTCCTCGACGCCGGTGTTCGACCACGCCGACAGGATCCGCGAACTGGGCGTCTTCGACGAGGTTCGCGAGGCGTTCTGGAAGGAAGAGCCCTCGTTCCGCGAGGTGCTGCGGACCCTGGAGAGCGACGCCGTCACGGTCGTGCCGCTGTTCACCAGCGCCGGGTACTTCACGAAGCGGGTCATCCCGCGGGAGCTTCGCCTGGCCGACGGCTGGGAGCTGGACGTCGACGTGACGGTCAACTACGCCGAGCCGGTCGGCACCCACGAGGCGATGGCCGACGTGATCGTCGAGCGCGCCGAATCGGTGACCGGCGACCCATCCGTCGGGGAGGGAGTGGGCCTCGCCGTCGTCGGCCACGGCACCGACCGCCACGAGGACAGCGGCCGCTCGACCCGCTCGCACGTCGAACGCATCCGCGCGCTGGACCGCTTCGAGGAGGTCCGGGCGCTGTTCATGGACGAGGCGCCGTACGTCGACGACGTCACCGCCCACTTCGAGAGCACCGACGTCGTGGTGGTGCCGCTGTTCATTGCCGACGGCTACCACACGAAGGAGGACCTCCCCGAAGACATGGGCCTGACCGACGACTACCGGGCCGGGTACGACGTCCCGGCGGCCGTCGACGGCCACCGGCTGTGGTACGCCGGCGCCGTCGGCACGGAGCCGCTGATGGCCGACCTGCTCCTCGAACGCGCCGTCGAGGCCGGGGCGGCCGTCGGCCTCGACAGGGTCGACCGTGGGGAGCGCGGTCCCGAGCCGACGAGCGCCGGCAGATCCTGATGAACGAGGCACAGTGGGGGGCGCTGCGGTCCGCGGCGACTGCGGGTGTCTCCTTCGACGGCCTCGTGCTGGAACAGACCGGCGAGGGGTTCGTCCTCGAAACTCCGGCCGAGCGGTACGAGCCGGTCGGCGAGGCGGCGCTGCGAGAGATGCTGGCGGGAGATGAGGACGCGGCGTCGTTCGTCAGCAACTGGTACTACTGGACGCAGGTGCTCGACGTCGCCGCGGACCGGTACGCGTACCTCCGCTGGCTGGAGCACGCCGACGAGCGGGACGTACCGACGCGGTACGAGAAACTCGCGGACGGCGTCACGCGGGAGTGGGGCCAGCTGCTGGTGACAGTGCAACTCGGGGAGGCGGGTCAGCGGCGCTACAATCTCCGGCACGTGGCCGACAGGGACGCGGACCCGACGGCGCTGGACGAGCGGACCGACCCGCGGGACGCGCGCGACCTCTCGACCTACGACGACGGCGGCCGGTACCGGCCGCTGAAGACGGCGCCGTCGCTGGCGCCGGGCTGGCGGTTCGCCGACCTCGACGGGCCAGACCTGGTGCGGGCAGTCGATTTCTTCTACCCCGCCACCGTCTCGAACTGGCACCGCGAGCGCGAAGGGGAGCTCGACGTCTCTCACTGGCGGCCGACCGCGGAGCGCCAGACCGGTATCTACGAGATTGTAGAGGGGCTGCCGGACGCAGCGGTCGGCTGGGCCGCCGAGGCGTGCTGCGTCGACTCGCAGTGTCTCAAGCGCCGGGAGTGGGATCTGGACGAGAACACGGAGCTCGATGTGGCGCGAGGGGAGGGGGAGTTTCCCTGCCGGGAGCCGTGTTCGCTGCTGATCGCCGCCGCCCGCGAGTGGACCGAACTGGAGCGGGAGGAGACCCGGACGTACGAACTCGAACTCACGCCGAGCGAGCGCGAGCAGATCGCGGAGATCGTCGACGCCGTCGCGGACGGGCGCGTCGACGAGATCCGGGAGGCCGACGTCGGCGACGGCGCCAACCGCTACCGGGCCCGGTACCTTCGTGCGAAACGTTTCGGGGCGCTGGACGTGGCAGATGGTGAAGAGTAGCGGTCAGTCGCCCTTGGGGTAGTGGTTGGATACGCTGGTGTGGACTCTGCGAACAGCATGAAAGCCCCGAGGCGCTCGACTCGGGGGCCTCGCTGCGGTCCTCACTCACTGCGTTCGTTGCGGTCCTTGCATCGGCCGCCGTCGCCGAGCGCCTCGCCCCTTTCAGTCCCGCCCGGCCTGGAAAGCCACGTCGGGCGGGACTGAAAGGGGCCGGCTGCTCACTCCGCCCCGGACGACGTAAGCACCGCAAGGAGCGGAGCGACTGAGGAGCGCAGCGAGTCCCGGGCGGGTGAGCAGCCGGGGGCTTTCATGCTGTTCGAAACACCGGTCAGTCCGAATTTCCACACGATTCCGCCCCGTCCCGGAACACTGATATTCACCAATCAACGCTGATCGAGCCGTCGCCGGCAGGGTCCGGCGCAACCTCCTCGCCGGTGCGGCGGTCGATCACGTGAATCACGCCATCACCCTTCTTCGCCGGGCAAAGCTCGGCGGCGTCGACGTTCTCCGCGAGTTCGTCCTCACCGATGAAGTACGAAACTGGCGCGGCAATGCCCGTGGTGATGTCCAGTTCCCAGTTGTCCGACGCCTCCGCACACCGCCCCGTACCGATGCACTTGTTCGCCTCGAAGAGGATCTTGTAGGGTTTCTCCGCGACTGGCGGCCCCTCGGAGCCGATACTGTCCGGGTCGAACTGCTCGGGGTCGTCAACGACGGCCTGATCGGGATCGCCGGCGTCGAACCGCTCGGGATCGTCAGTCATCGCTGGCGGGTTCGGCGGGCTCGAACGCCCGGAGGTCGGCGAGTCGTTCGGCACCGTCGCGGTCACCGATCACGCGACGGGCAAGTTCGAGGCCGTCCTTGAGCGTGTCGACGTCGCCGCGCGCGTAGATCCGCAGCGCGGCGTTGATGGCGATGGCGTCGGCGAACTGGTCGTCGCGCTCGCCCGCGAGCACTTCTTCGGTGATCCGTGCGGAGTCGCCAGCGACGTCTGCCACTTCCAGATCCTCGCTGTCGAAGTCCATCCCGTAGTCGGCGGTCTCGATCTCGTAGTCCTGCAACTCGCCGCCGTCCCACTCCGCGACCGTCGTGTGACCGGGCCGGACGTCGTCGTACCCCTCCATGCCCTGGAACATGATGACGCGGTCCATCGACAGGCGCCCGCTCGCCGCCACCGTGTCGGTGATCTTCTTCGCAAAGGAGAGGTGGTAGAAACTCCCCAGGTGGACGCCGGCGTTCGCGGGGTTGGACAGCGTCTCGACCGTGTTGACGAACGTGCGAACGCCCATCTGCTCGCGGCGGTCGAGCAGGCCGTAGACGCCGGGGTTGAACTGCGGCTGGTAGTAGAAGCCGAAGCCGGCGTCGTCGACCATCCGCGCGCTGGTGGCGGGTGCCACGTCCGTCGGAACGCCGAGTTCGTTCAGCACGTGCCTGTACGCCCAGGCGCCCTGCGAGGGGACGTGATCGCCGCTGTGGACCGCGACCGGCGTGCCGGCAGCGGCGGCGACCAGCCCGGCGCCGACGCCCAACAGCGCCGTGTCGGCCTTCCCGTCGTAGTTCGCGCCGCAGTCGACGGGGTCGGCCGACGGCGCCGCCGACTCGACGGAGCGCTCGCGCATCACGTCGACGAACGCGGCCAGCTCCTCGGGCGTGTTGCGCTTCCAGCGGTTCGCGAGCAGGAACGCGCCCAGCGTCGTCGGATCGGGCTCCCCCTCCAGAATCTCGACGAACGCGGTCCGGGCCTGTTCGCGGGTCATGTCGGCTGCGGACTTCGGGCCCGATCCAACGACGTCCGTCAGTAGCTGTTTCAACGGCCGTTCGGCGCGAAATTCGCCGATGGGCTCGTCAGTCGTCATGCTCACCCGTAGGCTTTCGTGACGGATAAGCGTCAGGATCGGCGGTGGCGACCCACCGACCGCCCTCGTCCGTGCCCGCGGGGTCGAGCGCGCCTGCGGCCGCGCCAAGTGCGCCGATTCCGTAACCGGCGGCCGGTGCGAGCGGCCCGGTTGGGTCCTGCCCGACTGCAGGGGATTCGGAAGCACCGGCGTCCACCGCGCCGCCGTCCCGTGTGTTCGGCCGGACCGCGTCGCGGTCGAGCGCGCCCCGGACGCGGTCGCGCACGCCCACGACGCCGCCGACGACGGTGATCGCCGGCGGTTCGATGCCGGCGCCGTCCCGGGCCTCGACGATCGTCTCCAGGGTGGCGGTGACCGTCGCCTCCCCCTCCCAGGTGGCTTTTTCGATCATGGCGACGGGCGTCTCCGGGTCGACGCCGTGCTCGCGCAGCGCCGCGACGTTGTCGGGCAGCGAGGCGTACACCGAATTCTCGCTCCGGGCGTTGCGGACGTCGACCGTCGCGCCGGACCCGTCGCGCTGTTTGACCTCTTTCACGACCGGCGGCGGACCGCTGCTGGTGCTTCCGCCGGAGCCGCTCCCTCGCTTGGGCTGTTGCTCGGGATCGACTTCGATCCGGACCGTCGCTTCGTCGACGTTACCGCTGCTGTCTTCGACGGTCACCGTCGCGTTGTAAGTGCCCTGCGAGTCGTAGCTGTGCTCGACGACGGGTTCGTCGGTAGACCGATCGGTCTCGTTGTCGCCGTCGAAGTTCCAGTGGTAGGTGTCGATCGCGCGGTGCGGTTCGTCAGTCGAGTTGCTCGCGTCGAAGGTCACCGTCTCGTCGACGCGCGTGTCGTCGGTGCTGGCCGACAGGCTCGCGTTCGGCGGCGTGTTGTCCTCCGGATAGACGGTGATCGTCTGCGGGGCCGTAGCGTTCGCCTGCCCCGCGGCGTCAACGACCCGCAGCTGGATCTGGTAGCCGAACTGATCCGTGCGCTCGGACGAGATGGTGTGTGTGGCCCGCTGACCGGTGGCCACGACCTCACCGCCCGCGATCCACTGGTACTCGGCGATGCGACCCTCGTCGGTGGCGTCGGCCGCCAGCTCGAACTGCTGACCGGCCGTCACTCGCTCGGGGATCGAGACGCTTTCGATGTCGGGCGCTTCGGCCGGAGCGACTTCCACCGGAACCGTGGTAGTGTTGGTGTTACCGCCGCCGTCGGCGACGGTCAGGGTCACGTTGTACGTGCCCGCCGAGCCGAAGCTGTGAGTCGCCTGTTCGCCGCCGACGTCCCCGCTACCGTCACCGTTGAGATCCCACGCGTAGGACGCGATGCCCCGTTCGTCGTCGCTGTCGTTCGCTTTAAGGGTGAACGGTGCGCCGGCCTCGACCGGCTGTGGTTCGACGGCCGCCCGCGCGGTCGGGGCGTCTTCGTCGGGCTCGTGGATCTCGACGGTCCGGGTCGCGGTATCGTTGTTGCCCGCGGTGTCGCTGACCTCCACGGTCACCTCGTAGGTGCCCGGCTCGTCGAAGCTGTGGGTCACTCGATCGCCGGCGCTGCGCGTCGTGCCGTCGCCGAAGTCCCACTGAACGGTCGAGCTGAGCCCGCCCCGGTCGGTGGAGTTGCTTGCGTCGAACGTCAGCTGCTCGCCGACGATGTGGTACTCGTCGAGACCCCGATCGCCGGTCTCGACCGAGAGGCTCGCGTCCGGCGGCTCGTTCGGATACGCCCTGACGTCGACCGTCTCCTCGATTTCCCCGCCG
>PXRK01000032.1 GCA_003021015.1 Halobacteriales archaeon QS_4_66_20 | reverse complement strand
GGCGGCCGGATCACCGAGGGCGACGTGCGAACAACGGCCGAATCCGGCGGCGCGGACGACGCCGGCGACGACGGCGACGAGCCGAAATCGGCGGTCACACGCGTCAGCGGCGAGGAGGGCGACGGTGCCGGGGCGGCCGGTGGCGGCGCTACGGCCGGCGGCGCGGCAGCCACGACGGCGGCCGTCGAGACGGCCGACCGCGAGCAGACGCTGGCGACGCCAGCGACCCGCAACCTCGCGGACGAGCTCGACGTCGACCTGGACGAGGTGCCGACCGAGAAGACCCGCGACGGCGAGGCGTACGTCGAGGAGGGGGACGTCCGGGCGTTCGCCGAGGCCCGCGAGGCGGCAGAGGCGGCAGAACCGGCGGCCGGCGAGGCTGGCGCCGGCGGGGCTGCAGCCGCACCCCAATCGGCGTCCGCCGCGGCTGCGGGCGAGCGCGAGACCCGCGAGCCCTACACGGGCATCCGGCAGACGATCGGCCAGCAGATGGAGAAGTCGGCGTTCACCGCGCCGCGGGCGGCCCACTATGACCAGGCCGATGTCTCCGCGCTCGTCGAGACCCGCGAGCGGCTGAAAGCGCGCGCCGAGGAGCAGGGGATCAAGCTGACGTACATGCCCTTTATCATCAAGGCGATCGTCGCCGCGCTGAAGGAGTACCCCGAGCTCAACACGGAACTCGACGAGGACACCGAGGAGATCGTCTACAAGCACTACTACAACATCGGCATCGCCGTCGCGACGGACGCGGGGCTGATGGTGCCGGTGCTGAAAGACGCCGACCAGAAGGGGATGCTACAGATCGCCTCGGAGGTCAACGAACTGGCCAGCAAGGCGCGCGAGCGGAAGGTCAGCCCCCAGGAGATGCAGGGCGGCACGTTCACGATCACGAACTTCGGCGCGTTCGGCGGGGAGTACGCGCTGCCGATCATCAACCACCCCGAGACGGCGATCCTCGGGCTGGGCAGCATCGAGCAGCGCCCCGTCGTCGAAGAGGGTGAAGTGGTCGCCAGGCACACGCTGCCGCTGTCAGTGGCGATCGACCACCGCGTCATCGACGGTGCGGAGGCCGCGCAGTTCTGTAACACGGTCATCGAGTACTTGGAGAACCCCGAACTACTACTGTTAGAATAATGGTTGTTGGAGACGTCACCACTGGCACGGACGTACTGGTCATCGGCGGGGGTCCGGGCGGCTACGTCGCCGCGATACGGGCCGGACAGCTCGACCTCGACGTGACGCTGGTCGAGATGGACGCCTACGGCGGCACCTGCCTGAACCGCGGCTGCATCCCCTCGAAGGCGATGATCTCGGCGACGGACGTCGCCTACCGCGCGGGCGACGCTGAGGAGATGGGCGTGTTCGCCGACCCCGCCGTCGACCTGCAGGGGATGGTCGACTGGAAGGACAAGCTCGTCGGGAAGCTCACGAAGGGCGTCGAGTCACTGGCCGAGCGCGCCGGCGCGAACCTGATCGAGGGCCGTGCCGAGTTCGCCGGCCCGAACCGCGCCCGCATCGTGCAAGACGCCGAAGGACAGGGCGCCGAGTCCATCGAGTTCGAGAACGCGATCATCGCGACCGGCAGCCGGCCGATCGAGATCCCCGGTTTCGAGTTCGACGGCGAGCACATCCTCGCTTCGGAGCACGCGCTCTCGCTGTCGTCGGTGCCCGAGAGCCTCGTCGTCGTCGGCGCGGGCTACATCGGGATGGAGCTGGCGACGGTGTACCAGAAGCTGGGCTGTGACGTGACGATCGTCGAGCAGCTCCCCGACGCGATGCCGCCCTACGAGGACGACGTCACCGAGGTCGTCGTCGACCGCGCCGAGGAGCTGGGCATCGACTTCCACTTTGGCTACGCGGCCCGCGAGTGGGAAGAGATGGGCGACGGGCTCACCGTCCGCGCCGAGACCGAGGACGGCGAGGTCGCGGAGTTCGGCGCCGAGAACTGTCTCGTCGCCGTCGGCCGCCGGCCGGTCACGGACACGCTCAACCTCGGCGAGACCGACGTCGAGACCAACGACAACGGGTTCATCGGGATCGACGGCCAGGCCCGCACCAGCGCGGACCACATCTTCGCGGTCGGCGACGTCGCCGGCGAGCCGATGCTCGCCCACAAGGCGTTCACGGAGGGCGAGGTCGCCGCCGAGGTGATCGCCGGCGAGCCCTCGGCGCTGGACTACCAGGCGATCCCCGCCGCGGTGTTCACTGACCCCGAGATCGGCACCGTCGGCATGACCGAAGCCGAAGCCGCGGAGGCCGGCTTCGACCCCGTCGTCGGCCAGATGCCGCTGCGCGCCTCGGGCCGCGCGCTCTCCTTGAACGAGACCGACGGGTTCGTCCGCGTCGTCGCCGACGGCACCCGCGGGTTCCTGCTAGGCGCCCAGATCGTCGGCCCCGAGGCCTCCGAACTAGTGGCGGAACTCGCCCTGGCGATCGAACTCGGCGCGACCCTGGAGGACGTCGCCGCGACGATCCACGTCCACCCCACACTATCGGAAGCCGTCCACGAGGCCGTCAAGGGCGCCGAGGGCCACTCGATCCACTACTGACGCCGGCCCCGTAATTTCATTCAAACGATCGTTTGACGCTTCTGAAGACACTTACCTGCCTGCTCACTTCTCTCCCGTATGAAGGCGACGACGACGGCGTGCCGACGCCGGAGCCGACGCCGACCGCGTCGCCGACGCCGACGCCCGAGAACCCGGTCGACCTGACGGTCGAGGCAGTAACGGTCGCGCCGCAGGTCGTCATGCTGGACACGCCGGACAGCATCGCCACCTACGGGGGACGGGACGCACAGTTCCTCCTCGTGGAGGTCACCGTCGCCGAGGACCTGGCGCCGGCCGACCTCACGCTGACTGCCGGCGGCGAGGAGTACGAGCCGCGCGAGTGGATCGGGGAGGGACTCTCGCTGTACCCGTACGGCGACCTGTACTTCGCAACCGAGGGCGAGACCGGCTGGGTGGCGTTCGAGCTGCCCAAGCCGCTCGGGAGTTCGTCGGCGACGCTCGCCTGGCCGGGCGGGAGCGACGACCTGGCGGGCGCCGTCGTCGGGGCGCTGAACCGGGAGCCGACATCCTTCGACGTGACGGTCGAGGCGCCGGCCGAGGTCCCGGCCGACTCGCCGGCGACGCTCTCGGTGTCGGTCGCGAACACCGGCGACGCGGCGGGGACGTTCGTCGGCGCGCTCAACCGCACCGGCCCGTCGATCGCGTACACGCCGGAGACGGCCGTCGAACTCACCGTCGAGCCCGGTGCGACCGACACCTGGGAGTACAGCTACACGCCCGACCTCGAAGACGCCGGGGCGGCGTTCACCTTCGTGTTCGTCTGGCGGGACGGCAACGAACGGCGGGAGATCGGAATCCTCGAACCCGAGGAGTCGGACGGGGAGTCGGGATCGAACTCCTCGTGACCGCTCAGACCGCTTCGGTGCCGCGCTTGTCGGTCCGGATCTGGACCGCATCGTCGATCGGCGAGATGAAGATCTTGCCGTCGCCGGGCTCGCCCGTCGAGGCAGCTTCCTGAACCGCCTCGACGACGTCATCGGTCGGCGTGTCGGCGACGACACACTCGATTTTGACCTTCTGGTGGAGGTCGACGACGTACTCCTCGCCGCGCCATTGGCCCTTCTTGGCGGGCTGTGAGCCGCGGCCGGAGACGTTGGTGACCGTCAGCGACGGTGCCTCGGCCTCCGCCAGCGCCTTCTTGACGTCGCCGAGCTTGTCCGGGCGGACGATGGCGGTGACCATCTCGATGCCGCTGGTGCCGCCGTCGGTCCGCAGGTCGTACGCCGGGACGCCGCCGTCAGTGGCGACGGAGCTGTCGGTCGCGACGTTGGCCTGTCCGCCGAACTCGGGGTAGGTCTCGACGCCGTGTTCGGAGATGTCCAGCCCGTCACGCTCGTGGTCGGGCGTGACGCGGGCCTGGCCGGCCAGCTTGAATACGCTCCAGACGATCCCGGTTGCGAACACCGTCCAGATCGTGATAATCACGACGCCGATCGCCTGTGCGGCGAACGCCTCGGGGATCGAGTCGACGACGCCCGGTGCCGCGACGAACGGGAACAGCAGCGCCCCTAGCACACCGGCGCTCCCGTGGACCGGGAACACAGCACAGACGTCGTCGATCTTGAGCCGCTTCTCGACAAACTCGAACACGAGCGGGAGCTGCGCGCCAGCGAGGAAACCGACGATCAGCGCACCCCACCACGCCGTCGTGTCCGGGATCGCGGTGATCCCGACCAGCCCCGCCAGCAGGCCGTTCGCGACGTACAGTGTGTCGACTTTCCCGCTTTGCAGCAGCGCGACGGTGCCCGCACCGATCGCGCCCATCGCCATTGCGATCGTCGTCGTCATCGCGACGCGGCCGAGCGTCGCGGCGTTCGAGACGCCGTCGGAGACGGCGGCCGCTGTCCCGACGTTGAACCCGTACCAGCCGAAGGCGAGGACCAGCGTCCCCAGCACCGCGAACGTCATCGAGTGGCCGGGAACGACGTTGACGCTCCCGTCGCTGTCGTACTTGTCCATCCGCGGACCGAGCATCCAGGCCGCCGTCAGCCCGGCGATGCCGCCCACGCCGTGGACGATCATCCCGCCGGCGAAGTCGTGGAACCCGGTGCCGGCGATGTCGCTGATGTAGGTGCCAGCCCAGGTGATCCCCGTCACGACGGGGTAGATGATCGCCGCCAGCAGGAACGTGTACCCCACGTACGCCCGGAGCTTCGCACGGCCTGCGACGGCCCCCGAGACGATGGTCGCCGCCGTCATCGCGAACACGGCGCCGTACAACCAGCCGATATACTGTCCGCCGGCGTCAATCGTGTCCAAAAAGCCGTTCGTCTCGTAAGGGACGGCGAAGCCGTCACCGGCGACGATGCTCTCGACGCCGATGCCGATCAGGAAAAACACCGTCACCCCGACGCTCCATGTCAGGAGGTTCTTCGTCAGCTGGTTCGCCACGTTCTTCGAGCGGACCTGGCCCGACTCTAGCATCGCAAAGCCCGCGTGCATGAAGAAGATCAGGAACGATACCACCAGGATCCACATGTTGTTCATCGCCGTCTCGAACGTTTCCTCGCCGACCTGCAGCAGTATTGCGTCGTACATTCTTTAATGTTCTATTATCCGCGTAATCGCTTCGTGTTTGTCCACCAATGCGCCCATCCTGAACCGATTTGTAGTTCGCTTCACGGTGCATCGTTCTGGAACTCACTTATATAAACGTTGGCTTTACAACCCGGAATATATTACCGTCTCGAAGGACAAATGTCCAATATTCTAAACGATATTACGGATATAAGGATGTAAAACGTCCAGATTCGAGACGAATCAGCAGCTGTTTTTTGCGGATTGTCAAGCGCCGCGACCCCGGTTCGCGGGCGAACACCGTCGAATTCGTTTTCGCGCAGTTACATGTCCTGGCTGGTGGGACAGAAACCCGAATCGGGACTCCACGTACTCACGTCCGACAGTATACACCCGGACGTGATTTGCCTCAGTCATCTCGACACAACCCGGGAGTTTCAGGGTCGATACTCGTTGATATCGTGGCCTGACGCCTCACAGAGTCACGTCCGGGTGTAATCAGCCGTCTGCAGCCTCGTCAGTGCCGTTGAGCCACGTTTCCGCGCGGGCGGGCGAGGTGTCGGCGACGGCGGCCAGCAGCTTCGGGTCGTGCTCGCGGAGGTCGCCGACGGTCTCGATGCCGGCCGCGGCCAGTCGGTCGGCGTACGTCGGGCCGACGCCGCGGACGGTTTCGACCGGCGCCTCGCCGTTGCCCGCTGTTCCATCCATCGAGGGTTCATCGTCGTCCGTCCCGGGTGCTGTTTCCACACGTTCCTCGAGTGACTCGCTGCGGTCGCCGTACCACTCGCAGACGTCGGGCCAGAGGCGGTCGTGGGCCGTAGAGGAGACGGAGATGCCGACGTGCCCGGCGGGGAACTCGATGAGGCGCTCGTCCTCGCTGCCGACGAGGTCGTTGAACGGCGTGCTCGACGCTGCGGGGACGATGTGGTCGTACTGGCCGACAATCTGGAGCACCGGCACCTCAATGTCCCCGAGGACGACCCGTCGGCCGTCGAGCGCGACCGCGTCTTCGACCAGCTGGTTTTGCTTGTACACCTCAGAGACGAACTCACGGTAGGCCTGGCCGGCGAGGTCAACGCCGTCCCAGATCCACTGCTCCATGCGCGCGAAGTTCTCGACGAACGCCTCGTCCTCGATGTTCTCGTACAGCCGGATGTACTTGGTGACGTAGTTCTCGACTGGCTCCATCATCGAGAACCCGACGGCCAGCAACTCGGCGGGCAGGTTGCCGTACGTCTCGACGGCGACCTCGGGATCGTAGTGGGTAGCCCACCGTTCGAGGACCCCGCCGGTGCCCTCGAAGGCGATCGGTGTCGCCATCAGTCCCAGTGTTCGGACGCGCTCCTCGAAGAGAGCAGTGTACATGATCGACATTGTGCCGCCCATGCAGTAGCCCAGGAGGTGAACGTCCTCGACGCCCGCGTCCTCGCAGACGGCGCCGACGCAGTTGTCCAGGTACCGGCAGACGTAGTCCGCGAGGCCCAGGCTGGTGTCGAGGCGGGAGGGGTTGCCCCAGCGGATGAGGTACACCTCGAAGCCGGCGTCGAGCAGCCGGCGGACGACGCTGCGGTCGGGCTGGAGGTCGAGGATGTACGGGCGGTTGACCAGCGCGTAGACAATCAGGATCGGGGTTCCGTGTGCGCGCTCGCCGGGGTCGTAGCGGTGGAGTTCGAGCTTGTTCTCCTCGTAGACGACCTCGCTGTCGGTGTGGGCGACGTCGGCGGTGAGCAGCGCCACCATCCGGTCGAGGCCCACGTCGGTTTTCTCGACCAGTTCGGCCGCGAGTTCGACCAGCCGAGTCTGGGCGTCGATCGACGCCGTCAGCCCGCTGGTGTTCACGCCGGCCACCCCCGGCGCGTGGCGCACTCGATCCCCTGGGCCGCGTCCATATACAGGGGTTGCGGGGGGTGCACAATAGTAGTGGCTGATTGTTCACACGAAGGAAACATATCCACTACTCCGAGCAAATATCGACGAAGTTACGGAGGATCCGGAGGCCAGTCTCGCCCGACTTCTCGGGGTGGAACTGGGTGCCGAAGACGTTGCCGGCCTCGTTAGCGACGATGCTGGGGAACTCGACGCCGTAGTCGGTGGTAGCGACGACCGTGTCGTCGTCTTCGGGGTCGGCGTAGTAGGAGTGGACGAAGTAGGCGTACTCGCCGTCGACGGAACCCCCTCGGGCGATTCCGTCTGCTCGTGGAGTCTTCGACTCCACGGTGTCGACACCTTCGACGAGCGGGTGGTCGCGCTGGACCGATAGCTGGTTCCAGCCCATCTGCGGAACCTTCACGGAGTCGGGAAAGCGGAGGTTGGTGCCGGGGATGAGGTCCAGCCCTTCGGCGTCGCCCTCGCCGTCGTACTTCGCCTCCTCGCTGGTGGTGAGCAGCATCTGCATCCCCAGGCAGATGCCGAACAGGGGGGTGCCGGCCTCGGCCTCCTCGACGAGCGCCTCGCGGAACGGGCCGGCGTTGTCCATCCCCTCGCCGAACGCGCCGACGCCCGGGAGGACGATGCCGTCGGCCGCAGACAGCGCGCCGGGGTCGTCCGTGATCTCGACGCTCGCGCTGGCGCGTTCGAGCCCGCGCGTGACGCTCCGGAGGTTCCCCAACCCGTAGTCGACGACGGTGATCTCGTTCCCCGTTTGTCGTTGTGTGCTCATGGCTACTGGTTGGGCTGGATCGGGTAAGTGTGTTCGGCTCTAGAAACGATCGGTGGGGTCTCCTCCGATCGCGTCGTGTTGAAAGCCCGCGCCGAGGTGGGAGATTCGCCCCCAGCGAGAACCCCTGCAGGTGGAATTGGTCACATCTCGGGTTCGATGTACACCAGCTTCACGCGGCCGTCGATCTCCTCGAGTTTCCCCTCGATCTGCTGGATGTTCTCGTGGATCTCTTCGGTGTCGAGCCCCGGGTCGAAGCTCACGTCGGCGGTCACGAGCACCTTGCCCGCGCCGATGAACATCGAGCGGAAGTCGTCGACGTGTTCGATCCCGTCGTGGGACGCGACCGCGTCCTTGAGAGCCATCTCGACCTCGCCGGGCAGGCTCTCGCCGAGGATGAGCCGCTTGTTCTCCCAGGCCAAAAGCACCGCGAACAGCATCAGCAAAACCCCGATCACGACCGCGCCAGCGGAGTCGTAGACGGGGTTGTGGGTCACTTCGCTCGCGACCACCCCGACCAAGGCGACCCCCAGCCCCAGCAGCGCGATGGTGTCCTCGGTAAAGGCCGTCAGCGTCGTGATGTCGCTCGTTTTGTCGAACGTCTCCCGGTAGCCCGACCAGCCGTACTCCGCCATCTGCCGTTTGAGTTCCGCGCGGGCCTTCACGAACGCGTACACCTCGAACGCGATCGCTCCCAGCAGGATCGCGACGACGATCCAGAACGCGTCGACCGGCAGCGAGATGTCGACGGTGAAGCCCAGAAACTCCGCCTCGCCCGTCTCCATCTCGTGGCCGCCGTGCCGGAGTTCCTCGATGCCGTGGGTGAGGCTCTCCCAGCCGGCGACCCCGAACAGCAGCACCGACACCAGGAAGGCGAAGAAAAACTGCGCCTTCCCGTAGCCGAAGGGGTGGATGCTCGACGCCGAGCGCTCGCTGTACTTGATGCCGACGAGCAACAGCACCTGGTTGCCCGTATCGGAGATGGAGTGGTACGTCTCCGCGAGCATCGACGGGCTCCCGGTCAGCAGGAAACCGAAGAACTTCAGCACCGCGATACCTCCGTTCGCGATCATCGCCGCGATGACGACGCTCTTGCTGCCGGCCATACAGGATCTGCCAACTGGCAGGCACTAACGCCTTTCGACCCTGTCGTGGTCCCGAAAATAATCACAACAATCAGTATGAGGCCAGGCGCGTCACACCGCAAACGCGCGGCCGAACGCCCCGCCGCCGAGGAACGATGACGGCGCTCGACGCCGCCGGCGACCACCTCGGCCGCCAGCCAGTCCCTCGGATCGACGAACACGGGCGCGGGGCTCCAGCCCGGAATCGACGAGCTGGACACGTACGGGTGGGAGAACCGCACGCAGTCGCGCGGTCGATCCCGGAACGACTCACAATAATCACTATCAGTCCTCCCGCATCGCGCTGATCGCTTCCTCCGGTGCGCCGCAGGCGGGGCACTCCTCGGGGATGCCGTCCTCGAGTTCGCCCATCTCGCCGCACTCGCCACACCGCCACATCAGGTACCCTTCGCCGAACTTCTGGCCGGGAAGCTCCTCGATGTTCTCCGCGTCGGACTCGACCATTTCGATCTCGAAGCCGTCATCGGTTATCCCGCTCACCTGGCCGACGAGCTGCCCCTCCTGGTTGAAGACGTATTCGCCGGGTTCGACGACCTCGCTGTAGCCGCTGTTCTCGGGGTCCATGTTCGTGTTTGGGCCACAGGCGTTGTGAATCTGTCGGGCACTCTGGTCGTCCCGCCGACGGGATCGGTCAGGCCCCGCCGCGTCGGCCGGGAGCGTCCAGACCTCGGCGTCGCCGCCCGTGTCGGCGTCCCGTTCCGCCACTGTCTCGGCCACGTCGCGGACGGTGCCGTCTTCGGCCGCGCGTGTGTCCCCGGCGATAGCGACACCGGATTCCGATTCGAGTGCAACTACTATACACCCGGACGTGATTTGTTAAGTCATCTCGGCACAACTCGTATTAAATACAGCAAGCAGTGGCAAGGCTAACGACCACGACCGTCGAGCCCTTCATTTCACCTGCAATGGCTGACGATACCACACTGACCGAATCCGACCAGGGCAAACAGGTCAAAAACGCCGACGGCGAGACCGTCGGGCGCGTGATCGAGGTCAAAAACAACAGAGCACACGTCGAACCGGATCCGGACCTGACGGACACGATCCGCTCGAAACTGGGCTGGGGCGGCAGCGACGAGGAGGACACCTACCGGCTCGACTCGAGCCACATCGACACGGTGACCGGCGACGAGATCCGCCTCGACCGGTAACCCGCCTACGGCGGAGCCCGCGGTCCGCCCGACGACCCTCGTTTTTCAACTGCCGGGCAGTCATACTGGTGGCTGTAATTCTTTTACTCACCAGTCTCTGGCGTACCTGAATCACGTCTGGCTGTCTATCTGCGGAGACAGACCCGTTCCGCCTGGATTCTCAATTCGAGTGGTCACGTACGTACAGCCACCAGTATCAGTGCAGGAGCAGCGGTTCGACGGTGAGCGTCTGTTTCGTCAGGGTGCCGAGCCGCAGGATGTAGGTGGCGAAGATGAGAAACGGTAGGATTGCGACGGTGAGCGCCCCGCTCACGAGCCAGACCATCGTGTCGACCCCAAACAGGCTGCCCGTGAGCGTGTTCGCGTCGACGAACAGCGCGACGGCGGCGGAGACGAGCAGCGCGGCGACCGCGGTGTAGATGATCGCCCGCGAGAGCTTGATCAACGACCACTGGATGTACAGCCCGTTGAGGTACGCCCTCGCGGTGCCGTACATCGCCAGCGCAGTCAGCAGCGCGTCGAGCCGCTCGATCTGCTCGGGGGTCAACGACTCCCGGTACTGGTGTTTGATCCGGCGCCCGTCGTGTATCTTCCGGTTGTAGTCGTAGTTGACCGCCGGCGCGACGACGTCCAGGCTCCCAAACTCGCTGTCCGCGAGGTCCTCGCGGGTCCTGCTGGCGTTGCCCAGCAGATCGTCGACGTAGGTGTCGATTTTCTCGCGGAGTTCGGGGTCGTTGCTCCCGGCAACTGCCTCCCGGAGTGCCCGCGCGCGCTGCTCGCTCGTCTTGATGAGTTCATCGAGGTACGTCGCGGGGTCGGTCGGCGTTGTCTCGCCGAGCAACTCGTCCGTGTTCTGCCGGAAGTCGGTCCCGACGTCCATCCGGTTGCGGATCGTGCCCAGCGAGCCGATCTCCTGGGAGAGCACGAGCTGGTTGATCGAGACGACCAGCGTTGCGCTGGTGATGATCGCCCCGACCAGCCCCGAGAACGTGATCGTGACCATGTTGCTCGACTGCATGAGCGGCCGCAGCGGCGCCTGCTTGACCGTGCCGCCTGCGACGAACAGTGCGAAGACAACGAGGGCGAACCCCCCGGCGATCACCCACCGGCTGCCGGTGAGTAGCACCCAGAACGCGACCCGGTTCACGCCGAGCCGTCTACGGAGGGTGTCGTCGGTTTCGATCTCACTCATCCGTGACTGGTCGCTTGAACAGCAGCAGTTTCGTCCCGCCGCCGTCGTAGTCGACCGTGCCGGCGAGCTCCCACCCCTCGGCGCCGAGGCGGTTCAGCTCCGCCTGCGGGTCGCTCGTCTCCCGCATGGTGAGTCCCTTCGGCGGTTCCAGCGTCTCGTACTCCCACTGCTGTGGCTCTCGACTGCGCATACGAAACGGTCCGCCGTGACGCTAATAATCCTGGCGAGTGTCAAAATTGTGCCATTTCGCCGCAGTGGCGTCCCGGTCCGTCAGCCGCCCAGCGAGAAGGGGCCTGCGGAGGTGGCGACCCCGGCGACGGTCGCCAGCCGGAGCGTGTAGGCTGTCAGGACGATGTACGGGATCAGCGAGACGGTGAACACTCCGGCGACGAACAGCAGCAGCGACGGGACGCCGAACACCCAGAAATTCGGGAGGATCCGGGCGTTGATCGCGAGGATAGCCGCGGCGTTGATCAGGATGGCCGGCAGCGAGACGAACAGCAGCGTCCGCGAGAGTTCGGACACTTCCTGGTTGTAGTACAGCGTCTTGAAGTACTCCTTGCCGATGGCGAACAGCCGCAGCGAGCGGGTGAGGTCGTCTAGGCACTCCTCGGTCTCCTCGGTGAGCACGCTGTTGTAGGTCAGCTTGATCGAGCGCGAGCGGTCCAAGTGCTCGCCGGGGTCGGTTTCGAGGCCGTTCCACAGGATGCCGAAGTCGGCGCCAGCACCCGGTTCCGGGCCGTTGTTCTCCGACCAGCCGACGGCGGTCCTAACCTCGCGCACGTACTCTTCGACCTCGGTGGTGAACTCCCTGTCGAGGCCCTCCGTAGCCTCCTCGAGCGCTGCTGCGTGCTTCTCGATTGCGTCCCCCATCAGCGCGAGGAACGACGCGGGGTCGCTCGGCCTCTGGTCGCCCTCGGTCAGCTGACCGATCTCCTTGCGGAACTCCAGTGCGGCTTCGAGGCGGCCCTCCTGCGTGTGCACGGAAGTGATGTCGTGCGAGAGGACGATCGAGTTGATCGAGACGACAACCGAGACGAGCAGGATGATGCCGCTCAAAAGCGTGTTGAGGATCGTCTGGATCGCCGGCGTCTCCGTGAGAATGCGCTGCATCTGGAGCGTCCAGACCATCCCGAGCGCTACCAGCGATACGAACACGGCGCTGATCAGGGCGCCAGTGACTGCCATCCGGTTCCCCTCCAGCAGGATCCAGCGGATCGGATCGACCTCACCGTTGATTTTCGGCACCGGAAACCAGTCGCGCCACTGTCTGAGTGTGTTTGCGATACTCATGGCGACCGCCGCGTTCGTTGGCCTTCCATCTCACCACTCTTGTGAGGCGAACTGTATACGGGCTATCGGATTAAATGCATTGGTTGTTGTACAGCCAGACGTGACTCTGTCCCGTGTCACGACAACAGATCCGTGGGTACAGCTCGTCAGCTACCAACGGCTGAAGCCGTGGGCTTCCGCGCTGTTACCGCTGTGATACTCCGGCTTGATAGTGATTGTTGTGATAGTGATTATTGTGAGTCGTTCCGGGATCGACCCCGGTACTGCGTGCGGTCGACCCGGTAAACAGTCACAATAATCACTATGAGTCGTTACCGCCGTCGACCCGGCGACGGCGCCGGACAAAGACCGGATACTGCCCGCGGGAGGCCCGTAAGACGAGTATACTTCACAATACTACCGCCGGGTTTTTTGATGCGGACTGGTGAAGCGACAACTGCCTGGTACAACGCCAGCGAGCGTTGACCGACGAGATACCTATGAGACGAGATACTGGAGAGAACCCCGAACAGGGCGGCTCACAGCCGCCGCGACAGCCACCGGGACAGTTTCCACAACAGACGCCGGCCCAGCGGGGCCGGCCCCAGAGTCGACGGCCGCCGACGGCTGGCGTCCAGGGCCCCGGCCAGCCGGGCGGGCAAGGCCCCCAGGGGCCGCCGCCACGGCAACCGCCCGGCCAGGGTGGCCCCCAGCCGCGGGGGCAGTCGTCGCCGAGCGGACCGCCCGCGGGCTGGATGGCCCCGCCGCAGGGACAGGGAATCCAGGGTCGCCAGAGCGTGCAGGGACAGGAGCCACTGCCCCCACAGCCGGGGACGCAGGGACCGCCCCCGTCCCCGGGGATGCAGTCCGGGATGGCCCAGCAGGGCGGTCCCGGGGTGGGACAGCAGCCCGGCGTGGCCCAGTCACCGGGACGGCCCGGCATCGCCGGCCCGTTCCTGGAATCGGTCAGCATCGACGACATCATCCAGACTGACGTGGTGACGGCACAGCCCGACACGCCACTGACCGAGGTCGCGGAGCGCCTGGCATCCGAGGACGTCGGCGCGGTCATCCTCGTCGAGGATGAGGAGCCGGCTGGCCTCGTCACCGACCGCAAGATCGCGCTGTCGATCGACGAATTCGACGACCCGTCGGAGGCAACCGCCGAGGAGATCGCCACGGACGACCTCGTCACCGGCACGACGACGCTGACGGTGTTCGAGGTCCTCAACCGGATGAACGACGACAACGTCCGGCGGCTTCCCGTCGTCAACGAGGACGGGACCCTCGAAGGGATCGTCACCCTTGATGACCTGCTCGTGTTGCTCGCGACCGAACTGGAGAAAGCGACGAGCATCATCCAGTCACAGTCGCCCCGCCTCTGACCGCTGACGCCGGGGATCCGGCCCGCCCGCTGGGACGGTGACACCCAGAGCAGTGGTCGCACCGGTGCTCGGCCGGTGCCGGCGGGTTGCCTGATCTTACTGCGTGGTAAGATCGCTCAAACCGTTGCTTGCTGGCGGTCTCCCTCGTCATTTGCCCGCGAGGAACCGGGAGGGAGGCTCCTCGAAGACGTTCCCTGGATAGGCAACTCATTACAATGCTACCGTGCTGTGTACGAGAGAATGGGTGACCAGTGGCGTTCTATCTTTCGACAGAGGCGTCATCGGCACCCGGTGTTACCATGAGTTACGACCCGTCACGACAGTACGACGAGCACGAACGACAGCAGCGGGGACAGCACGGCCAGCGCGGTCAGCGCCGCCAGCAGCAGGGCCAGCAACAGCGCGGACAGTACGACATGGGCGGCCACCGCGGCCGGGGCCAGCAGACCCAGCACGGCCAGCAGGGACAACAGGGTCAGCGGGGCCAGCAGCAAGGCCAGCGCCGTCAGCAACAGGGACAACAGGGCCAGCACCGTGGCCAGCAGCAGGGTGGCTTCGGTCAGCAGGGCCAGCGGGGCCAGCAACAGGGCCAGCGTGGTCAGCGCCGCCAGCAGCAGGGCCAGCAACAGCGCGGACAGTACGGCATGGGCGGCCACCGCGGCCGGGGCCAGCAGACCCAGCACGGCCAGCAGGGACAACAGGGTCAGCGGGGCCAGCAGCAA
>PXRK01000031.1 GCA_003021015.1 Halobacteriales archaeon QS_4_66_20 | reverse complement strand
CCCATGCGGCGGAATCTTGCCCCCGTCGGTGTCGGGACCGCCCCGACCCCGAACGCGCGGTTGGGGAAACCGCGCCGTTTACGGCGCGGAGGATGTCATACCTGGCGGCCGTCTCGCTCCGAGCACACGCGCGATGCCCGGCTGTGGTGAGACGAGATACGCCGCTGATTGCCGGCGATTCTACCGATTTCGTCCGGAACGTCCACTCCCCGTCAGGTTTAACTACCCCTCAGTCAAACCCCTTCACGTTGCGATGCCAAAGGTAGAGATCACGATACCGGAACATCTCGAAATGCAGATCGCCCAACTCGTCGAGCAAGGCGAGTTTCTCAACCGCGAGGAGGCGATTGAGGACCTGCTGGCGACTGGGTTGAAGGCCTACAAGACGAGCGGCCCCATGGACGACGAGGAGGAGCCCGGCTACGAGGACGACGGGATGATGGGCCACGACGACGAATACGTCTTCTGATGACTCTAAGGGGGATGCAGCGCGCCCACCGATCCAGTGCCGTCCCGCCGACGACCAGTCCCGCCCCGCCGACGACCAGTCCCGCTTGACCGCCCGCCTCGAGGGCGTCTAGCCCCCGGCGTAGCGGTTATGTTGCAAACATACTTAACCGGATACGGAACTAGAGTACAGGCATGCACAAAGACGAACTCCTTGAACTCCACAAGCAGATGGTCATCATCATGGAGTACTTCGAGGAACTCGAACAGGTCGACGAGGACCTCTTTGCGCAGTACGAGGAGATCGACGTCACGCCGGAGGACGTCCACATGTCGAAAAGCGAGCACAAACACGCCGTCTTCGTCCTGGGCAACGCGCTCGCCAACGCGATGAGCGAAGACGAGTTCTCCGACGCCGGCCGCGTCGGCAAACGGATGAAAGAACTGGCAGAGGACGCCGAAAACAAGCTGTAACCGCCAGGAACGCCGCCCCGTTTTCTCGGATCTCCGGGTCGATCAGTTCACGGGCAGTTCGTCGAACAGTTCGGGGTCGGTCCGGAACTTGATGACGTTGTGCAGCGCGTCGACCTTGATGCCGTCGACGACATCGCCGTGGGTCTTGTAGAACTCGTGGAGCCACTTGGACTCCTGTTCGCGGTCCGTGAACAGCATGATCGTCGTCCACTGGTAGGTGCCCGTCGAGAGGCTGTAAAACAGCGTGTGTTCGTCGTCCCGGATGTACTCCATCGCGTTGCGCCACTCGTCGGCAAAGTGCGAGGGGTCGAACTTGAACTGGAACAGCGAGAACGTGAAAAACTCCTCGTTGATCAGGATCGCGTCGCGAAACACGCCCCGCTCGCGCATCTTCCGGACCGATTCACTGACGGTGACGTGCGAGACAGTGACGCCGTGTTTCTCCGAGAGGCGCTCGGCCAGTTTCCGCGAGGACAGCTGGGGCTCCTGTGAGAGCTCCTTGAGAATGCAGATATCCCGCTGTTTGAACTCCCACGTCGGCTCCTCGCTCATACCCCTATCAACGAGGCCTCCGAAATGGTTGTTTCGAATCCTGTCACCGCCGTGTTACCACCCGGGCTAGCTCACTCACCCCCGAACTCCGGCGTCCGGCGCTCGACGAAGGCGTTGACCCCCTCCGAGAAATCGTCGGTGTCGAAGACGGCGCCCAGCGAGTCGACCTCCGCGCGGATCGCCCCGTCGAACGTCCGCTCGCCGCCCGCCTGCAGGAGCTGCTTCGAGCGCTTCAGCGCGACCGTCGGTCCGGTCACGACCTCCTCGATGACCGCCTCGCAGCGCTCGTCGAACTCCTCGGTCGGGAACACGCGGTTGATCAGGCCCAGCTCCTGCGCCTCGGCCGCGTCGATGAGGTCGCCGGTGTAGACGAGTTCCATCGCCGTCTTCTCGCCGACGACGCGCGGGAGCAGGTAGGAGGTCCCGGAGTCGATCGAGAGGCCGATCCGCCGGAACCCGAAGCTGATCTCGGCGCGCTCGCTGGCGAGCACGAGGTCGCAGGCGATTGCCAGCGACCCGCCGGCGCCGAACGCGGGGCCGTCGACCTTCGCGATAGTCGGCACAGAACATTCATAGAGGCGCTTGACTGTCCGGTTGATCGGCAGCCCCACCTCCTCCATCAGCTCCTCCGTGTCGCGGTCGCTGGCGAGTCCCTCCAGCATCGACTCGATGTCCCCGCCCGCACAGAACGTTCCCTCCGACCCTTCGAGCACCGCACACCTGACGTCGGCGTCCTCGATGGCGTCGATCGCCTCCTGGATGTGTTCGGCCGCCTCGAGCGTCAGGGCGTTGCGCAACGGCGGGTTGTCCATCGTGATCGTCGCCAGGTCGCCGTCGATCTCGTACTCGACTGGAGCCATACGGCCACCACGGCGACCGGCCGAATAAAAGCTAGTGGGCACGGCCCCAAACAAACGTGCTCGCCGTTTAATACTCGCGCTCGATCAGGTAGTCGGCGATGTCCGCCAGCAGCGCGTGCGCCTCGTTGTCGGGCAGTGTCTGGAGGTGGTGTTTCCCGCTCTCGACTAGGTCCTGTGCGGTCCGACGAGCGTACTGGATGCTACCGGCGTCTTCCAGTCGGGCAAGCGCCTCGTCGATCTCGCGCTCGGTCACCGCCTCGACGGAGTCGCTGCGCACCAGCCCCTCAACGTCGACGCCCTGGTTGCGGGCGTGGACGGTGATCAGCGTCTGTTTGCCCTCGACCAGGTCGCTGCCGCGCTGTTTGCCCAGTTTCTCTGTCGGCGTCGTCAGGTCGAGCAGGTCGTCCTGGATCTGGAACGCGCGGCCGATGTCCAGGCCGTAGCTGTGCAGCGGGTCGACCGCGTCGTCGTAGCCGAGGATCACGGCGGGGATGCTCGCCGACGCGGCGTACAGCACTGCCGTCTTCAGTTCGACCATCTCCAGGTACTCGTCGGGGGTGATCGCCTCCCGCCCCTCGAAGTCGATGTCCAGCGACTGGCCCTCACAGATCTCCGTACAGGTCGTCGCCAGTTCGGAGAGCGCGCGGACCGACCGGTCCGGCGGCGTGCCGGTTTCGAGCATGTTCTCGAACGCCTTCGAGTACAGCGTGTCGCCCGCGAGGATCGCCGTCGAGAGGTCGTACTCGCGGTGGACCGCCGGGACGCCCCGGCGCACGTCGTCGTCGTCCATGATGTCGTCGTGGATCAGCGTGAACGACTGGATGATCTCGACGCTCACCGCGGCTGCGAGCACGTCCACGGGATCGCCGGTCCGCGACGGGAACGACCGGTAGGCCTCCTCGCCAGGGGAGACGCCTTCCAGCGCCTCCGCCGCGAGCAGGAGGATCGTCGGCCGCAGCCGTTTGCCGCCCGCTTCCAGGAGGTAGCGGGAAGCCTCGTACAGCCGCTCGGGGCGGTTGATCGGGAGGTCCTCCTGGATCGCCTCGTTGACCCGCTCGCGACAGTCCCGGATCGCCGCCTCGACTGCCTGCTGGCGTGTCATCTGCCTACTCGACCAGCTGGATCATGTTGCCGTTGCGCGTGACGTGGAGGTCACGGCCCATCTTGTAGCCATTGTCCTCCACCAGGTTGACGTACGGCGCGAAGCCGCTCATGTCCTGGTGGGCGGGGATGACGTGCTGGGGCTGCAGCGCGTCCAGCATCTGGTAGTGGCCCTCGCGGTTGAGGTGGCCCGAGACGTGGATATCGTCGTAGATCCGTGCCCCCTGCATGCCGAGCAGCTTCTCGGACTGGTAGCGCTGCCCCTCGTTGGTGGGCTCCGGGATCACGCGGGCCGAGAACAGCACCTTGTCGCCGTCGTCGATTTCGTAGGGGGTCTCGCCGCGACCCATCCGGGTGAGCATCGCGCGGGGCTCGCCCTGGTGGCCGGTGACGATCGGCAGGAAGTTCTCCTTGCCGTCGTTCATGACCCGCTTGAACGTCCGGTCGACGGACTTGCGGTGGCCGTACATGCCCAGGTCCTCCGGGAACTCGACGAAGTCGAGCCGTTCGGCGGTGCCGGAGTACTTCTCCATCGAGCGACCCAGCAGCACGGGCTGGCGGCCGATGTCCTCGGCGAACTCGACCAGCGACTTCACGCGGGCGATGTGCGAGGAGAACGTCGTCGCGACGATGCCACCGTCGTAATCCTCGATCGAGTACATCACGTCGCGGAGGTGCCGGCGTGCGACGGATTCGCTGGGGGTTCGGCCCTTCTTGCCGGCGTTCGTACAGTCCTCGATGTAACAGAGGACGCCGCCGTCCTCGCGGCCGATCTCGCGGAACCGCTCGAGGTCGATCGGATCGCCGATCACCGGCGTCTCGTCAATGCGCTTGTCCAGGCCGTAAACGATCGACCCCTCCGGCGTGTGCAGGACGGGGTTGATCGCGTCGATGATCGAGTGGGTGACGTTGACGAACTCGAGTTCGTTGTGGTCGCCGATCGACATCGTCTCGCCGGGGTTCATCTTCACGAGATCGTTCTGGACGCCGAACTTCTCCTCGCCCTGGATCTGCTGTTTGACGAGTTCGATCGTGAACGGGGTCGCCACGACCGGTGCGTCGTAGCGGTGGGCGAGTTTCGAGATGGCGCCGATGTGGTCGAGGTGGCCGTGCGTCGGCACGATTGCCTTCACGTCCCCCTCGAGTTCGGACATCACCCGGTCGTCCGGGATCGCGCCCATGTCGATGAGATCGAGCGAGTGCATCCGCTCGGTCTCGACGTTGTCGTGGATCAGTACCTTCGAGAGGTTGAGGCCCATGTCGAAGACGACGACGTCGTCGCCCGCACGGACGGCAGTCATCTGACGCCCAACCTCTTCGTATCCGCCAATCGTTGCGATTTCGATCTCCATAGTATCACGCCGAGACGATCGCCCCGCATGTCGACCGGCGACCCACACGCATGACCGACTCTTGGGCCGCGTGCACGTCCGACTCTGTCAGTCGGCCGCCGTCCAGTCCCCCAGCCCCCGGCGACGCCGAAGGCCGACGGACTGTCATCCGGCGACACGCCGGTCGCCCACTTTGTCCCGGGGCGACCGTGTACTCGGTTACGTTCTACTCCAACCGCAAGCGTTAAAAACACGTTGATTGCCGTTGACTAGACAGCCTGACGCAGAAACCGTCCCCGCGCTGACCTGCGACCGCGCCATTCAGAGTTACGTCCGGGTGTATATCGGGCGTTTGCCGGGCTGTGACGCACGAACTGTGACACCGCAGCGGTAACGAATCACGAACGACCGTATCACTCCCGGGGCGGCCTCCTGGGGTCAATGTCGATGAACGCTTTTTCGGTGCTCAGTTCGTCGAGCGTGGCGTCGACCTCCTGCTGGAGTTGCTGCAGGCGGTCGGTCAGCTCCTGGTACTCGGCGGACTGTTCCCTGCCGGCGGTCTCCAGTGTCGCCTTCTTCGCCGCGAGCTGGAAGAACTCCTGGCTGCGCTCGTCGTACGCCGCCCGCTTCAGCAGGACGTCCACCAGCGCGAGCAGTTCCTCGTTGTCGACGGGCTTGGTGATGTAGTCGTCGAACGGCAGGTCGATGATGTCCACTTCGGGTTCGACGGCGGTCAGCATCGCTACCTTCGCCGTGATCCCGCGCTCGACGAGCTTTCCGAGCATCTCGTCGCCGGACATGCCCGGCATCCGCCGGTCGAGCAACACTACGTCGACGTCGTGGTCGACCGTCTCCAGCCCTTCCTCGCCCGTGGTCGCGATCCGGACCTCGTGTTCGTCGTCGAGGATCTCCGCGTACGACTCCGCGAGTTCGACTTCGTCCTCGACGATGAGCACTGTGGCTGCGTCAGGTCCTGCCATGGCTCCCTGCGCTCCCCTGTCCGGTCGGCCGTCGTCGCCGCCACGCGTGCATGATTGTTACGACGGGGAGACGCCTAAAGTAGCTTTTCCCCGAACTGGTGTGCGACTCGTCGCCCGTCCGAACCCCTTTTTTTTAACTGTCGACGCACCGTACCTGCACGTACCCATGGACTCGAAACGGTTCGCCGCGGTCGCCGGCGGTCTGGGAACCAGCGTCGGCGTCGGGATTGCCACCGTCGTCCCGGTCGGCGATGCGGTCGGGACGGCCGTCGCTGCCGGCGTGGGTGGAGCCCTCGCGGTGGCGCTGTTCTACGCGGGTCGGTTCGTCGAGGGCGGATCGCCCGACGCCCGCTCCCGGTAACAGCTCCGGACCGTCGGCCGTCGTCGGTTCGCCGCGCGCAACGGGGCCGCGCTCGGTCTCGCGGGGTTGCGAGCCGCGGGAGAACGAAGGCCCGGTTCAGGTCGAGCGACCTCGACCGGCTCCCGCTCGCTGTCGCAGAATTTGGAAGACATCCCCCGGATGATCGCCCGTCGGGCACTCACGGTCGTCGGTTCCGCGTGACGACGAGCAGTCCGACGCCGAGCAGGAGCAGGCTCACCCCCACCCAGTGGGGATTGAACGCCTGCGTCCCGTGGACCACGTCGTGGAGGTTCAGGATGTAGTGGTCGACCACGCCGTCGAAGAGGTTGAACGCACCCGCGCCGACGAGTGTCGCTCC
>PXRK01000030.1 GCA_003021015.1 Halobacteriales archaeon QS_4_66_20 | reverse complement strand
TGAGCATGAGCAGGTTCCCCGCAGCAGCATGTCGCATGTCTGCTCTCATATTCCATGTCGGGAAATATAAGTGGTGGGATTCCTATCAGGTGACAGCGAGTGGGTTTGTTCCTATCGTGTCGGCTTCATCCCCGCGCTGAAGCACGAGACTTTCGCCTTGACTTTCCGTAAGCACCGGTCAGGACGATCGGCGCCACAGTCGCCTAATCGGAGCCGCCAGCGCCCTCCGTCCCCTCGACCCCCTCGGGCGGATCCGGTCCGGGTTCGCCCACACCTGAGCCCTGGTCGGGTGCGTCCGGGCCGTCGTCCGGCGTGCCCGGTCCCGACTCCCGGCCGAACTCGTCGCGGTAGACGTCGAGCACCGCCCGGAACAGGCCGATCAACACCGGGCCGAGGAAGATGCCGATGAACCCAAGCAGGTAGACGCCGCCGATCACGCCGAGGATGATGACCGCGGGATTGAGCACGCTCTCGGAGTGGCGCTCGATGAACAGCGGCCGGAGGAAGTCGTCGGTCAGCCCAACGACGACCGCCCCGTAGACGAACAGGAACGCGCCGGCGACGGGTCGGCCGGCCGCGAAAACCCAGACCGCGGCAGGTCCCCAGACGAGAAACGAGCCGATGACCGGGAGCACGGCGAGGAAGATCATCACGATCGTCCAGAAGACGGGCTCCGGGACGCCAACGGCGAGCAGCCCGAGCCCCGCGACCAGCCCCTGCACGACCGCGACCAGTACGTGGCTGTACAGCACCGCCGACATGACGTCGTCGAACTCGTCGCGCAGCTCGTCGAAGATGTGGTCCTCGATCGGAACGGTCCCGCGCAGCCACCGGTCCAGCCGCTGGTGGTCCTTCAGGAAGTAGTACAGCAAAAACAGCGTCAGCGACAGCCCGATGAGCACGTGAGAAACGAGGCTGAGCGTGCTGAGCGCGCTGTCGATTCCACCCACCTGCAGTCCCTCGATCACGCTCTGCAGCCGCGTCATCAGGTCGACCTCCATCCCCGTGAGGTCGGCGATCGCCGCTTCGGCCCTCTCGAACGTGATCTCGCCCTCCCGGATCCTCTTGACGAGCGTGCGGACGTTCTGCACCACGATCCAGAAGGCGAGCGTCAGCGGCACGACCACCGCGACCGTCGCCGCGAGCACGAGAATCCCGGCCGAAACCTGCTCGCCAGTTCGCGGTGTCAGCCGATTGTGAAGCGGCCTGAGCACGTACGCCAACAGCACTGCCAGGAGGACGTACTCCAGAAACGGCAACACGATCAACAGCGAGACCACGCCAAGGATCACAGCCAGTCCCAGTACGACCGCACGTGATCGATCCATGTCGTCACTTGTCGGGTTGGATATATAAGCTGCCGGTCGTCTCGCAGCACGCATGACCATATCATACTGTCGGACGTGAGTACGTGGATGTCTTCACCCCGGAAAAGTTCTGAAACGTGTGAATACACCGGTTTGCCTGTCTTGTCATTCCACAGAGTCACGTCCGACAGTATCAGGATGGCCAACCGGTCGCCGCGGTGAGCCCGGTCAGCGCCGCCGATCCCCGGGCGGAAACCGGAGCGGTTTACACCGAGCGACCCCGACGACCTGGACAGTGAACAGAGAGACAGTCGGCGTGGTGATGGTGCTGTTCGCGGCCGCGGGCTTCGGCACGCTTGCGATCTTCGGCAAGTTCGCCGAGAAAGCGGGCCTGAATACGACGACGCTGCTGACGTTCCGGTTCGTGGTCGCCGCCGTCTTGCTGTGGCTCGGGCTGGTGGTGTGGGGCCGCGCGCGGCTACTCTCGGGCCGCCGCCTCCGCGCCGCGCTGGCGCTCGGCGTACTGTACGCGACCTTCTCGGCGCTGTTTTTCTGGGGGCTGCTGTTCGTTCCAGCCGGTGTCGCTGGCATTGCCTTCTACACGTACCCCGTCGGCGTATACGTCCTCTCGGTGACGTTCCTCGACGAGGGGCTCTCGGGCCGCAAGCTGGTGGCGCTCGTGTTCGCGCTCGGGGGCGTCGCGCTCGTGGCTCGCGCCGACCCCGGTGCAGTCGACCTGTTCGGCGTCGCGCTCATCGTGCTCGCCGCCGCCGGGTACGCCGGCTACATCACGGGGAGCCGCGCCGCGGTCGCCTCGGTCAGCGCCGACATCCTCACTGGCGTTGCCCTCATCGCGACCGCCCTGGTGTTCGTCGTCTTCGGCCTCGGTTCGGGTCGGCTGTTCCTCCCGACGACCGTCGACCAGTGGGTGCCAATCCTCGGGACTGCCGTGCTCGGGACGACGCTCCCGCTGTTCCTGTACGTCAGCGGGCTCGAACGGATCGAGGCCAGCCGCGCCGCGGTCACCAGCACCGTCGAACCGGTCGTCACCGTCCTCCTGGGAATCAGCATACTCGACGAGGCGTTCACGCTCTCGCTGGTCAGCGGCGGCGCGCTCGTCCTCGGCGGCGTCCTCCTGATCCAGACCGATCCGCGGGCGCTGCTCGACAGCGGGTGAGCATCGCGCACGAGTTCTGAAACCTGCGGTTTCTGCTGACCGATCACCCATCGGCGTTTCTGTTACTCCCGCCGGAGCGCCTCGATCGGGTCGACACGTGCGGCGCGCCAGGCGGGGTACAGCCCCGAGAGGATGCCGACACCGAGGCCGACGGCGACCGCGATCAGGATCCACTTGATCGGGTACGCCATCGGCCAGCCGAAGTAGGTGACGCCGAGGTAGCCGGCGCCCAGCCCGACGACGACCCCGAGGGCGGCGCCGATCACGCCCAGGATGACTGACTCGACGAGGAACAGCTGGACGATGTCGCGCTTGCGGGCGCCGACGGCTTTCATGATCCCGATCTCGCGGGTCCGCTCGGTGACGCTGACGATCATGATGTTCGCGATGCCGATCGAGCCCACCACCAGCGAGATGGCGGCGATTCCGCCGAGAAACAGCGCGAACTGGTCGATGATGTCGGTCACCTGGTCGACGAAGTCCTCGGTGGTCCGGACGACGATCTCCTGGTTGTCCTCTGTGAGCTGGCGGGCGTCGGACTCCTCGTCGAAGTACGCCTGGACGCGGTCCTGGACCGCTTCGAGTTCGGTGACGCTCCCGGCGGCGACAGTGAGCGTCCCGTAGGCGCGCTGTTCGGTGCCGTCCGGGCCCACGATCGTGAGGGTGTAGTACGGGTCAACGGGGACGTAGATGTTGGGTGCGGTAAAGCCGCCGGTCTCGTCGTCGACGACGCCGGAGACGGTGAACGTCGGCTCCCGGCCGTCCTCGAACCGGACGGTGATCTCGTCGCCGACGCCGACGTCGCCGCCGAGCAGCGTGACCAGCGCCTCGTTGACGACGGCCTCGTCCTCGCTCGAAAACGCCGACCCCTGGACGATCTCCCAGGCGTCGCCCTGAAACGCCTCGGGGTTGGTCGCGGTGATCGAGAACGTGCCGACGCTGCCGCCGGCGGACTGGCCGTCGCCGTACCGGAGCTGCGCCGCCGAGATGCTGCCGTCCGGCGCGACGTAGTCGACGCCCTCCAGTCCCGAGAGCCGCTCGACGTCGCGCTCGGTGTAGATCGGCGCGTCGACGAAGCGGATGCCGAACCCGCCCTCGGGCTCGGTCTGGGTCACCACCTGCATCACTGGCGCCTCGTCCTCGCGGAAGTCCTCGACGAGGTTCTCCTCGAAGCCGCCGCCAAGCACCATGAACACGATCACGGCGCCGACGCCGATAATCACGCCGAGCGTCGTCAGCCCGGACCGGAGCTTGTGGCCGGTGATCGCCCGCCAGCTGATCCGGATGCTCTCGCCGAGCTTCATGACTCCGCTCCCGTCCCGGCTGCGGTCGAGCCCTCGCTCCCGTCCTTCCGGCCGGCGCTGTCCAGCTGTTCAACCCGCTCGGTCTCCCCGTCGACGAGGTGGACGATCCGCTCGGCGTGCTCGGCGATATGCCGCTCGTGGGTGACCATCAGGATCGTCCGGCCGGCGGCGTTGAGCTCCGCGAAGATGTCCATGATCTCAGCGCCGGTCTCGGTGTCGAGGTTGCCCGTCGGTTCGTCCGCGAGCACGAGCGCAGGCTCGTTCGCCAGCGCGCGGGCGATGGCGACCCGCTGGCGCTGGCCGCCCGACAGCTCGCTGGGCGCGTGGTCGAGGCGGTCGCCCAGCCCGACTCGGGAGAGCAGCCTCTCGGCGCGTTCCCGGCGGTCGACACCCTCGGGGTTGGTGAACACCAGCGGGAGTGCGACGTTTTCCGCGGCCGTCAGTCGCGGCATCAGGTTGAACGTCTGGAAGATGAAGCCGATCTCCGTCCCCCGGATGCGGGCGCGCTCGCCGTCCGAGAGCGACGCGACTGGCTGGCCGCGGATCTCGACGGTCCCCTCGTCGGCCGTGTCCAGGCAGCCGAGCAGGTTCATAAGGGTGCTCTTCCCGGAGCCGCTGGGGCCCATCACGGCCGTGAACGACCCCTTGGGCAGTTCGAGCGAGACGCCGTCGAGCGCGTGGACCGGCTCGCCGAGGTGGTACGTTCGCCGGAGGTCCCGTGCCGCGACGACCGGCTGGGGGGGTGATTGCGACATTGGCGGGGGCTAGCGGCCCGACGGACTCATACCTGCTGTTCGGCGATGGCCGTCCCCCTCCCGTTCGGCTCGCTGCCGAACGCAAACCCTACGAGTGCGGGCGCCCACTCACCGGCCGGGTGCGGGAGCACGGCGAGGTTCGACTACTCCTGCTCCTCGACGACCGCACCGGACGCGTTCGCCTTGACGCTCTCGATGCCGTTGACGGCGTTTGCTTTCTTCGAGTACCCCTCGCCGCTGTCGGCGACGATGTTCCCGTTGTGGTGGCGGAGCCGCCAGCGCCACTCGTCGGCCTTATCCTGGTACAGTTCGAAGGTGGCGTTGCTGCCCTCGGCCGCGACCGTTTCTTCGACCTCGGGGACCCCTGCATCGTCGTCGCTCGCAGTTGCCTCCTCGGCTCCGTCCCCGGCCGCAGTCGCGCCGTCGTCGGCCGGCCACTCGACCTCGAACTCCAGGCTCATCTCGTCGTCCTCCCGTTCGTACTCGACCTCGAATTCGGCCTCGGCGGGCGGATCGGCGGTCACCGACCCGTCCTCGTCGACTGGGACCGGTCCGCCGCTGTCGAAGGCGTCGCCGATCCGACGCAGGTACGCGCCGATCGCCTCTTGGGTCCGGGTTCGCTCCGACTCGTAGAGTGTCTGTTCGGACATGACCGACAGTTCTCGATCCAGCGTATTAACTTCCGCCCCCGGTTTCGCCGTTCCAGTCAGGAGCAGCTACGGTTCGTCAAGGAGCACCCCGTGGTCGAACGTCCCGTCGATCCGATCGGCGTCGCGGCCGACGAAGGTGGCGCTGAACGGCCGGGTGTCGCCGGCGGACACGTTCCGCATCGACGCCCGGCTGTCGGCGACGACGTGGCCCTCCTCGTCGAACACCCTGGCGATCGCGTCGACGGAGGCGGTCTCCGTGCCCGTGTTCTCCACGATGCCGGTGACCTCGGTCTGGACGTCCTCGGTCCGGAGCCTGCTCTCGGTGACGCTGAACGTCTCCGGGGGGGTCGGCTGCTCGCCCTCGACCGTCGTCGTCGACGTGATGCTGGCGACGTCGTCGCTGTCGGCGTCGCCCGGCGTGACCTGCGCGAGCCACGTCTCGTCGGGTCGGAGCGTCTCCAGACGCGCGCTGGTCACGTCTATCTCGGTCCGCTCCTCGTCGTACCAGGTCACCTCGAACACGATCGGCTCGCTGTTGTCGCCGCCCTCGTTCGTGAGTTCGGCCTGGGCGATGGCGACCTCGTCGGTCCCGTCTGCCTCGGAGCGCAGCCTGAGGTTGTCGGTCTCGACCTGTGCGACGGCCGGGTCCGGCCGGGTGGTGAACATGCGGACCTCGCCGGTGTCGGTCGCCCCGCCCGCTTCCCCCACCGCGCGGAACTCGTAGTCGGTGTCCGGCGCGAGGCCCGAGAGCTCCCGGGAGAACTCGCCGGTCGAGGACAGCGACTGGCCGGCGGTGGCTGTCCACGTCCCCCCCTCCTGGCGGTACTCGAAGTAACAGTCGACGGTGTCTAACTGGGCCATCTCCGCGAGCGACCCCTGCAGCGTGCCCGACTCCGACCCCACGGTCGTCGGCTGGCTCGTCTCGACGATGAACGAGGGATCCGGCTCGGTCTCCGTCTCGCCGTTGTCGTCCGCCTCGTCGTCCCCGTTCGCCTCGTCGTCCTCGCTGAGCGCCCCGCACCCGGCGGCGGCGACCGCCCAGGCTCCGCCGAGCGTCGCGAGCAGCTCGCGTCGCGTCGATCGCGATTTTCCTGACACTGTGCTATCATGCCGTTCTGAAGCAGCTCCTATAGTGGTTTCGGATGACATCCTCCCCGGCGTGAACAGCGTGGCGTCGGAGACGCCACGAGCGGACGGCGAAGCCGTCAACGCCGGGGTTTCCCAAGCGTTGGGATATTATGGTTCGCGGCGCACCTGCTCTTGTGGGGTGACTCGCCCCGTGGATTTGTCGAACAAGCGCACCGCTGGCTGTGCCATCCAGCCGTTATCCCTATCTCCCCCATCACAGGCGAGACTCGGGAGTACCTTCTGTCGGATGTTCTCGGCCCCGTTCACGTCGGC
>PXRK01000029.1 GCA_003021015.1 Halobacteriales archaeon QS_4_66_20 | reverse complement strand
GACGAACAGGTGAACGTGGTCGTCCATGATGTTGGTTTCGACCAGTTCGATGTCCTTGTCGTCACAAATCTCGGCGAAGATGCTTTCGAGCGCGTCTGCCTTTCCCGTCAGTACCGGCTGTCGGTACTTCGGTACGAACACTACGTGATAGGAGAGTTCGTAGACCGCATGACGGGTACTCTTTGGCATCCATGTATACTATGGTCAGCCGGACGCTTAACCGCTCCGGTTGAACCCCGGCCGTGCTGTGGTCGGTGGGTTGTGGAACCAAGCTTACGGCGCGTATCCCCGCCCTAAAGGACGGGGCTTTGCGCCTGTCTTTCACGTAATCGCCCGTCTCCAGCGTTCTGCTCGCCGATCAGTACAGCAGCGCGTCGTCAGATTCGACCATGTACAGCGTCCGGGCGGCGATGTTGACCGCGTGGTCGCCGACCCGCTCGAGGTCGCGGATCGTGAGCAGCAGCCGGTGAACGTCTTGCATCATCAGTTCGATCGTCTCGTCGTCGTCGATGTCCTCGCGTTTGATCAGGTCGCGGGCCACCGTCTCGGAGGCTGTTTCGCACATGTCGTCGACGACGTCGTCCCGGTCAGCGATCTCGTAGCAGGCATCGGGGTCCTCCTCGGCGTAGGCGTCCATGGCACCCTCGACCATCTCGATCACCTCCTTGCCGATCTCCTGGGCGTCAACGCCCGGGAACAGGTCCTGCTCCGCGTCCAGGGTGTAGTCGCCGAGGTTCGTCGCAAGGTCGGCGATCCGTTCGAGGTCGGTGATGATCTTGAACGACGCCGCGATGAACCGGAGGTCACCCGCCACCGGCTGCTGGAGCGCAAGCAGATCGATGCAGTCCTGTTCGAGTTCCAGGTACAGTTCGTTGACCTCGTGGTCCCCTTCGATGACCTCCCAGGCCAGGTCCTCGTCTTTCTGTTCGAGCGCGTGCAACCCCATCTGGAGCCGCTCCAGGACGATCTCACTCATGTAGAGGACATTCTCGCGCAGGGACTGGAGCTGCTTCTGGTACCCATCTCGTGGCATACCTGAGTGTCTGACACCCCGACGCATGTACCTTGTGCCACTGGCTGTGGCTTGCTACGACTGCAAGCAGCCCCCGGCTGTCACAGCGGCAGCACGGAGGTATCGATCCCCTCGCGACGGTCGTCGAGAACCTCGAACCGCTCGCCGCGCCGGCGTTCCAGCCAGAACAGGAGCCGCTCGGCCCACCGGAGTTTCCGCCGCTTCCCTTCGCTCACGTCGGGATCGTCGAACGCCCAGCCCGGGAACACCAGCTGCTCCGCCCCGAGTGCGTCGGCGAGAAACGCCGCCCGATCACCGTCGGTGAACCCGCCGTAGTTGGCGACAGCCCCCGCTGGCGCCGCCTGTGTCGTCGGGAGCAGCCACGCGTGATCGAGCCGTGGCACGTACTCCTCCAGGGCCGAAATGTTGTCGCCGTGTGCGTGGACGGCGACGGGAACACCAGCAGCCGTCAACTCCCGGGTCGTGTCCTGATTCCCGTCGAGGTCGGTGACCTGGAGGTCTACCTCGATTTCGGCTTCCCGCAGACGATCGGCGGCGGTCGAGGCGGCGACGACGGTGTCGGCGCTACGGGCGACATCGAGATCGGACGAGAGCCGTGCTGCAGCGCCGGCTATGGCAACTCGCCCCCCGGTGAAATCGAGTCCCGCCAGTTCCCCCGCCACGTCGCGCTCACACAGAGTGTCGAGGCGGTCGCGTGCGCGCTCGTCCGCGCTCCGGTCGAACCCGAAGTCGGCGAGGATGCGCTCGTACACCGGCTCCCAGGTGTCGAACGTCATCCCCTGGACGGCAGGCCCGGTCACGCGTCGACACCGCCGGATCGTCGCATCGGGTTACTCCCTCGCATCGGGTTACTCCCTCGCATCGAGTTACTCCCTCGCCCCGAGTGCGTGCTGCAGTGCTACCTGGATCGACGGCGCCTCACCGAGATTATCGGCCATCTCCCGCAACGCATGCACAGACCCACCGAGGACGAGCGTGTCGTCGCGCCCCGCTACCACGACGGAACTGTCTGCAGCCAGCGCACGGGCACGGTCGCGTTCCCCTGCCGGCACGCCGGCCAGACGATACCAGCGGCCCACCCCCTGCTCCGCCTCGGGATGGTGCACGACGCCGCCTGTGTCGTCCAGACCGGTCGCAGTTCGGCTTGCGGCGTCGATGTGTCGAGAGGCTTCGTCGCTGTTGGTGACGTCGAGTTCCTCGACGCCGACCTCGGCTCCGTCTGCCGCCCGGAACCGCTCCCTGGTGAATGTCGCGCCGACGAGTGCGGCGTCCCGCGTCTCCGCGACGTCGTGGGTCCGGATCACGTGGGCCCCGCGCTCGACGGCCATCGACGTCGCGGCGAGCGAGACCGGGAGGGCTTTTTCGGTCTCCCGGCCGGCGATCGACCGGAGGAAGTTCTTCCGGTTGATCGAGACGAGGATCGGCCGGTCGAGCGCCCGGAACTCCCGGAGGCGGTGGAACGTCTCGCGGTCGTCGGCGAGGGTCTTCGCCTCGCTCCAGCCGCCGAACGCGGGGTCGACGATCGTCTTCTCCGTCAGGCCGTTCCGGGACAGCGCCTCGTAGATGTCGTCGACGTCCTCGATCGCACCCGGCCGCTCCAGGTCGGGCGGACTCGCCATCTTGCAGACCGCGACGTCGTACTCCCGGCAGACTCGGGGCATCTCGGGGTCGGCGAACCCGCAGATGTCGTTTACCATGTCGAACCCGCGCGAGAGCGCCTCCTCGGCGACCTCGTGGTACCGCGTCTCGATCGAAAACACGGCGTCACCGCTCGTGCTCTCGATGGTCTCGACAGCAGTGTCGAGGCGGTCGAGTTCCTCCTCGGCGGACAGCACCTCGTAGCGTTTGTTCGCCGACTCCAGCCCGACGTCGATGATGTCCGCACCCTCGTCGATCAGCTCCTCGTCGACGTACATCGCCGCGGCGCCCGGATCGTCGAACACGGAGGGTTCGTACGGCGATTCCTGGCTCACGTTCAGGACGCCCATGATCCGCGGTGGGTAGTCGTCTCCGATACCCAGCCCGGCGGCATCCACTGATTGCATACGTTCGGGTTGGCTTGCGTGCTGTTAACCGTGTTGTTCGCGGGCCGGGCCTCGCGGGCGAGGACAAGCCCACGGCTTCATAACGGTGGCTGCCGGAGATGCGGTATGGAGAGTCTCAACCGGATGGCGACCGAGCTGGTCGACGAAGCGATCGACTTTGCACCGGAGCTCGGGGTCGAGGTACACTCCCTCCAGGGCGACGCGGCCGTTCTCGACTTCGGCGTCGAGCGGCCGGGGGCCGTGGAGGCGGGGCTGTTGCTCGCGGAGATCCAGACGGCTGGGCTGGCGACTGTCCAGACGCGGATGGGAGAGGTGGCAGCCACGCCGCGCACGCACGTCGAACTCTCGACCGACCACCCGGCGCTTGCCCTCCTCTGTGCCGGGAAGGGGGGCTGGGAACTCAGCACGGAGGGGTTCGAAGGGCTCGGCAGCGGTCCGGCACGCGCGCTCGTGGCCGAGGAAGAGATCTTCCAGGTGATCGGCTACCGCGACGAGTTCGACTTCGCCGTGCTGGCGCTGGAAGCCGAGCGCCTCCCCGACGAGGAGGTCGCGGCGACCGTCGCCGAGCGGGCCGGCGTCCCGGAGAGTGGCGTGTTCCTGCCGACGTTTTCGACGGCCAGCGTGACCGGCAGCGTCGTCGCCGCCGCCCGCGCGGCCGAACTCGCGGCGTTCCGGCTGCACGAACTCGGGTACGACCCGCTGGACATCCTCTCTGCGACGGGATCGGCGCCCGTGCCGCCGGTCGCTGGTGACGAGGAAACCGCCATCGCCCGCACGACAGACGCCGTCGCATTCGGTGGGCAGGTCCATCTGGTTGTCGACGAGCCGTTCGACCGGTTCGACGAGATCGTCTCGACGGCTCGCGAGGAGTACGACTCGTCGTTCGAGACTATCTTCGGGGATGTCGACTGGGACTTCTCGGAACTCCCGGTCGGCCTGTTCGGGCCGGCAAAGGTCACGGTCGACGTCCGCGGCGGCGAGACCCACTCCCACGGAGAGGTCGCGACGGACCGTCTCGCTGAGAGTTTCGGGCTGTGACGGTCCGATACAAACCGCTCCCCGAGCCGCGGTCGCTCGAGGAACTGCGGGCGATCCACCGGGCAGTACCTGCGGATCCGACCGACACCGACGACTGCTGTAGGGCGGTCGCAACGGCGGCGTCACTCCCCGACAGGGGGACAGCCCGGGAGTGGCTTGGCTTCCTGGAAGCGCTCAAACTCGTCGACAGCAACGAGAACGGGTACTACCGGTGTGACTGGCCCGCGGACGGAGAGACGCTCGGAGATCGATTCGAACGCCGGGTGCTCGGTGCGAGGGAACTGCTCGAAGTGCTGGACTCGGAGACCGGGGCGACACTGGACCAGCTCGTTCCGGCTCTGACGGCTTCGGACGGGTTCGAGCCGCGATCCTCCGACAGTGCGGAGGATGATATCGAGGACCGGGTGAGACGGCTCCTCGGCTGGAGTCTGGAACTCGGACGTGTGGCGAAGCAAGATGAGCGATACCGGAGAGCTGCCGACGGAGAGCGCGTCGAGTAGCGATTAGGAGTCCGGGACTCCGGTCACGGTTCCGACGCCCTTGCTCCGCCCTTCACGGAAGACGAACCGCTGGCCTTCCTCGACGACGTAGGGGTGGAACTTGAATCGGACAGTCGCAGTCCCGCTGTCGCCGGGGAGCAACTGGCCGTCGTTCGGGTAGAACGCCGCTGCCTCGCTCACCGTTTCGAGGTGGACGACCGGTTCGTAGCCGTCGTCGATCCTGGTCGGGTGGTTGAGCACCATCACTTCGGCCTCGAACTCCCGGACGGGGTCCGGCTCCGCGTCGCGCGGAAGCAGCGACATTCCGCGGCGAATTTCGCGCTCCTCGACGCCTTTGAGTGCGATGCCGACGATCCGGCCCGCCGAGGCCTCGTCGACCCGGTGGTAATGCATCTCGATGCTGCGGACCTCGACGTCGCGGAACTCCCCGTTCGTGAGCGGTCCGAGCAGGAGTTCGTCGCCAGCCTGGACGCTCCCGGACTTGATCGTCCCCGACGCCACTGCGCCCACGCCCGTGACGTTGTACGTTCGATCGACGTACATCCTGAAGCGACCGCCGCTGTCGACCTCTCCGTTTTTCGGGAGGTGCTCGAACAGTTCGTCGAGCGTCGCCAGCCCCTCCTTCGTGATAGCGCTCGTGGTGACAACGGGGACGGTCGTTTCGCTTATTTCCTCGATCGCGGCGTCGACCCCGTGGCGCTCGACGCTGAGCGGGATCTTGTCGACGTCCCTGAGCAGCCGTTCGACCTCGCGCTGGACCTCCGCCAGCCGCTCCTCGTCGACGAGGTCGGCCTTCGTGATCGCGACGATGGTCGGCAGTTCCGTCGCCAGCAGGATGCCCAGGTGCTCTCTGGCCGTCCGCGTCGGGCCGTCGTCTGCGGCGACCGTCAGCAGGCCGTAGTCGAGTTTCTGCCCGACGAGTCCACGGATCGTCGTGCGGAGCCAGGGCTCGTGGCCGACAGTATCGACGAACGAGACGAGGCGATCGGCTTCCTCGACGACCCGGGCACGGTCGCCCTTCCGGTGGGGATTCTCCATCCTGATCGGGCCGTCCTCGTCGAAGCCGTAGACGCCGTACGAGAGGTCGGCGGAGAGACCCCGTTCGATCTCGTGGGGCTGGACGTCCAGGTACCCGCGAGTGCCACCCTCCCCGTCGTCCGCCTGGCCGGTCACGAGCGACCCGACGAGCGTGGACTTGCCGTGGTCGACGTGGCCGGCCGTACCCACGACGATGTGTTCGTCGTCCTGCATCACCGTCCCCTCCCGGATGGTTGCGACCCCGACCAGACCCTCGCCGCGGGCCCCCTCGGTCGCACCGTCCTCGTCGACGCCCCACGTCTCTACCGCGTCGATGTGGGTGCCTGCCTCTTCGGCGAGCAACGACAGCACGTCCATCGATTCGGAAAACTCGTCGGGGGAGATGCCGGCGATCCCCCCGTCGTCGGTGACGCCGACCACGTACGTCGCCTCGCCGTCGCCGGACAACACCCGGTGTCTGAGCTGCGCAGCCAGACTCTCCAGTCGACCGTCGGCGAGATGGAGATCCTTGGTGAGCCGTTCTTTGAACTCGACGCTGCCACCCTCGCGTTCACCCCGTTCGATCGCCCGCTCGAGGATGGCCCGTTCAGGGCTCATGTCCCCGGATTATATCCGACACGATAAAAGGCTTCCCCGGATGGTGGGTCTGGTCCGACCTTCCTTTATAAACATTCGGATGTCCTACGACGCATGGAGAGACACAGCGGCAAGGAAGCAACCGTTCTGATTTTCAGGAGTATTCAGTAGCAGTCACCCACACTGGGTGCCACGCGATGAGAGCGTGTGTCCGATTGCTCCGTCTGGCTGGCTGCACAGCCGTGTTACTCCCATGATTTTGTGACAGTCCACCCATCTCTGTCTCCCGCTGTGTCGCAGTGAGTGACACCGGACAGGACTGAGACAGTCGGGTCTGACGGCTCCTCACCAGGCCTGTTCGAGCCGTGGACTGAACGCCAGCAGAACGGTGATGCCCTCCATGCAGACCGATGAGAGGGAATCGTGGAAAGCTGGCGTGCGCACCCGCCTCCATATAGGCGACGGGTTTCGCATTCCTCCCCACAATTGCTCCGTCCATCGGTCTCCCTTGAGATACGAACGCCTCCTCCTTTAACCATCTGGTGAAACATATGACTAACTTCTCCGCAATACGACCGAATTTTGGAACAGTTACACAACCCC